>ONGM01000299.1 GCA_900317365.1 uncultured Planctomycetota bacterium
CTCCGTAACGCCCTTCGCGCAGTCGGTGGAAGGCACGAAGATCCAGTTCGCTTGACCGGAGGTGTTCGCGGCGAGGTTGCCGAGATTGTCGGCTTCGGCGCCGTAGAAGTTCTCCGTCTCCGGCGCGCGGAATCCGAACTTATTCGTAACGTCGTTCCCCCACTCGTCGTAGATAACGATATCGACGCTGACGTCTTGGATTTCGCTTCCGAGCGCGTTGTCGAGGACGAGTTGAGCGTCGAAGGCGTCGCGAGTCAAGACGGCGGTTTGCTTCAGTTGGAGTTTCACGGAAGCGCAGACGCCGTAACGCGCGATCGATTCTTCCCAAACGTCGTACAGGTTCGAGCGCATCGACTTCAGTTTGTCGAACGGATTGACGAACCCTTCCGCTTCGAAATCTTGCCAGGCGTCGATTCCGGAGTCGTAGGAGTTGGCGAAGAACGCGAAATCGACGAAGTTGTCGCTCGCGCCGTTCGGACGATCGGCGCGCGCGTAGACGCCTTGCGCGTAGTTGTTGAGCGTATTGCGCAACCGAGCGATAAAGGCGTCGACTTGCGTCGAGGAGATCGACGACGGCAAGGTCATGGCGCGCAGAGCGGACTCTTCGGCCGCCGTCAGCGTATTGTCGCTCGTCGCGTTCGCCGCCGCCGTCAGGAATGCGGCGACGTTGGCGTTCGTCGACTCTTGAATCCAGACTTCGTCGCCGACCAATTCGAGCGCCCACGTAATCGACTCGCCAAGTTTCTTCACTTCGTCGTAGAAGGCGTCGTAGAGCGAGTTAATATAGTCGTTCGTCGTATGGATACCGGAGGAACCGACGTCGGTAACGGCGCTCGTCAGGAAGAGATCGCTCCAGAGCGTGGTCAGCCAACCGTCGCGGCGCGGTTGCAGATCTTCGTTGCAGTACCACAACTGTTCCAAGACGGAGTCGAGGCTCTGGAGAAGCGCGCCGGCTTCGCCGATTCTCGAAAGCGCGGCAAACGCGGCGGAAGCGCTCGGCGCGGTCGCGCCGTAACGATCCGCGCTCGCAAATCCGTTCGCCGTCGGCGCGTAGCCGTCGAGCGCCGTGAGAATATGCGGAAGTCGATCGATCAGGCATTGGTCGTACTCGTTGCACGTCGTGAGCGCCTTGATCGTAATGGGAATCGGCGTGTAAGTCGCTTCCGGAATATAGCCGCCGCACGTGCCCAAAGCGACGCAGGGACACGTGTAGTAAGTTAGCGGACTCGTCGGACAGATGAAATCAGCCGGCGTAATCACCGAGATCGAACCGGTCTTCCAGACGCGTCCGTTGAACTGATAACTGTAATGGTATCCCGCCGCGAGATAGCAGTCGCCGGAGAAGGAGGCTTTTTCCGTCTCGATCGTATTATCGTTCGCGAGGGTCTCGGAAAGCGCGAAACCAATCCCGCTGGCGTGCGAATTCTCAAAGACGACGGAGTTCAATCCGTTTGTCTGGTCGTTGAGAAGCGCGTTCGAGACGTCTTCTTCGTCGTCGTAAACGTCCGCTTCCGGATCGATGCGTTCGATAATCACCGGAATCGTATAGCTCGTCTTGGCGGGAAGGACGTCCAGATTATCGACGAGCGCCGTGAACTTGACGTTCGGATGATAGCTGAAATCGAGTCCGACGTCGAGCGCCGCGATGAGACCGTGGTTCGTAAAGGTGAAGTCGATCTGCTTGCGCTGACCGGCGTCGAGAAGATCGGAGAGGTCGATTCGAGTCGGTTCGACGGTAACGACCGGCGCGGGCACGTTCGTTTCGTAAATCGTCTCGATCGTAATATCGTACTTGTCCTCGATCTGAGTCGGCGTAACGGTCCATTCGTAACGCACCGTTTGGAGCGAGAGGGTCGCGAGCAGTTCGACGTTTTCCGGATCGACGTAGACGGTGCGCGAGAACGCGTCGTGTCCTTCTGCGGAGACGTAGACGTCGTAGTATCCTTCCGGCAGCGCTTGCGCCGTGTAACAACCGGTCGCGTCGGTCTTCCCTTCGACCTTAACCGCTTTCGAGACGGAGTCGACGACTTTAACGGTCGCGTTGACAAGGGTCGGCTGGTTCTCGCCTTCGGAGTAATAGTAGTACTCGTCGACCGCTTTGACCGTCAGATCGCCGAACGCGTCGGTCGTCGTGCGGAATTTAAAATCGACGTTCAAGCCGGTGTTCGAGTACCGTACGGCGACGGAGCCTTGGTACACGGTGAGCGGCGTTCCGGCGCCTGGAGTCAGCGCCAGTTTGACCGTCGTCGACTCGCCCGGAGCGAGGGACTCCAGGGTCGTTCCGCTAATCGAGCGCATCCACTCGATATCAGGCAGGTCGACCGTAATCGGGCCGGAGTCGGCGCCGCTTTCGTTCGTGAGCGTGAACTCGACGAACTTCGTCTTGCCGATCGTAACGGCGCCGGTCAGCGACTTCGTATCGCACGCAAGTTTCGGCTGCGCCGGGTAGACGCGGAAATTCAAAGCGCCGACGACGTCGGACGTCTCGTTGCTCTTGATTCGCAAGGTCGCTTCGGAGACCGAGACGGAAGCGTCGAGCGCTTTCGCGGTAATCGTCGCGGTAATCGTCTGACCGGCCGCGATCACCGCGTCGCCGGTCGACGGATCCTCGCTCGAGAAATGAACGTCAACTTCCACGTTCGACGGAAGACCTTCGACCTCGTACCGCAACCCGGTGATCGGATCCGACGAGTTGTTCGTAATCTCGAAGGTTCCCATCGCGCTCTGCTTCTCGACCATCGTCAAGACGGCGCGCGTGAAGTTCGTCGTCATGCGCATGAGGCTGAAGCGATCTTGCACGTCCGCAGAGTTATAGAGCGGGTGCGTCGCGCCGATCGTATAGGAGCCGCATTCTGTCGAGAGGGGCGTCCAGGTCGTTTGGAAGGCGCCGGTTTCGTCGGTCGTTGCGGTAATCGTGCGGACGATCTCCCCGGAGGTAATGAAGATCTTGACGTCGACGCCCGGCATGCGAACGCCGGAGGTCGGATCGTACGCCCAACCGGTGAAGGTCAGCGGCTGAGACGGATCCCCCTTCTCCGTTTCGGTGGAAACGACGGCGAGGTAAGGCGCGACGAAATTCGCGCTGATCTTCGCGCTAATCGCGAGGTTGTTCGTCTCGATCGACTCTTCGACCTCTTCGTCCGTATCGAGCTCGACGCAGAGGTAATATTCCGCCGTCGGATCGGGTAGTTCGAAG
>ONGM01000295.1 GCA_900317365.1 uncultured Planctomycetota bacterium
CAGGCGTTCGATCGCGGCGACAATGCGTACGTTACCACTGAAACCGACCTCGCGGGAAACGCCCGCATAAGCTATGACTTCGTCGATTTGGGCGCCTACGAGCGCTACGACTGGACCTTGCCCGCGCCAACGCTCGACGTCGCCGATTTTACCGCGACCTCGATTGCCGCGACTTGGAACGCAATCCCCTACGCTACTAAGTACTATCTCGCCTACGCCGAAGGAGACGGCGCCTTCACGTCGATCAACGTCGGAGACAATACCTCCTTCACGATTACGGGTCTAACGGAGAACGCGACGTATCGCGTTAGAGTCCGCGCCGTCAGCGATTACGACGACGTCGCAAACTCGCCTTGGTCCGACGTCGTTACCGTCGTTACTAGCGTCCCGGAGACGTCGTCCCTCGTCGTCACGACCCTCGACGACGTCGTGAACGCCTACGATCACTTGATCTCGCTTCGCGAAGCGGTCGAACTCTACGCTCAAAGCGGCGATACGATTACCTTCGCGCCTAGCCTCGCCGGAGGAACGATTACCCTCGGCGGAGCGCAGATCAACGTCGATAAGCCGATAACGATCGACGCCTCCACGCTCTGGGACGCGCAGAACGACGCGCCCGGTCTGACGATCAGCGGCGCCGACGCGACGAGAATCTTTGAAGTCGTCGCCGGAACCGAGACGTCGCCCGTTTTGTTCAAAGGTCTGACCTTAGCGAACGGCTGTAATTCGGACGTTGGCGGCGCGATTAAACTTACGTCTGGTTATTTGTCTGTCGAAAACGCCGCCTTTAAGAATAATCGCTCGAACTCATACGGCGGCGCTATCTATACGAACAACGGCGCGACGTTTACAGCGGAGTCGAGCGTCTTTTCGGACAATAACGCGGGCGCTTACGGGGGCGCGATCTATGCGCTCGGAGGTTCGGCGCTCTACGTAAAGTCGAGCGTCTTTACGAGCAACGCCTCGCCCCGCGGAGGCGCAATCTCAACCTATGCGTCGAACTCGCTCGTTGACAATTGCGATTTTTCCAACAATACGGCGAGCGGCAACGGCGGCGGACTCTATCTCGCCGCTCCAAACGCTAACATAACCGCCAGCGCGTTTTCCGACAATACGACGAATGGTAAAGGCGGTGGGATCTATGCAATCGACGGCTCGTCGTTTACCGTTGAGTCAAGCGTCTTTACCGAGAACGAGGCGAATCATGGCGGCGCCGTTTACTCCCAACGTGTAACGGGAAGCTTTTCCGACTGCGAATTCGTGGAGAACTCAGCGATCAGAAACGGCGGCGCGATTAGCTCATTGGGCGCGCTAACGATAAACGATTCGACCTTTACGAACAATAGCGCGACCATCGACGGCGGGGCGATTTACGCCGAAGGAAACGTCGTCGCCGATAATGCGACTCTTACGGGCAATCACGCCGACGTCGACGGCGGCGCTATTCGATTCTGGAATCGAGACACAAACTCAACTGTAACGATTACAAACTCAAATTTTACGAACAATACGTCCGATAATGAAGGGGGCGCGATTAAAACGGACGGCGGCGGATATACGATAACAAACTGCGATTTTACGGAAAACGTTGCGTCGAATATCGGCGGAGCCGCTCAGTTCTATTATCCGTCAAGCCTGGCGATTTCCGAATCGAACTTTACCCGAAATCAATCGGCGAACGGCAACGGCGGCGCTATTTGGATTAGAGGCGGAACCTGGACGCTCGAAGATTCGAATTTTTCTGAAAACTCAAGCCCCTCCGACGGCGGTGCTCTCTTTATCGCTTATGATAGTCATGCGACCGTTCAGAATACTGTCTTCGACCATAATACGGGTCGTTGGGGCGGCGCCGTTTCATCGTGGAGCGAAATGATGTTTAAAGATTCCACCTTCACAAATAACTACGCCGCCAGCGACGGCGGAGCGATTTACGCCGAAGGAAACGTCGTCGCCGATAATGCGACTTTCACGGGCAATCACGCTGACGTTTACGGAGGCGCTATTCGATTCTGGTATCGGGATACGAACGCAATCGGAACGATTACAAATTCGACCTTTACGAGCAACACCGCGAACGACTACGGCGGCGCTCTCAAAGCCGACGGCGGCGCGCTATCGTTTACTGGTTGCGACTTTACGGAAAACGCCTCGTCGAGTTACGGCGGAGCAGGAGAGTTCTATCAGCAGACGAGTTTAACGATTTCCGAAGCAACCTTCACAGGCAACACTAGTAGCGAAGGCGGCGCGATCTGGCTTGAAGGGAACGGTTGGACGATCGAAGAATCGAGCTTTGATTCGAACACGGCGAACGGCGGTGGCGGCGCGCTTCTCGCGCGAGGTTCCAATGGAACGATTTCAAACGTCGAATTTACAGGAAACAACGCCGGATACGGCGGCGCGATTAGACTCGAGGCGACGAACGTAACGCTCACCGAAATCAGCGCGATCGGCAATACTGGCGGATGGGGCGGCGCGATCGACCTGGCGTCAGGTTCGGCGACCGTCGTCGATTCCTACTTCAAGAGCAATTCGGCTTCGTCCGGCGGCGGCGCGATTTCCGACGGGAACGGCTCCACCCTAACCGTGTCGGGAACGACTTTTGAGGAGAATTCAACGCAAGACACAGGCGGGGCCGTTCACGTTAACGGAACGCTAACGGCCGATAATTCGATCTTTACGAACAACTCCGCAAAGGACGGCGGCGCGATCGACGTGATCGCGAACTCAACGGCGACGATCACGAACTCGACCTTTACGGGGAACCAAGCTCAAAACGGCGGCGCCGCTCACGTTCGATCAGGCGGAACGCTCGTCATGACGGACGGCGAGGTTAGAAACAACTTTGCGACGTCGTACGGCGGCGGTTTCGACTCCGACGGACTCGTTTCTCTCAACGGCGTAACTTTAACCAGTAATCGAACGGACGGACGTAGCGGCGGGGTCGACGTCGGCGCTTCGGGTACGGCGACGATTCTCAACGGCGTCTTCTCCGGAAACTACGCCAAAGGCGACGGCGGCGCGGCGTATCTCAACGGCGCGACAACGATCGACAACGTTCAATTCCTTAATAACGTTTCCGATTCCTATTCCGGCGCCGTTCACGTCGCGAAGACGACGACGATTACGAACGCAACGTTTGACGGCAATACGGCGAAACAGTCCGGAGGCGCGCTATCTCTTGGCGCGTCGGGTTCGCTCGTCGACAATTGCGTTTTTGTCAATAATACCTCGACTGATCGCGCGTCGGGCGCCGTCGATTTCAATATGAACGGATCGGCGACGATTCGCAACTCCGTCTTTACGAATAATCGTTCTCTTACGATCTACCACGACGCCGGGGCGATCGGCGTCTACGGGGGAACGTTGAACTTGGAGAACTCGCTCGTTTACGGCAATAGCTCCTCACGACGCGGCGGCGGCGTGTATGTCGGAACAAGTCTCAACGCGATCAATACGACGATCGTCGACAACTTTGCCGCAGGAGGCGGAAATGATCTATACGTCTATCCCGACAGAACCGCCAATCTCTATAACTCGATCGTCCTTCACACGAACGGGGAAGAATCGATTCTCAATCACGGCGTTCTCAACGGCTATAACACGCTCACAAACGACGCGACTTGGAACGAAACGATCAATAACCGCCAATACAATCCCGGACTTTCGGTCTTCGCAGACCCAGCGAACGGCGACTATACCCTCGCGTATGATTCCGTCGCGATAAACTTTGGAAACGACGCCTATCTAACGGAGGGCATGACGACCGACCTCGCCGGAAATCCGCGCGTCGCGTTGGGCGCGGTCGATTTAGGAGCCTACGAATACGACGACGAAACGTGGAAGCTCGCGCCCCCCGAGTTCGTTTCCCTCGTTCCCGGCGCCGATTCGATTACCGTGACCTGGACGCCGATCGTCGGCGCGAGCAAATACTATCTCGCCTACTCGCAAGAGGGCGAAAATGCATTTACGACGATTAACGCCGGCGCCAATACGACGCTAACGATCTCCGGACTCGCTCTCGACGCGGTCTATCAGCTCAAAGTTCGCGCCGTTAGCGGTAATGAAAACGCCGCAAACTCCTCTTGGTCAGACGTCGTTTCCGTTCGTACAAATCCGGAAACGCCTTCCCTCGTCGTTACGACGCTCGACGACGTCGTCGACGCGTACGACCATGAGATTTCCCTCCGCGAAGCGGTCGAACTCTACGCACAAAACGGCGATACGATTGCCTTCGCGCCTAACCTCGCCGGAGGAACGATTACCCTCGGCGGAACGCAGATCAACGTCGATAAGCCGATGACGATCAACGCCTCCGCGCTCTGGGATACGGAAAACGACGCGCCGGGCTTAACGATCGACGCCAACGCCCAATCGCGTATTTTCAACGTGAGAACGAACGACCGGGAGAACGCCTTCTCGATCGATTCTCTCGCCCTCGTCAACGGTTTCGTCGGCGGATCGGGCGACTGCGGCGGCGCAATCGACGCTAATTACAGCTTGGTTCGCGCGAACCGCGTCGTCGTAGAGAATAGCTCCGCCGGTTACAACTCCGGAGCGTTTAACGCGAACTATTCGACGTACGAAATTATCGATTCGGCATTTATCAATAACAGAGCCAATTCCCTCGGCGGCGCGATCGCGATCGGATACGACAGTCAAGCGACCGTTCAAGGCTCGCGGTTTAGCGGCAATAGCGTCGGCGACCGAGGGGGCGCTATTTACGTTCTCGACGGTTCGTCGCTTACCGTTGACGCGAGCGTCTTTACCGCAAATAGCGCAAATACCGGAGGCGGAGTTTATTCGCTCGGAACCCTCGCGATTACCGATTCGACCTTTGACGGAAACAGCGCCACGTATTTCGGCGGCGGAGTCTACGCGACCTCCGGAACCCCGACTCTGACTAATTGCGCCATTACCGGCAATACGGCGTATTCCGGCGGTGGAGTCTACGCGTCCTCCGGAACCTCGACTCTGACTAATTGCACCATTACCGGTAATACGGCAAGTTACGGCGGTGGAGTCTACGCGTACGAAGGATCATCAACTCTGACCGATTGCACCATTACCGACAATACGGCGTCTTACCGCGGCGGCGGAGTCTATTCATACGGTTCAGACGCAATCCTAACGCTGACCGATTGCGCCATCACCGGAAACACTGCGTCTTCCGGCGGTGGCGGCGTCTACGCGTACAACGGATCCGTTATTTTGTCGGATTGCGCGATTTCCGACAATAAAGTGACGAATTATGGAGGATGCTACGGCGGCGGCGTCTATTCATACGGTTCAAACGCAATCCTAACGAATTGCACGATTGTCGGTAATTCGGCGCCTTACGGCGGCGGAGTCTACGCGTACTCCGGAACATCGACTCTGACGAATTGCGCTATTACCGGCAATACGGCAAGTTCCGGCGGCGGAGTCTACGCGTCCTCCGGAACCCCGACTCTGACGAATTGTGCCATTACCGGCAACTCGGCGTCTTCCTCCGGCGGTGGAGTCTACGCGTCCTCCGGAACCCCGGCTCTGATTAATTGCGCCATTACCGGCAATACGGCAGGCTCCGGCGGCGGAGTCTACGCGTACTATACAAACGGAATCCTAACGAATTGCACGATTGTCAACAATACGGCGTCTTCCGGCGGCGGAGTCTACGTATACGCAGCCCCAATGAGAGCCACACCGACATTCTACAACTCGATCATTGCCATCAATAGCGGCGAAGACCTCGCGTTATCCAATCCCGCCTCGCAAATTAAAGCGTACAACACGCTCTCCAGCTTTACCGAGTGGACGTCGGGCGAGAACAACTATCCGTACGCCGAAAGCGTCCCGCTCTTTGCCGACCTAGGAAACGGCGACTACGCCCTCGCCGATAACTCCTTCGCGATCAACGCAGGCGACGCGTCCTACCTACCTGAGGGAATTACAACCGATCTCGCAGTCAACGCGCGCGTCGCGCTCGGAGCGATCGATTTGGGCGCGTATGAATTCGACGGAGACCATTGGACACTCGCAGCGCCTGTCTTTACCGCAATTCAACCGGGCGCCGACTCAATTACCGTAAGCTGGACGCCGATCTTCGGCGCCGCGCGCTATAACGTCGCATACGCCGAAGAAGAAGGCGCCTTTACGGCGATTAACGCCGACAACGCTACGAGCCTGACAATCTCGAACCTCGACGTCGACGCCGTCTATCGACTGAAGATCCGCGCAATTTCCGGGAACGAAAACGCCGCTAATTCCGCATGGTCTAAGGTCGTTTCGGTCAGAACGAATCCGGAGACGCCCTCGACCGTTGTTACAACCCTCGACGACGTCGTCGATGCCTATGACCGCGTTATTTCATTACGCGAAGCGATTAATTACGCTAACGCGGGCGACATAGTTACCTTCGACGAAAGTCTCAATAACGGAACGATTACGCTTAACGGATCGGAACTACTCGTAAAGAAATCGATCGGAATCGATGCGAGCGCGCTCGATTCGCTAACCGTCGTCGCGACGGGCGCGTCGCGCGCGTTTTATCTGATAGCCGAAGGGAACTCGCTAACGGATCTAACAATAAGAGGCGGCGGCGTGTACGTGAGCGGCGCGGACTCTACGCTGAACAATTGTACGATTACCGACTCTACGGATTCCGTTGGCGGCGCGGGAGTCTTTATCGCCGCGACGCGCGTGACGGTGAATAATTGCACTATTTCCAACAATACGTCGCTCGGAAACTACCTGGGCGGCGGAGTCTATATCAACGCGACCTACGCCACGCTAAACAACTGTTCGATTACCGGCAACTCGGCTTGGCAAGGCGGCGGAGTCTATATCAACGCGGCTCACGCAACGTTGACCAATTGCGCCGTTGTCGGCAATACGGCGACGGGCGAAGGAGGCGGAATTTACCTGTACGACGCAAACTTCACACTCGCAAATTGCACGGTCGCAGGCAATAACGGCGCCTCTGGTTCCGGACTGTATTACAGACCCTACGGCTCCTCGCCGAACCTCTATAACTCGATAATCGCCGCAAATAACGGCGACGACGTAGACCTCTATGAATCAAGCGCATCGATCAACTCCTACAACACGCTCTCGAGCTTCACGGGTTGGGCAAACTCGGCGAGCGCGACGAATTACCTCTACGACCCGACGCAACCCCTCTTTACCGACCTGGCGAACGGCGACTATACCCTCGCCTACAATTCGCAGGCGTACAACAAAGGCGACAATTCCTACGTTAGCGTCGAAACAGACCTCGCTGGAAATCCGCGCGTTTACAACGACGTCGTCGATTTGGGCGCCTATGAGTTCAATGGCTGGACGCTCCCCGCGCCGACCTTCGCTTCCGTCGAAACGACCGCGACCTCGATTACAGCAACGTGGAACGAAGTTCCTTACGCGTCTCGATACTACCTCGCCTACGCCGAAGGAGACGGCGCCTTCACGACGATCAACGTCGGCGGCGATTTGTCCAAAACGATTACAGGCTTGACGGAAAACGGAACCTATCGCGTTAAAGTTCGCGCCGTCAGTAGCTATAACGACGTAGCCAACTCTCCTTGGTCCGACGTCCTTACCGTCGTTATCCGCGATCCGGAAACGCCGTCCCTCGTCGTCACAACCCTCGACGACGTCGTCGACGCCTACGACGATGAAATCTCGCTCCGCGAAGCGGTCGAACTTTACGCGCAAAGCGGCGATACGATTGCCTTCGCGCCTAGCCTCGCCGGAGGAACGATTACCCTCGGCGGAACGCAGATCAACGTCGATAAGCCGATGACGATCGACGCCTCCGCGCTTTGGAATACGGAAAACG
>ONGM01000293.1 GCA_900317365.1 uncultured Planctomycetota bacterium
CTCTTAATCCGTGGGTCGTGGGTTCGAGTCCCTCTGGAGGTACTGATATTCGACGGTTACGCCGTCGATACGATACGACGCCTCTATAGCTCAGTTGGTAGAGCAACGGACTCTTAATCCGTGGGTCGTGGGTTCGAGTCCCTCTGGAGGTACTTTCTTTCTCTCGCTTTTCTCGCAGGCTTCTTCCATTCCCCCCTATGCTCGCGGTTCGTTTTTCCTTTTTGCAGCGCGTCCGTTCACTGAAAGAGAGGCTCGCGTATTGCCCCCCCTTTCATGGCTGTCGACGCGTTCACTTCCTACTCGCGAGAGACTTGGAAAGTTTGTATTCAATACTGTCGCACAACGCGATCCAGCTCGCTTCAACGACGTTTTCACTCACGCCGACGGTTCCCCAGTGTTCTTCTCCGTCCTTGCTTTCGATAATAACGCGCGTTGTAGCCGCCGTTCCTGCGTCAGAGTTAAGAACGCGAACCTTATAGTCGACAAGTTTCATTTCGGCAAGTTCCGGATAAATCGGTTGCAACGCTTTACGCATCGCGTTATTGAGCGCGTCGACCGGCCCGTCCCCTTCCGCTACCTCATGGCGTATCTCGCCCCGCTTACCGACTCGCAACTTTACCGTCGCAACTGTTGCGTTCGTCGTTAGAGAATCGTTAACAACGTTGACGACTACGCTCGTTTGATAGTTTAATCTCTTAAAACTCGGTTCAAACTCACCTTTAACCTTGCTCACGAGAAGTCGAAAAGAACCGTCCGCGCCTTCATATTGATAACCTAAACTTTCTTTTTGCGTGACGCGCTCGAGAATCTTTGCGATCGTTTCTTGATCCAACTCTCCGGATTCTTCCAAATGATACTTCTTTACGCACGCAACAATATTTGACTTTCCGGAAAGCTCGCTTACTAAAATACGGCGCTCGTTTCCTACGCTTTCCGGCGGAACGTGTTCGTAGGTCGAAGAATCGCGATTGACTCCGCTAACATGCATGCCGCCCTTGTGAGCGAACGCGCTTTTTCCGACGAAAGGCTGAGAAATCACCGGATTCACGTTTGTCAATTCATAGAAAAATCGCGAAAACTCCGTCAGTCTTTCAATCGAATCCGACGACAAAACGCTGAATCGACCGTTCTTCTTGAGCGCTAAAATCGCGGCGACGGCGATGAGATCGGCGTTGCCGCATCGTTCCCCTAACCCGTTAATTGTCCCCTGGACGATCGTTGCCCCCGACTCCACTGCCGCTATCGAATTCGCAATAGCCAATCCGCAGTCATTGTGGGTGTGAATCCCCACTTTAACCGGAATCGCTGAGCTGACGCACGACAACGCGCCGCGAACGGCGTCCATTCCCTTCGCTATCTCTTCCGGCATGCTCCCGCCGTTCGTATCGCAAAGTACGACGGCTTCCGCGCCGGCGGAAACTGCGACCTTGAGAGCTTCTAACGAGTAAGCGGCGTCTTGTTTCCAACCGTCAAAAAAGTGTTCCGCGTCGAAAAAAACGCGTTTTCCAGATTCGACAAGTCGGCGAATCGTCTCTTCAATCATTGAGAGGTTTTCATCACCGGAAACCCTCAACGCTTGCGAAGCCTGGAAGAGAGAAGCCTTTCCTACGATTGTAGTAATCTCAGTTTTGGCGTCTAACAACGCCGAGACCCCGGCGTCGTCTTGAACGGCGACGCCACGACGACGCGTCATGCCAAACGCGCATACCTTTGCGTGTTTCAGAGACCGCTCCGCGACCGATTCGAAGTAGGATTTATCTTTCTCATTGGACGCGGGATACCCGCCTTCAACGTAGTCAAAGCCCATCTCGTCGAGTCGCGCGGTCGCGGCAAGTTTGTCGTTCAAGGAAAATGCGACGCCTTCCGCCTGAGCGCCGTCGCGCAACGTCGTGTCGTACAACTCAATACGTATAGACATATTCTATCTCCTACGTTCAAGCTTACCGAGCGTGTCAACGCAGGTAAAACTCGCAGGTAAAACTCGGAGTCAAGCTTCCATTAGCCCGGCGTCGCGCGACGAATATTTCTACAGCGACTCTTCTGAAAACTCCGCTTTTAAAGAATTGAGACCAGCCTGACCGTGCGCTTCGTCGACCAGCACACCGACGGAACGCTCGCTTAAACTAATCACGCTAACGTTGACGTTGCTTGCGCTAAGCGAACGAAACATTCGATACGCAAGCCCGGTGTGACTACGTAATCCGGATCCGCGAAGACTCAGTTTTGAAACCTTAGCGTCGATTTCAGCGCGGCATCCCTCGCTCTTGTATTTCTCGCAAACTTCGTTTGCAATAGCCGATACGGCTTCGAGTTCGTTGCGAGGAATCGTAAACGTAATGTTCGCCTGATTGTCTCGTCCGACGCTCTGTACGATCATGTCGACAATAACTCTTCCGTCGGCGACTCGATCGAAGACTTCTGCGGCAAGCCCGCGTCGATCGGGCAGAGAATAGAGGGTAACTCGCGCTTGGTCTGAATCAAGATCGATTCCTTCGACAACGACGTCTTCCATTCCGGCGAGCTGATTTAACAACTTCGGGGAAACGCCGCTCGCGAAAGGAGCGGTCTCCGGCGTTTCGCAAGCGCTTGCGCTTTCGACTTCGAGTTCTTCCGGAGTCGGTTCGCAGTGCAACGCAAACGCTTCGTGAACCGCGCGCAACGCGTTGACCGCGTCGTCGCGACCGACCAATGCGGATATCTTGATATCGCTCGTCGCGATCATGTGAATATTGACTCCGGCTTCTGAAATCGCGTGGAACATTTTCTGAGCGACGCCGGTTTGTTTCGTCATTCCGAGTCCAACAAGAGATATCTTTGCGACGTTATTGTCGAAATCGTATCCAAGGGCGCCGTCTCCCTCTTCTTTGACGAACGAGTCGACAACTTCGCGCGCCTTAACGGCGTCTTCGCTTTGCAAAGTGAACGACACGTCGGTGCGGCCTTCGGCGCTCGAACTCTGCGCGATCATATCGATCGCTATTTTTGCGTCGGCTATCTTAGAGAACAGACGCATCGCAACGCCGGGCTGATCCTTAACGCCGACGACCGTCAGACGCGTTTCGTCTTTTGCCAACGCTAGTCCGCAAGCGGGAGCGGATTCGCGCTCCGGTTGTGGTCCAATTAGCGTTCCGACCCCGTCGCTGAAGCTGCTTCTTACGTGAACGAGAACGTTATACTTCTTCGCAAACTCGATCGAGCGACTGTGCATTACGCCGGCGCCCATGCTCGCCAATTCAAGCATCTCGTCGTAGCTAATTCGCTCAAGTCTGCGCGCTTCCGGAACGATTCGAGGATCCGTCGTATAAACGCCGTCTACGTCCGTATAGATATCGCAACGATCCGCCTTAAGCGCCGCCGCGAGCGCCACCGCCGTCGTATCGCTGCCGCCTCGACCTAATGTTGTTATATTCAGATCGTCGTCGACTCCTTGGAATCCGGCCGCGATGACAATGCGACCTTCCTTCAAAGCGTTCTCCATTCGATCCGTTGAAATCGATCGAATGCGCGCTTTACGATACGTCTTATCCGTATGAATACCAATTTGCGCGCCGGTAAAGCTTACCGCCTTATGACCGAGAGATTCTAACGCGATCGCCATGAGCGCTATCGTTACTTGCTCGCCGGTGGAAAGGAGCATGTCCATTTCGCGCGTGTTCGGTCTATCCGTTATCTCGTTTGCAAGGGAAATAAGCGCGTCAGTCTGTTTGCCCATCGCGCTTACGACCATGACGACCTGATTCCCTGCTTTAACCTCGCGAATAGCTTTTCGAGCGGCGCCAAGGATTTTCTCCGTGTTCGCAACGCTGGTTCCACCAAACTTCTGAACGATCAACGCCATCTAAACAATCCCCTTTCTACGCGCCGCAACGCGTCAAACGACTCCATGCGCCATATCCGTTGCGCCAATAGCGCCACGCGAAAAACGCGAGAGCAAACGGAAGGACCGCACCGCAAATCGCATAATATTATATAGAGGAACGTCGACTCTCCAATAGGGGACGCTCCAACTGGAGAGACAATACGGGACAATATTTAAAAACTCCTTCATAATCTCGGATTGCCGCGAAACAAACTATCGCTCCTCTGGAACACAGTCTGATCTCATAAGAAATCGCCAATTGTCCGTCGTTGCGCGTAGTGATTCGGGAAGACTATTTCGATCGCGTTGGAAAATTCCACGCCAACTACCGTCGTCGTTCCTCAAAAGAACAACGTCGACGGTATCGTTCCCGATCTCCGATTCTGTCAAGGCGAAGTCAAGTTCGCCGTCTACTCTGACGCTCTTCAGCCCGGCGGCGACAAGCGCTACAAGTCGTCCGGCCGCGTCAAATTTCACGGCAAAGACCCCGCGCGCCTCCGCTGAAATCGAAGGCGACGTTCCGCCCTCGTTTAAAGGAACGCGTTCGTTGTTCAAAACGATCGGATCGCCCATTTTGTCCTCGGACGCGGCGATCCAAAGAATGAGACCGTCGAGAAATCGAGAAACGGAACGTCGCGGAGGACGACACGACGACTCTTCTGTTGTACTAAACGAGTATTCGTCTCGCGCCCAAGGAGTTTGTGTGGGAACGCCGTCTTTTTCCAGCAAGGCGATAATTTCAGACGCAACGCTTTCTTTCTCGTCCTCCGTCGCGGACGCCTCCATGTGAACAATCCGCGTTTTGCACGCGGCCGGACAGGATTCCACGAGTCTTTTAAGCTCGTCGTACGCGGAACGTTCACAATCGCTCTCTCCGAACAGAATTACCGCTCGATATTTTTGCTCCCCATAACGCAGGTAGGAGTCCTGAACGCTCCAACGTTTTTCTCCTTTGGAATTAACCGAGAAGACTTCGTCGATCGGGATTAAGTCGGCGGGATACCCTCGCGACGAGAACATATCGCAGACGTCGACTCCGACGGCGAGAAATTCTTGGCGCAGTGGGTTTGACGCCCCGTATCGGCTAAAGACGACTGCGACGCTCGAGTCGATCGGCGCGTTGGACGCCAAACTCAAAAGTCGGATTTTGGCGCGTATTTGATCGACTCGATTATCCTTTATAATTGGCGTCATCTTCGGTTCGCGCTCATTGGTAGGAGACGTCTCCGTTCGAGGATAAATTTGATGGACGTGCACCCTTCCTCCGGAAGCGGCGGACGTCCAATGTTCCCATACGTACTTCTCAGCGTCGCTCGCGTAGAACATATTTATCCAAAGTGAGCCGCACCCTTTGGCAAGGGAATTTCTTACGCAAAAAGGCACGTACTCGTCCGTTTGAGCAAAATCGCGCGGCGCTTTCCACCACATCATTCCGTTCTTACGAAGTTCGAGAAGATTCGGCCAGGGAAACCATGTGCAATGAACTCCGACAAACGCGTCTTCTCCCCAAAAGCGTTTCGTGAGTTCGTAATTTTGCTTCTCGTATTCGACGACGCGCTCGAAACAGAGACTACGAAAACGGTCGACCGCCGCGACGCGATCCGAGTTCGAGTCTTGAACCGGCTTGAATGCTAAAAATAGATCGTCGACAAGGTCTCGACCGTCGTAACGTTTCGCATACGCCGTACGCATACGCTCGGAAAACCAGAAATCGTCCAATCGATCAACGCGGGTAAAATTCGGCGGAAATCCCCACTCGTCTTTACAAACTCCGATTGCTGGAACGACGCTATAAGTCTGGTACAGCTTTTGTTCCAACTCGAGAGTCTCGTCGGCGAAGAGATCCGGATAGGAATACTTGAACGCAACGGCAACCGCGATTCGATAGTCCGATTCGGCTAAACTGACTAACGCCGCATTCGGAAAAGAAACGTCGAACCGATCGATAACGGTCGCGTCAACTTCGTCGACGCTCGAAGCGTTAGATACAAAATTGTCGTTTTGAAACCGAGCGATTTCTGAAACGTCCTTGATCGTTTCAGGAAGGAGCTCTTGAGCCTCGTTTACGCGATACGCCCACGCTTTAACAAATCGCCCCCCGCGCACAAAGTAAGGATTGTTTCCAGTATAGTGATCGTTTAAAACCGGAGCCTGAAAATGGAAAATCGTCTCCTCTGTCTCTGATAATTGTAACGACTGCTCTTGAAAAAGAAGACGCTCTTGATCGAGGTCAGGTCGAGCCTTTTCAAAGTCGTATCGTGCGATTCTAAGATCTATATCGAGCAAGGCGTCGATTCCGAATCGCGTCTTTGCATATTCGACGGCGCGGCGCGTTCGTTCGACGGCCGCCTCGTTATCCACGATATGATTCAGACTACGCGTCGTAAGAACCAAGGCGTTGAAAGCGCACGACGGACCGACTGCGTCGACGAAATCGCGGAGCTTGGCGTCGTCGTCCGCGTAGCTCCAAAAGCATCCGAGTTCAGGGGGGAGCGCTTTCCCTTCAAAGGTCAAAGGCAGTCGATTCGGCGCCGCCGGATTAAGCAGAGGCGCGTCCGCCCCCGCCATGACCGAATAAAACCAAGTAAGCGAGTAGAAGATAAAACCCAACGTTAAAATCGCGCGTCTACGGAATAGCTTTCTGTTCATTCGATCACCTACGAAAAATCGTTTGACTACTATGTCGCGTGCGCCGCGAGGTAATCGCCGCGCGCGTCAATTATACCATTTCCAGTCTTCGTCTGTACCCTCAAGCATTTTTCTCAAAAGTCGTCGTAAAAGAAACAAATCCGTCTTTACACGGCGACGATTATTTGTCAATATCGCGTGTAATCAGGACAAATCCTCAAAAAAGCAAAAATGCGTTCATGGATTTTGATTGGTTGCGCGCGTTACGCGAAGTTGGAAATGAAGTTTTTAGCTCGACTCTCCGCGTGTTCGACGCAAAATCCCCGACTTATATAACGCGTCGGATCGCCGACGTTCTTAAGGAGAAGAAAAGTGAAACACGTCCGCTCGATCATTTCAACGCTCATCTGCGCTTCCGTTTGCGTTATGGGCACGTTCGCCCAAGCGCAGCAACAAGCGGCTTCGCAACCAAGGCAGAAAAACCTTCTCGTCGGCGTCGTCGACGTCCGCGATTGTCTCTCGGTTCACCCCTTCAACGACGAAATCCAAGCGTTGCAAAAGAAACTGCAACTTGAAGGCGTCGAATACGCGAAAGCTCAACAAGAAGCTCAAGACGCAATGCTTAAGCTCCAACAGGAATTCAAAGTTGGAACGCCGGAATACGAGCAACAGATGAGCGCGATCCGTCAGAAACTCGCCGACGCGCAACTCAAAGCGCAATCAGTGCAAGACAAGCTCGTCGTTGAACGCACTCAATGCCTCTTCAAGGCGTACAAAGATCTCCAAGCGGCGATCAAAGCGGTCGCGGTTCAAAACGGCGTCGTGATCGTTCACTCCAAAGTTAAGATCACGGTTCCCGAAGGCGCCAACGTTTCGGAAGAAGAAATCGCTTTGCAAGAAGCGGACGCCAACCTTGTTCTGTGGAATCGCCCCGAATGCGATCTCACGAGTCAGGTTAAACAGCTTCTTTCGGCCAAAGCTCCTGCGACCAATAATTCGGCCGCGTCCTCGCCGCTCGCGAACCTCGGCGGTCAAGCGATGAACGCTGGCGCCGCCGCGAACA
>ONGM01000292.1 GCA_900317365.1 uncultured Planctomycetota bacterium
AGCGTCGTATAATCCGCGTCCGTCGATTTCTTATAGAGCAACGTGTACCCCGACGCCCCGCTCACCGCGTCCCAGCCGACCGTAATAACCCCGCCTGACCGCGCCTTCACCGTCAGGCTAGGCGTCGACAGCGCGACCGCAGGCTTCGAGATCACCGTCGCGCAGTAGCCCGACGTCGTATAGCTCACGCCGTCGCCGACCGCGCGGACTTTGAAGTAATACGACCCCGAGGCGTCCGAAACCGGTATCTTGCGACTCACAACGCTCGCCCCTAAGTTCAACGTCGTATAATCCGCGTCCGTCGATTTCTTATAGAGCAACGTGTATCCCGAAGCCCCGCTCACCGCGTCCCAGCCGACCGTGATCGCCGTACCAGTCCGCGCATTCACCGTCAGGCTAGGCGTCGCCAGCGCGACCGCCGGTTGCGACGGCTTCGAGATCACCGTCGCGCAGTAGCCCGACGACTTATAGTTCGTTCCGTCCCCAACCGCGCGTACTTTGAAGTAGTACGACCCGGAGGCGTCCGAAATCGAAATCTTGCGACTCACAACGCTCGCCCCTAAGTTCAGCGTCGTATAATCCGCGTCCGTCGATTTCTTATAGAGCAACGTGTACCCCGACGCTCCGCTCACCGCGTCCCAGCCGACCGTGATCGCCCCGCCTGAGCGAGACTTCACCGTCAGACTAGGCGTCGAAAGCGTTACCGCAACGCCTCCACCGCCGCCGCCCAGACGAATACGTTGCGCGGTCGAAAAGCTCGACGACGTAACGTGAGTTCCGTCCCCGATCGCTCGAATTTGATACTGATATTCCGAACCGGAAGCGAGCCCCGAAACGGTGTAACTCGTCTCGCTTTTGTTGATCGACTTCGTCGTCCACGTCGAGTCGGACGACAATTTATAACGCAACGAGTAGCTTTGCGCGTTCGAGACCGCGCGCCACTTCACCGTAAAGGAATTCGCCGTCGCGCTCGCCGACGTTACCGTCGGAACCGGTAGCTGACTATGGAACTCCCGCGCCCCAAGATCGACCGTAACGCCGGATATGCGCGGTGCGCCTGAGACGTCCGTCGAACACTGAATATACTTATTCTGCCCGGCGTCGATCGCCGCAGAATTCCACGCCAGAGAATAATCCCCATTCGACGCGTCGTTAAAGAGCGGAAGCGCTTCGTTGTATACAATGTTCTGCGAGCCGTAATTCCACGATGAGAACCCGGAAAGCGTATTGTACGCAGTTGCAGTAGCGCCCTCCCCTAAGACGAGATCGCTTCCCTTGTTCTGCGCGATAATCGAATTGTAAAAAGCGACGCAACTGTCGCCATATGCATAGACGCCTGTGCCCCCCAGGTCAAAATCGCCGTAAGGCACGTTGACCACTGAGTTGCCGCTTATCGTACTATTTACAAAAGTAGAATTGGCGTTATAAACGACTACGCCGCTCCGTCTAAGGGACTCTACCTCATTGTCGACAATCTCAGCGTTAATAAACTGAACCTCCGCCGACTGAACGACTGCGCCGCCGCCAACGCGTTTCCCGGAGTCGTCGCTCGATTTATTGTCGCTAATCTTGCAATTTGAAACTGTCGCGCGACACGTCGTTTTATCGTTGCCAACAACCGCAAGACCGCCCCCGTCTTTCGCATTGTTACTTACGATTTCGCACTGCGTTAAGACCTCTCGGTTATAAGCTCCGCCCTCAGTTCCTGACAACATAATGAGGACGCCGCCCCCAACGCCGTCGGAGTAGTCGGAGCCAAACGCGTCATTGACGGAAATATGGCTATCAATCATAGAGCTCATTCCGTCAAGATAGGCTCCACCCCCCATGGGCGCCTGGTTATGATAAACGACGCATCGGGTCAACGTCGACCCGACTGACGCAACTCCGCCCCCTGCGCCATATGAACCTCCCACAGTATTCTCATCAATTCGACAATCGATCAACGTCGAATTTTCTGCGGCAACTCCGCCTCCAACGCTTAGGTTTCCCATCAAAACATTGCCAATTATACGACAGTTGATCAATTCGCACGATTCAACTACGGCTCCAGCGCCGGACGTCGCAACCCATCCTTGGTTCGATCCACTAACGTAATTCGAGTCAAGAGCGCTATTGATCAATCTCGAGTTTTTGGCCGTTAAACCTCCGCCTAACATCACTACATTCTCATCAGACGACGCCATACCATTCAAGCTAATTGTACAATCGTTTAGCGTCGAATTCTCCCCGTCTATGTATAAACCGCCACCGCTCAAAGTGATCGAATCTGCGTCGGAATTAGGATCGCCCTCTATTTGGTTGCTAGAAAACTGGCAGTTGGATATCGTCGCGTTCGCCCCTTGCACATATAAGCCCCCGCCGGCAACTGTTTCTCCGTCTACGAGAGAGCTTCCGGACGCGATATTGTTCGTAAATGAACAATTCACAAATTTCGAATTAGCCCCCAGCCTTACGTATGCGCCGCCTCCTTGCCCGGCATATCCGTTATTGTAGTTATTGTCGTACGTATAACCGGTCGCTTTGTTCCCCGAGATTACGCAATTTCTCATCTCGCAATCGTCGCCGTCGATCCCCACCCCGCCGGCGAGCCAACTTGCCGTGTTATTGCTAATCGTGCAATTCACAAAGGTTGCGCGATCTTCGCCGACGTAAACTCCGCCCGCGCCGCTTACGTCTTTTGACTTCGTCGTATTCCCTATAATCAAACAGTTTGTGAACGTCGCGTCCGGCGCCTGCAAATAGATTCCGCCACCTATCGCAGCACAAGTGTTCCCTAGAATCGTACAGTCGATCAGAGACGCGTTCGCGCCGTCGATCAATACGCCGCCGCCCATTTCGGCGATGCCCGCTGTGATCGTCAATCCCTTGAGCGTGATTCCGTTCGCCTCCAAATAGAAAACGCGAGATTCCGAAAGCGCGTCGATCGTAAGGGAATCGAGCGCGCTCGCGTCGATCGTTACCGACTTCGTTACGACCAATTCTTCACCCGAAAGGCGAATTCGACCGTTATTGAGCGAGGACGCAAACGCGATCGTGTCCCCGTTGTTCGCCGACGCCAGCGCTTCGCGCAATGAAATTACCCCGTCGTTCGCGTCAACAACGTCCGTAAGCGTCGTTACGACACGACGCGTCGCCGATTCTAACTCGAACCCTGCGTCGAGCGTCGCCAGCGGCGTCGCCGATAGAAGCGAACGATCTTCGAGCGGCTCAAAACCCAACGATCGCGCCTTTGGCGCCCGTCCAGTTTGCCCGCCTTCCTTCTTCGAACGGTTCTTCTGCGACTTGTTGAGCAATCTTTGCATGATATTAAGGGTCATTCTTCTATCCTTTCAAGTTAGAGTACAATACGAATAACGCGACGGAAACGCGCGATTGGTGAGGATTTCGCCCCCGTTGGTCGCTTACCGGATTAAAAACGCCAAAATCACGCGAAGCCAACCCCAACGCGCCAAAGGCGCGTCCATCGCCCAAAGGGCGATTTTCCCGGCGCAACGCGCCGCCCCGCCCCATAGGCGGGGGAAGCCGCCGGCTTCAGTCGGCGGATAACGGAAAGCAATGATTCACGCGACAGCGCCCCCGCCAAAACAATCAACCCGCAACGCGTTCCCGTTATCGCCAAA
>ONGM01000291.1 GCA_900317365.1 uncultured Planctomycetota bacterium
CTTTGCGCTCATCGCGGCGATCAAAAGCAAGGTCCGGAAAACACCGTTCCGGCGTTTATTGCGGCCGCTCGATCCGGCGCTCAGCAAATCGAATTTGACGTCCAAAAGACCAAGGACGGCAGGCTCGTTATCATGCACGACTTGACCGTCGATCGCACGACGACCGGAAAAGGCGCCGTTAAGGATCTGACCCTTGCAGAAATCCGCGCGCTCGACGCCGGCGTCAAAACGGATCCGAAATTCAAAGGCGTTAAGGTTCCCACCTTTGAAGAGACGCTCGACTGTCTGCCTCAAAATATTTTGCTCAATATCCACATTAAGCCCGGAGAAGGTATCGCCGAAGCCGCGACCAAAGTCGTCGTCGCTAAGGGACGCGTCGCCCAAGCGATGATCGCGTGCGAGAATAAAAACGACGTCGACGCCGCCCGCGCCGTCTGCCCGAATATCAAAATCGCGTTTCTAACCGGCGCCAACGGAGACGCTCGAAAGAAGGTTATTCAGAACGCGATCGATTGGAAATGCGACTACATTCAATTCATGTCGTACGACGCCGAAGATATCGCCAAGCTCAAGAACGCCGGTCTCAAAATTAACTTCTTTGGAACCGACGATCCTGCGAAGATTCGACAACTCATTAACGACGGCGTCGATTTCCCGCTCGTTAATTACTTTCTGCAAGATTGGCCCGTCGCCGCCGAATTTGACGGCTTCGAATTGAACGCGCCTTATCCGCGTTATTCCGACGTCAAGTAACGATTGAATTCTATTTGCTAAAAAGGTCCCTTCGATTGGATTTGGTCGCAGGGACTTTTTTCTTTCCGAAGGTATTTTGGAGGCATGCAAGTGACGATTACTTCTATAATTGCGGCTTTGACGACGACTCTCGCCGCGTGGACGCCTGTCAATTCGACTCAATTTTGGGTAACGCCGGAGAAATCCGAAACGATTCGATTTGAAAGCGCCGACGTCGGCGAAACCAAGTCGACGCCTTTCGTGCTTCGCACCACAGACGGCGACGTCTTGAAGGAAGACGTCGCGTCGCTGGACGGAAATTCGCTCGAGATTACCATAACGTTGCCGCAAGGTTATTTTGAGCTGGAACTGCCTGAGACGTCTCAAACGTTTGGCGTCGTTTCTCAGCCTGCGTTTCTCCAAGACGACGAGAAAGGAACGTCGGAAGAAGACGAATCGCGGCAAATTGATCCTTTCTTCGCCATCGACGCCGCTTCGACCTGGCTCGTTCGAAAGGACGGCGACGTCCGCGAAGATTTGATTCGCAACGCTCGTCGCATGGGAATCGCCACCTATCGCGAACGCGTTAGCTGGGCGAGAATCGAGCCGAAAGAAGGCGAGATCAACCTTGAAGCGGACAATTCCTCCGATTCTTTGCGAAAGATCGCCAAAAAGAACGGTATGCCGGTTCTGGAACTCTTTCATAACGCCCCCGATTGGACCGGAAAAATTGGAACGTACCCAGTAGACCTCGTGAAAACCGCTAAGTCCTGGGGGAAAATCGCCAAGTCGTGGGAACCGTATTGGGGCGCCATTGAGGTCTGGAACGAACCTGATATTTCGTTCAGCGGCAATTTGCCGGCGGACCAGTACGTTCCTATTCTCAAAACGATCGGATACGAATTTGATCGCCTCGGAGTCAAAACGCCTATTGTCGGCGGCGTGATCGCGGCGTTTCAGGACGATTTTATGAACTCCCTCGCCGACAACGGCGCGCTCAATCTGTGCGATATTTTTTCCTTTCACACATATTGCCGCGCGTTTGAAATGGAAGGCGTTTCGCTACGGTACCTTCATTGGTTGGAAAAGAACGACTCCCAGAAGAAGCCGGTGTGGATTACCGAATGCGGAAGACCGTGGCGCAAAGGAACCGATCGTCCGAATCGAGAAGCGGATCTGTTGAGCGGAATCGATATCGTTCAAAAAGGCGTCGTGGCGAAAGCGTTGGGAGTCGACGCGTATTTCCCGTTTGTGTACGTCTTTTACGAAGAAAACGACAACAACTTCGGCATGTGCGATCGCAACAACGCGCCGTTGCGCGCGTCCGCCGCATACGCAAGATCGATCTATTGGCTGAATCGCAAAGAGTGCGTTGGACAATGGCGCTTGAACGCCCCTGAGCCGGAGCGTTCGTACGTCTTTGTCAATAAACAAACGAACGCCTGCGTCGTCGTAGCGTACGCGCGCGATATGCGCAAAGGACGAACGCTGCAATTGCCGCTTCGACCTTTGCGCGTCGAACGCGCTACCGGAGAATCGGTTGCCGTCGACGAGAATAACGTCGTCGACTTTAGCGACGGATTCCTCTTTATTGAACTTCCCAAAGACGCCGATCTTTCCCTCAAAGAGCCCGACGCAGTCGACGAAGCGCGCAAAACGCGTGCGGATGCGAAAGCCAAAGCGCCTGACTCGCCGCGCGCAAACGCGTCGACCGTTTTACGCTTTGATTTCGATAAAGAAACGACGACTGCGACCGCCGACGGATATCGAATCAACGATCCGGAAACGGAGACTTTCACCGGAACAATCTCGGTTTTTAACCTTGCCGAGAAGGACGTCGAATTGCCGATTCAGGCGAAAGTTCTGCCCGGCGACGCGGAGCGGGAAGACGAAACGATCGACGCAATTTCGATTTCTCAATCGCGACTTTCGATAAAGGCTCGAGGCGTCGCGCAATTGCAATTTAAGATCGACGCGACAAAAATTTCGCCTTTCTCCGGCGCTCGCGTCGTTTTTACCGCAGGCGACGAAGGATATTTGAGCTTTTTCGTGAGTCAGGGAGTTACCGCAGCGAACTTCTTAAAATTTGCCCGCGAAATTTGCGCGTTTGATCTCAACGATCCGAGCGCGTGGAATAGGAGCGCTTCGACCAATGGAACGCTTGATTTCATCGACGGGCTTGACAAGCGCCAAGGCGGAAAAGGCTGGGGGTTCAATGTGAAATTTTCCGATGAAAACGATCGTTGGGCGTATCCGGTCCGCGCGTTGAAATTCCAGGAAGGAACGAGAAAACTGTCGTTGCGCGACGTCAAAGGAACGATTGTCGAACGCGATCTCTCCGAATTC
>ONGM01000289.1 GCA_900317365.1 uncultured Planctomycetota bacterium
TCATTCCCCTGTTTTTAAAAATGCAACCACTCTTGCAACCACGCGTGTGTTGACTCGTAAAAATACGGGGATAAAGATTACTCTAGAGAATAGTGCGCAACCGTGTACGTTTTCTCGTCGGTGGCAGTTATTGAATAAAACTCAATAGCTGAAACTTTCTCCAACTCTTTGTCATTCAATATGTTCGCAATGTGCTTGTTTACATTAGAAAGCGAGGTTCCAAAAAGGTCGGCGATCTGCGCCTGCGTTAACCAGATTTTCCCATCGCGCGCCAATAGCTTCACGGCGTGTTTGCGGTCGGCTTGGTAAATGATAATGTTCGTTTCGTCGTTCGTCATTGTTCCCTCCCTCGCTACTTCTTCAAGAGCTTCGCGACTCGTTCGGCGCGTTCCGTAATTTGACCAGAGATTTGCCCCCGGTCTTTTAGTAGCGACAAAACAACACTGTCGGCAGGCGATCCAATGAATCCCGTCGGTTTCCAATTGACGACCAAATTCTCCTCCGCTAAGAATCCAATAATCTCTCCATAACCGGAACGAGCCGCGCGCGAGACCGTTTCACTTTTGCCGTCTATTATTCGTGTGACGCAAAACTCAACGGCGCCATAAAACCCGCCGAAACGCTGTAGACAAACAAAGAGCGGGGCGTCTCGTTCGATCGCGCTTTCTGTAAACAAATCTAGCAACGTCTGCGGCGCTCGCGTAATAAGGCGTTCGTCGCTAATCGCGGTCAGCCTTCCCTTCGACCTTCGCGCGCGCCGCGTCGGCGCGTACTCCGTTCCGGTTACGTGTTTGATTAGCGAATAGGTTTCCAGCTCTTTAACCAGTTCTTCCGCGCCGTCTATGATTCTAACGTCAGAACCCAAACGAACGCCGTTCCCGCTAACATGGAGAGTTTTCTCACTGTTTAATACGTCCAATATCAGCGAGCATGCGCGACCAGGCAAACCTTTGAACGTCCGCCATAACTTAAAATTTTCAAACATATTTCGCGCCGTTGCATATTGCGACGTCAAAAACGTCAGCAGTTTTAAAATATCCATTTTGTTTCCCCATGACTCAAAGCGCAACGCTTCCGACGCCGCGCTTTGAATTAAACAAGCCGCCGAAGGTGGGTTCGGCGGCTTGTTGCGTTAAAACTCAATCTTGCATTTAGCGATTACGTCCTTTAAGAGATATGGCCCCAAAACTGCGTATTCCGCGAAACCGTCGAGGTCTTCGTTCTCGTAGCTTCGCTCTTTCCCATTCCATCGGGAGTGAATGTTATATGCGGTCCAATAAGAACAAGCAAAGCCTTTAACGTTGCGATACTCTAATTCGATCTCGAGTCCGAACGAAAGTAATATTTGAATATCGCGAATCGTCGGAGGTCTTTTGTCCAGCTCCCGCTCTATTCTTATCAGATCATCGCGGGTAATCCCGTTTGCTTTTCGCCACGCGCGCGAATTAGCATAAAAGTCCCACGGCGTCGGGCTATCGCCCATTTTAGTTTTTCCCATCTTTCGCCCCTTATAATACCGAATCCACTTTGAATCAACCCCATAATACCAAATTGGACCGGAGTGTTCTCCACCTTCTGTCCACATATGAATATGCGGAAAACAGTGCGTTCCATTGTCATCGTGTGTGAAATCAATATCTTGATATACACGCCCATGTTCGTCGAAAATACGACGCCTTTTCAATACTTCGCCCTTCGGCGTCTGTATATAAAGATCGACCGCGCAACCGGCGTATTCCGGCATATAAATGGTCAGCTTCTTATCGTCAGGCAATCGCAATCCAACTCCAGGGTCTGGCAAAATAGGTCTGTTCGGATTGTTCATCCTAAATTCAACTTCGTTCAATCGCATATTGTACTCGTTCATCGCCTTGAGCCTTCCAGGCGGGAGCTTCTTTTGCTTTTTCTCGCTGGTCGTAACCAAAATCCTCCCCTTCGGTTTCTGCCCGTACAATTTGAGATACTCTTCACCAGGCATTTCTATCGGAATCTTTTTCCCGTGAATCGTTCGGAATGTGTAATACGCCGCTCTGTTCGGCAACCAATAATATTTTTTACCGTCTATCTCCACCGAAAACCTATCGCCCATATCGCCTCGTCTCCTATCTTCAATCCCTACGCCGTGAAGTCGTCCCCCTTCCGATTCTCCGCAACCAAAATCGGCTCCGTCGCCGAAGCGTTCTTCCCCGACTCCTCCGCCTTCGCCTTCGCCTTGTAACGCTCCCGCGCCTCGTTCAAAAGCCGCATTAAAACGTTCATCACCGCCTCCTGCGCCGTCGCGTCGAGACGATTGAACAACGCCAACGCCGCGTCCTCCAACGTCTCCTGATCGCTCTTCGGCTTCGACTCCGGTTCGAACATCTCCCCCTCGCCATGCTCAAGCCACTCGCGACGAATGTTGAACTCTGCACAGATCTGGCAGATTCGGGACACGGTTAGACCTCGCGCGCCA
>ONGM01000288.1 GCA_900317365.1 uncultured Planctomycetota bacterium
CGCTACCGTCGAAGGCGCGACGCAACTTCCGACGCCTACCCTCGCGACGACCGTCGAAGGAACCTCGATCGTCGTCTCATGGAACACTGAACCGAACGCGACTAAGTACTATTTAAAGTACAAAAACGCGAACGATTCCGCCTTCGCCACCGTGTCCGTCGCAAAGAGCGCGGCGAGCTATACCCTAAACGACCTCACCCCCGGCGCGACCTATCAGTTCAAACTTCAGGCGGTAGGAGACAAGGTCAATTACCTCAGCTCAGAGTACTCCGAGCTCGTTTCCGCGACGATTCATGCAAATCAGCTTGACGCGCCGACGCTCACGATCGCCTCTAAGAAGCCGACGTCGTTTATCGTCAAATGGGACGCCGTCGAAGGCGCGACCGGGTACGTCTTCGAATACAAGGGAATTAACGCGACGTCGTACGAGTCCGTTACGCTCGCTGCGAGCAAAACGCAACGTCAGGTCGCCAACCTCGTCGAAGGAGTTCAATATAACGTGCGCGTTCGCGCGCTTGGCAACGCGCAAGTCGCCGATTCTGAATACGCGGAAATTCTCGCGACGACTCAACAGACGCTCGCATCGCCGGACGTAACGCTCAAAAAAGCGACGCAAGATTCGCTGTCGTTCGAATGGAGTCTAATTGAAGGCGCCGTCGGATACGCCGTCATGTACAAAGGAGCGGACGACGCCGCGTATACCAAGCTTACGCTCGACGCGACGCCGGGCTTTACGCTCCAAGGATTGCAAATGGAGACGAGCTATAGCGTAAAAGTCTCCGCGATCGGGGACGGGTTCGATTATAAGTCTTCCGCTTATTCGACGCTGACGGCGTACCGAACGACCAATCCGTTTAAACTCGTTCCGCCGACGCTCACGGCAACCGACGCGTCGAACGACTCGATCTTGTTGCACTGGGACGCCGTCCCGAACGCAACGAAAGTTTACGTCGCCTTCGCCCCGGTCGGCTCGACGTCGTTCACGACGGTTTCGACGTCCGGAACCAAGTCCTATTACCAAATTCAAGGACTCGCGCCGAATACGGAATATCAAGTAAAACTGCGCGCGGTGAATTCCTCGAGCGAATATGTCAACTCGAAGTACTCTGCGATCTCGTCGATTTCCACAACGCAAACTCCGTTCGTCTCGTCGCCATTAAACGTTCCGAACGTTACGGCGACCGTCAGCGGAGCGAATTCCATTTTCGTCGAGTGGAACGCGGATCCTCGCGCGTTGGGATACGCCGTCATTTATAAGGCGAAATCCGACTCCGAGTATACGATCGTAAACCTCGCCGCGTCGGAATCGAGCCTCAATCTTACCGATCTCCAAGCCGAAACGACCTACTACGTTAAAGCGCGCGCGCTCGGGGACGGCGCTTACTGGACGAATTCCGCGTACTGCGGAACCAAAGTCGTCGCAACGCCCAGCGCGGAAAGCGCCGCGCTACTAGACGACGTCTTCGCCGAACTTTTGGAGGACGAGCTTGAATTCTAATCCGTAACGACGCGACCTTGTCACCGTCTCGGTCGCCTTCGACCGACGTAAATTTCTAGCGCGGCGGAACGCAGTCTTTTCTACGTTCCGCCGTTGCTTATCGCCGGAAACGCGTTCCTCCAACCGACCTGCGCCCTTCTCTTTGGTTCCGCGCTCTCGTTTAAATTCCCCGGTTCGTCGAAAAAGATTCTTGATTTTTCCGGCAAAATAGTCTATCTTCATCCTTTGAAAGACGCGCGTTGCATAAAGCGCGCCTCCCTTCTTTGCCGCCTGGAATAGACGTCGAATCGACGTCGCATTGGATCGTGAACGCCATGACATTCGCTAAATTCGCGCTGAACTCGTTTCTCACGCTTCTCGCCGTCGCTACGATCGGAAGCGTCGCCGACGCCACCTACGCGGAACCTTCGGAACCCCAAGCCGGCGTCGACGTTCTCATCGCCGTAAAAGACGTCGCTTCGATTACCCCCGCCGACGCGCCGGATCTCAAAACACCCAAGATGAAATGGGCGCCTAAGGATTTCGCTAAGGATCCCACCGTCGTGCGATTCAAAGGGAAGTATTACATGTACTTCTCCATTCCGCCGCAAGAGAAGGACGGCGGCAAGTACGGCTGGACGACCGGAATCGCGCAAAGCGACGACCTCGTCAATTGGGAATACGTTACCAACCTCCTGCCGAATCAGGAGTGCGTGCAAAAAGGCTTCTGCGCGCCGTGCGCCAGGGTCTTTGGCGATAAAGTCTATCTCTTCTATCAATCGTACGGAACCGGCGCAAAAGACGCGATCTGCATGGCGGTCTCCGACGACGGCGTCAACTTCACGCCAAATCCGAACAACCCGATCTTCCGACCTCACGGCGATTGGACGAACGGACGCGCGATCGACGCCGACGCGATTCTGTTCCAAGGCAAGCTCTTCCTCTACGCCGCTACACGCGACCCGGAAGGCAAAATTCAAAAGATCGTCGTCGCGACCTCCGAACTTCCCCTCGAAAAACTCAACGAAAGCGATTCCTCCGCGTGGACTCAGGCTTACGACGGTTCCATTCTCGAACCGACCCTTCCTTGGGAAACGAAATGTATCGAAGCCCCGACCGCGATCGAACGCGACGGCAAGCTCTATATGTTCTACGCAGGCGGTTACAACAACGACCCGCAACATATCGGAGTCGCGGTTAGCGAGGACGGAATCCGCTGGACGCGACTGTGGGACGTTCCGTTTATCACGAACGGTCCCGCCGGTCAATGGAACGCCTCCGAATCGGGTCATCCGGGCGTCTTTCTCGACGACGACGGTCAAACGTGGCTCTTCTTCCAGGGCAACGACACGCGCGGGAAAAACTGGTTCCTTTCGCGCGTAAAGATCGGCTGGCGTCAAAATGAAGACGGGCTCGACGTCCCGTTCGTCATTGCGGAATAAAATGCGGAATAATCGGAATCAAAGGTCGTTCGACAGAAAGGCAAAGGAACGAACATGGAAACTTTAATCGTCATTCCGGCGCGTTACGGCTCGAAGCGGTTTCCCGGCAAGCCGCTCGCCGTCCTCGCGGGAAAACCGATTTTGCAACGCGTCTGGGAGATCGCCGAGTTCGTCTGCAGTCGTCGCTCGAACTGCTCCGCCGTCGTGGCGACGGAAACGCCTTCGGAGAATTGCCCGAGCGATAAGATCGTCGACTTCTGCCGCGCCGCGGGAATCCCGGTCGTCGTCACCTCCGACGCCTGTCGATCCGGCTCCGATCGCGCGTGGGAAGTCGCCTCCGCCGCCGAGCGGCGTCCCGACGTCGTCGTCAACCTTCAAGGGGACGTTCCGACCTGCCCGCCTGATTTTGTTCTTCGATTGATCGCGGCGCTCGAATCGGATCCGGACTCGAGCGTCGCGTCCGTTTACGTCCAACTCTCGTGGGATGCGCTCGACGCGTTGCGCGCGGCCAAGCGAGAAAGCCCTTTCAGCGGCACAACGACGGTTCTCGACGCCAACGAGCGCGCGCTCTGGTTCTCCAAAAATATTATTCCGGCAATCCGTAAAGAATCGGAACTGCGCGCCGCGAGTCCGACGAGTCCCGTCAAGCGCCACGTCGGTCTCTACGCGTACCGCTACGACGCGCTCAAATTCTTTGCGAACTCAACGCAGAGCTACTACGAACGACTCGAACAACTCGAACAACTGCGGTTTCTAGAAAACGGATACCGCATTAAGATGATCGAAGGCGCGTATCCGCAAGGTTACGATCAAACGACCTCCGGCGTCGACTCGCAAGACGACCTCGCGCGCGTCGAAGAAATCATTCGTAAAAACGGCGAACTGCTCGATTTCTACCGTTAGCGCGAGAGAACAAAAAAGAAAACAACGAGAACGAGAAATCCCAAGAGAAAACGAGGCAAACGCTATGGATTCCGCAACGCGACTGATCGTCGTTCGGCACGGCAACACCTTTAATTCCGGAGACGTCATTCTCCGAGTCGGCGCGAGAACGGATATTCCGCTCACCTCCAGAGGGCGCGAACAAGGTCGCGAAGTCGCCCAACGACTCGTTGAGCGCGGACTGCGACCCGACGCGTATTTCTACGCCCCCCTACAAAGAACGCGGGAAACCTGCGAAGAGATCGCCTCAGCATTTCAAGAGAAGGCGCCTGCGTCGGCGCTCGATTTTCTCACCGAACTCGACTACGGAGAAGACGACGGTCGACCGGAGGAAGAAGTTTTGGAAAAGCTCGGCGAGTGCGAACCGAACGCGCCGACGGATAAGGTCGAGCGCGCAAGCCTCGGCAAAACGGCGCTGCGTCGTTGGGACGCCGAAGCGGTTTTGCCCGTCCGCTGGCGATTTCTCGAAGCCCGCGCGGCGCGTCTTCCGCAAGACTGGCGCGAGTTCGCGGCGCAAACGTTAAGCGAGCGTCGCGGTCAAACGACGCTCGCCGTAACGAGCAATGGAATCGCGCGTTTCGCCCTTGAAATTCTCCCGAAAGAGGCGCCTCGACCGGAAAGTCTGAAACTCGGCACGGGAAAATTCGGGATTTTTCTCTGCGACGCCGCGCGATCCGAATGGACGCTCGAAGCGTGGAACGTTTAACGCGTCAAAGCGTTGTTTCGGCGTTATTTCGCGGGATCCGCTTCGACGCCTTCAAAGGTCAGCTTCACCGGTTTAATGAAGCCGTTCTCGTCAAATTCCATATGCTCAATGCACGTCGCGCGACTATTGCCCGCGCGTTCCCCGAGGGGACGACGGTGATAGATCGCGTACCATTTTCCGGACGGCGAATGCAAAACGCTGTGGTGCCCCGCGCCGAAAGCGACTTTCGGATCCGCCTCGATAATCTTGCCAATTCGTTCGTGCGGTCCGAATAGCGAGTCGGAAATCGCGTACGCAACGCAATAATTCGGGCCCGTCCACCCGCCTTCCGACCACATGAAGTAATACTTGCCGTCCTTCTTCAAGACAAAGGGACCTTCGACGTAGCCTTTCGGCGTAATTTCTCGATAATACTCGCCGTCCTCAAAGGGAAGCAAACCGGTGAAGTCGTCCTTCAGTTTGACGACGTTGCAATGGCGCCATCCGCCGTAAATCATGTAATAGGTTCCGTCGTCGTCGCGGAAAACGAACTGATCGATCGGTTGCGCGCCGTTCACAATCTCGTTGATCAACGGCTTGCCGAGAAGATCGACGTAAGGTCCTTCCGGCTTATCGGCGACGGCGACGCCAATGCCGCCGATCTCGCCTTCATGAACGTCGTTCGCGCCGAAGAAGAAATAATATTTCCCGTCCTTCTCAACGACGGAAGGCGCCCACATCGCGCGCTTCGCCCATTTCACGTTCTCGTTCGTCAAAATGCGCTCGTGCTTTTCCCAAGTAACGAGATCCTCCGAGGAGAAGCAGTCAAAGAACGTCTGATCGTCGAAATTCAGCGAACTCGTCGGGAAAATCCAATATTTCCCTTCAAAGAAGGCGACTTCCGGGTCGGCGTACCACCCGGGGAAAAGGGGATTCCCAGAAGTCTTCGCCGATTCTGCGGCGAACGCCGTCTGAGCCGCGAGCGCCGCCGCGCAACAAATAAGAAGCGCGAGTTTTGTAAATAATAAAATGCGTTTCATTATGATTTCCTATGGCGTTAAGTAAGATCGTCCAGCTCCGCGCGGAACCCGGACGACAAATAAGGATACTGCGTCCACGACGACGGGAACAAATCGTAGTCGTCAAGGGAGAACCCCGGCGCGTACCGCTGGCGTTTCCACTGACTCGCGTCCCATAGTCGACAGAACTTTCTACCCCACTGAATAAACGTTTCGTCGGTCGCGTCGATTCCCTCCGCGCGAGCTTCCGCGACAACGCGCGCGAACGCGTCTCGTATCGGAAGTCGATCGCGAATCAGAGCGCGCTCAAAAAGGTTCAAAACGACGTACGGCATTAAATCGGACTCGTCCGTCTGACGCGCCTCCGCCGGACGCAACTCGGCGGTCGGACTCTGCGCGTTAATATATCGCAACGCCGGAATCGGGAATCGCCCGCCCTCCTCGTCGGAAACGCCTACCGTCTCCATCCAGCGCAACCATTTCCGGATGAACGCCTTGTCTATGCCGGCGATCGGAGAAAGCCCGCCGCACGTGTCCCCGTCCATCGTCGCGTAACCGCACGCGCACTCCGAACGGTTACCTGTCGCAAGAAGCGTTCGACCGTCCCGATTCGCAAGCAACCACCCGCTCGGACCGCGACTGCGCGCTTGAATATTCTGCAACGCGAGATCGTCCGACTCCCAAGACCAAGGACGACCTGTCGACTTCGCGATCATCTCCTTATAACTCTCGACGACGGAATCGACGTCGAACTCGTAATAAGTCGCGCCGCACGCCTTAGCGACCTCGCGCGCCGCCTCGCGCGTAACCTCGCCGCTATTGCGCGTCGACTGATAGAACGTCGTTAAAAGCGCCCCGACGATCGCCCGCTCCAATTCCTCGCGCGCGCGTTTGTCGAGAACGGCGCCTTCCTTTGAGAAATCGCGCGCCCAATCTTCGCGACTTTCAAAAATCGGTCGAAGCGCAGGGAACGCCTTCAGAACGTCGTCAAGGGACTCGCCGCGCGAAAGCCAATTGAGGAACCGAAACCCGCGCTCGCGAACGCCGAATCGCACGCCGAGTCGCACGAGCGCCGCGATCGTCGCGGAATCCGCGCCCCCGCTCAGGGAAAGCGCAAAGCCTTTGGATCGCGTTTTGCGCATGTAATCGAAGAGCGCCAAAGGAACGGCGCGCGCAAATTCCTCGAAGCGCTTCGCGTCCCCGACGCCCCACGCCTCCTCGTCGGCGGAACCGCAAGTCTCGATCGGCGTCGCGCGCAATCGCCCGTCCGCGCCCGCCTCCGCCGAGAACGCAAAGGAAAGAACGCGACTTTCCGCGTAAGAGAATCTCCTGTCGCCGATCGCCTCGCCGCAAAACGCGACCGCCGCGCCGCCGTCGTAGACTTTGGCGCCCGATTCGACCCCGACGACGCTTGGCGATAGAATTAGGGACGAATCCCGCGCGGACGCCTTCTTTAATGCCTGCAACGTTCGATCGCGCCGCCCTAACGCGAAGGGCGCGACGTCGGCGCTAAACTTCACGACGATCTTCCGCGAAGCGTCGAGCGCGCCTTCCGATCGCTCGCCGTCGATGAAAACGACAGGCTCCGCCGCCTCGACGCTCTCAAGCGCCGCCTCGCCTGCCTCCGATTTGTCGCCGTAAAGCGCGGCGGCGTCGAGTCGTGCGCCGAGTTCGTAAAACGGATCGAGAACCTCGCCGCCTTCCCGAACGAGTCGAGACGTCGAATAGCGTTTCAACGCGAGCGGGCCTTCGACGAAAACGAGGTCGCCGATCGGAAACTTACGGGCGCCGATTTGGATCGACTTCGCCTCGCCTGCCGGCCAGGGGGAGAACTGACGCAGATCGTCGCGAGGCGAGAGGTCGCCGGACGTCGCGCAGACGAACCCGCGCAATTTCCCGCCGACGATCGCCGCGCTCGACTTGTAAACCGCGCCTCGATACGCTATCGGCACGCCGACGATCGCGATCAGACGCGATTCGGACGCAAGCGCCGCCTCAAACGCGAGAAGAGTCTCCATCGCCTTCTTTAACGTTGCCGGACGAAGAAACGCGTCGCCGCAACCGGGTCCGGTAAAAGTCAGGTCAGGAAAGGCGACAATCCCGACGTCAAAGGATTTCTCGCGAACGTCGAGCGCGATTTGCCGTAGAAGCGCCGTCGCGCGGTCGAAATTACCGTGAAAATCGAGGGAAGTTAAATTCAACGACGCGGCGTAAGCGCCAAGTTTCAGCCCCGTTTCCGGCTGATTTGTCATGCAGGAGTCCGTCATATTTTACGATCTAACACGTTGCAAAATTTGATCTATGAAACCCATTTGCCGTCGGGATAACGTTTGCGGAAGGAACGCAAAACGACGCGCTCGAAGGGACGCTTCACGCGCGTAAACCAATGTTCTTCCTCCGGAGAAATCGGGGTCGTCAGAAAGACTTTCAATCCGGCTAATCGTCCCGCCATGACGTCGGCGAAGATCTGATCCCCAATAATCGCCGTTTCGCTCGGATCAAAGGAATGTTCGCGGCACGCGCGTCTGCACCCGGACGGAAACGGTTTGCACGCCTTCGCGACGTACGGCAAACCGACGCGCGCGGCAAATTTGCCGATCCTTTCGCCGACGCCGTTCGAGAGCAGACACATTCCGATTTCCGCGCGGCGCATCGACTCGAGCCAGTCCATGACGTCTTTATCGGGTTCCGTCGCGCTATAGCGTTTTAAGGTGCAGTCGACGTCGAGCAAAAGATTCTTGACGCCGAGGGAACGAAGTCGTTCCGGCGTAACGTCGGCAACTCGATCAATCAGAAAATGCGGATATACAACGTTCCACATAGGCGACTCTCGTCGCGCCGGAAAAGCGCGTTTTTCATTGTGGATAACAGCGGACAAAATTCTCGCGTCGGAACGCGAATTTCCGTCCATTGTAACAAACGCGTCGCGTCGCGCAACAGGCGAGCGGAGGCGCGTTGACTTGACCGCGCCGCCGGGGCAAATTATACTGTAGGAGAGACGTCGCGCAGACTTTGACGATCCGTCCTGGGAAATCGTCTCTCGGAAGATCGTCGAGATTCGCGACGCGCGGAGCGAGCGCCGCCGCATTCTGACGCGTCCGGCTCCGCGACGTCTCGTCCCACGCCGTCGTATGCGAACCTGAGCGCGCGGCGCCTTGCCACGAGCCGTTTGTCGCAACGCGCCGAACGCCGCTATTTTCCGTTTAATACGCCGACTTGAACGCGTTTCAAATCGACTTCCAATTGGAAAAATTTTTATGCCTAAAACATTTCAAGAAGCGCTTTCCGAGTCAACGCTCGTTTTCGACGGCGCGACAGGAACAGAGATATACCGTCGACACGTCTTTACGAATCAGTGTTACGAGGAGTTGAACCTCCGCAATCGCAAAATGATCGCGGAGATCGCGGAATCGTACGCGCTCGCCGGCGCCGACGCGCTCACGACAAACACGTACAATGCAAATCGTTTCGCCCTTGAACGATACGGACTCGAAACCCAAGTCGACGCCATTAACCGCGCGGGAGTCGATATCGCTCGCGAAACGGCGCTTGCCCACGCGGAAAGGACGGAACCGATTTTCGTCGTCGGATCCGTCGGATACCCTTCCGAAGAAGTTCTGCAAACGCGTTCGCGCCAAGAGATCGTCGACGCCTTCGCCGAACAAATCGCCGCCCTCGCGAACGCGGGAGTCGATCTCATTCTCTTTGAATCGCAGCCATCCCGCGACGTCGCGGAAATCATGATCGACGCGATCGCGACCCTCGATCGCCCGCCTCTCTTTGCGATCTCCTACGGTCTTGCGGCCTCCCTCTTCCAAGCGCCGAACACCCTCGAATCGCGCGCCGATCTCTATAGCCGCCTCTTCGCGCCTTTCGCCGAGAATAAGCCGTCCCCGTGCGCGTGGGGACTCAACTGCATTCTCGGACCGTCCGAAATGCTCGTCGCCGTCCAGGAAATCATTAAAACGCTCGACAAGCCCCTGATCGTTCAGCCTAACGCCGGCGCCCCCAAAGCCTTTGAAGGACGGCAGATATATTACAGTTCCCCGGAATATCTCGCGACCTACGCCATGCGTTACGCCGGATTAGGAGCCGCCGCCGTCGGAGGATGCTGCGGAACCACCCCCGGTGAAATCGCCGAAGTCGTCAAAATGGTCAAGCCGACCGCACATAGCCGACGCGTCGATATTAAATTGTTCGATTCGAAGCCGGACGTCCGGGAACAGGAAGAGTCGCCTGTCGCCTCGAGGAGTCGGCTCGCGCGCAAACTTTGCGCGAAAGAATGGGTGCAAACGGTCGAAACAATTCCGCCTTGCGGTTACGATCTTTCCACGTTTCTCGAGAAAGCCCGAAAACTGCGCGACGCAGGCGTCGACGCCGTCAACCTTCCCGACGGACCGCGCGCGTCCGCGAGAATCGCGTCCGTCGTCGCCGCCGAAAAAGCGCTCGTCGACGCCGGAATCGAACCGGTTCTGCACGTCTGCGCGCGCGATCGCAACCTAATCGGACTCCAAGCGGATCTCCTCGGATGCGCCGCGCTCGGCGTGAACAATATCCTCTTCATTACCGGCGATCCGCCGAAACTCGGCAATTATCCGAACGCGACCGGCGTCTTCGACTGCGACGCGATCGGACTTTGCGCGCTGCAACGGCGACTGAATCGCGGAATCGATCTCGGCGGCGCGTCGATCGGCAAGCCGACCAACGCCTTCTTCGGAGTCGGCGTCGACCCGTCCGCGCTCGATCGGCGCCGCGAATTGGATCGACTGCGGAAAAAGATCGACGCCGGAGCGCTCTTCGTGGTAACGCAACCGGTCTTCGACGCCGACGCGTTGCTCTCTTTTCTCGACGACTTCGGCGAGCTTCAGATTCCGCTCGTCGCCGGCGTCTGGCCGTTCGTAAGCTATCGAAACGCCCTTTTTATGAGAAAAGAAGTTCCCGGCGTTGTTGTTCCTGATTCCGTAATGAATAGAATGGAAGAAGCCTCGAGGAAATCGAAAGAAGATCAGATGCAGACGGGAGTCGAAATTGCCCGCGAGCTTCTCGATTCAATTCGTTCGTCAATTCAGGGCGTGCAAGTCAGCGCTCCCCTCGGGAATATTAACATTAGTTTGCAAACGCTCGCGCGGTAAAACGCGAAATAGATTTAACGTCGTCGAGCGCGATTTAACTCGACAAACCTAATTGGAGGATACGTAATGAAACGGAGAGACTTTATTACCGCCGCGACCGCCGCCGGACTCGTCGGAGCCGCGCAAGCCGCGAAAGCCGATTTGATTGTCCCGCCTGCGAATCGTCGTCGTCGACCGGAAGGAGCGCCAGAAGGAACCGAACCGCGCCGTTTCGGTCCTCGTACGAATTTTATCACGCTCGAATTCTTCTACGCCGCGAATAAAGAAAAGCGCGACGCGCTCGTTGAAAAATTCGACGCCGGCTTGATCCCGCTCCGCAAAAAAGTCGGATTCCAAAATATCGGTATCTTCACGGTCAACGAAGAGCTCATGGCCAACGAGCGCGGATACGACGCGGCGAAATACGATCCGATCGTCTTCGTCGTGCAAGAGACCGCCAACCCCTTCGCCATACTCAATTTCCAAACGGCGCGCGCCGAGGAATCGGAACAATTCAACCTGAACGACGACCTCGATTTCATCGACGAAGAGATTATGGCGCTCCGTTCCTTCAAATCTCAGCCGAAAATCGACGTTCCGTATCGCAATCCGGAACGCGTTCTGCAACTTCGCACGTACAACTCCCCCAACTACGAACGCAACGCGCGTAAAGAAAAGATGTTCGAAGATTTCGAACTCGATCTTTTCCGCCGTAGCGGCATGGCGCCGGTCTTCTTCGGAAGCGCGCTCTTCGGGTCGATGGCGCCGAACGTTACGTATATGCTCAGCTTCGAAAACGACGAGAAACGCCGCGAAGGTTGGGGGAATTTCGTTAATTCCGACGAATGGAAAACGAAGAGCAAGGATCCGCAATACGAACGCACCGCGACTCGTATTCGCAACTTGTTCCTTAAACCGTCGAAAAATTCCGAAATCTAACGACTTCGCTCCACCTAGCCTGAAAGAGAGTAACTATGGATCTCAAACGACGCGATTTTCTCCGCACGACCCTCGCCGGCGTCGGCGGAGCTTCCGCAGCATTAGGCGCCGCGCGAGCGCTCGCTCAAGCCGACGCGCCTGTCAAAGAACCCAAATACCCGTTCTCTACCGATCCGGTCGCGAAAATTAAGCTGACGGCGGATATCGAGTCGTCCCGACTCGGGTTCGGCACCGGGATGTCCGGGTACAATCATTCGGCGCAACTCACGCGTATGGATCGCGACAAAGCGGTCGCTATGCTCAACCACGCCTACGATCGCGGAATTCGTTTCTTCGACTGCGCCGACCTCTACGGCACGCACGAAATCGTTTCGTCGACGCTCAAAGACAAGCCGCGCGACTCGTACGTTCTCTCGACGAAACTCTGGCCCCACGGCGGCGGTATCCAGGAAAAAGAACGTCCGAGCGCCGACGTCGTCGTCAAACGCTTTCTGAAGGAACTCAATACCGATTACATCGACCTCGTGCAGGTCCACTGCATGATGAAACCCGATTGGAAGTCGGACTTCCAGCAATACTGCGACGATCTTGAAAAGCTCAAGGAACAAGGTCTGATTCGCGGACACGGTATTTCGATTCACAGTCTCGGCGCGCTCCGCAACGGCGCGGAAGATCCCTGGGTCGACGCCATGCACATCCGCATCAACCAGACCGGCGCGCGTATGGAAGGCTCCTTCGAAGAAAACGTCGCCGCCGCGAAAATTGCCCAAGAGAACGGCAAAGGCATTATCGCCATGAAGCTGATCGGCGAAGGAACGATTCGCGACCTGGAAGAACGACGCAAGAATCTCGAAGCGGTCGTTCGCTCCGGCGTCGTCGACGTCTATATCGTCGGGTTCGAGGAAATGGGACAGATCGACGAGTTCATTGACAATATGAGTCTGGCGCTCAATAAGATCGACGCGGAACAGAAACAAAAGACCGCATAATCTTTGAGCAACGACTAAAAGCCTAGCGAGCGCGCGTTTTTCACGAAACGAGCGCTCGCGTTTTTTCATCCAAGAGAACCGAAAGCAGCCAAAAGGAACAATCATGAACAGACGAGATTTCTTCCGCGCCGTCGCGCTGGCGACCTTTGCGGCGCGATTCGGCAATTTGGAATCCATCTTTGCCGATACGACGTCTCCGCTAGACGAAAATATCGTCGCGATTTTTTCCGACACGCACCTGTACCGCCCGGAAACCGTTCAACAGGTCGTGCGATTCAACCAAAGCGTCGCGAAAATCCTCGCAATGAATCCGCGACCCGCCAACCTTCTCATCTACGGTGACATTGCGTACAACGAAGGAAGAGTTGAAGATTACGAGCTTTTTAGAGAATTGATTAAGCCGATCGAAACCGCCGGAATCAAGTGGGAAGTCGCAATGGGCAACCACGACCGACTCGCAAACTATCGCGCCGTGTTCCCGGAACGCTTCGATCGCCCGCAACCTGTCGAAGGATGTTATATCAACGTCGTTCCGACTCCGCACGCCGACTTTATTCTGCTCGACTCCTACCTTAAAGGTCAAGTGCGCGGCGCCATTTCCCCGGAACAGCGCGAATGGGTCGTAGAAACCCTGAAAAAATATACCGACAAGCCCGTTTTCGTCGGCTGCCATCATCCGATTAGGGAAACGGAACTCGCCGACGTCTTCAAAGCCTGCCCGAAATTCGCCGCCTTCCTGCACGGTCATTCTCACTATTACCGCACGCCTGTCCAAGAGGACGTTCAAACGATCTGCTTCCCCTCCGTCGGACACTGGGGCGACATGGGCTTTGTGCTCGCCAACCTCACCGAATCGGAAGCGGTCTTCGCGCCCGATATCGACGCCTATCAATGGTCGAAATACGGGTACGTCAAAGAGCCGGAAAAGAACGTCGAAGAATATATGGCGCGTCTCAACGCGAACTCGCCGGTTGTGAAATTCGGGTAAGGTTCGATTTAACGCGCAATATAACGTTAGCCCGGTCGTTAATCGGAAGCGTTTCTCTTAAAGAGAACCGCTCTGCGATTAACGACCGGATAAATTAAAGGCGAAGCGAAGCGAGCCTTGAAAATTTTACCGCGCGAAGCGCGCCCGAAGGGGGAAGCCGTCTGGCTTTAGCCTGCGGACAAGTGAACGCTATGCTTTACGCGAAGCGAAAAACGTCAAAATCACGTTCAGGCGAAGGCGTTCCGAACTCTTCAAGCGACCAAAGGGAGCGATAACCGGGTTCCAACGACGGAACATTGGCGCCAGTACAATTATGTTTATAATATTAAGGGTGAAGGAGACGGTTCTCAATCACAAAAGTAAGTTCCAGCCGACAAACACGGAGAGTCGCTTGAAGGACGAATTGGCATGGAGACTGACAAATGACGACTCAACACAACAGCGAGATGAGCGAGGCGGACGTTAAAGAAAAACTCGTCGCGCCCGCAATAATCCGCGCCGGTTGGAGCGAATCACAAATCAAACGCGAAGCGAAAATGACGGACGGTCGCGTCGAGATCAAAGGAAATAAGACGAAACGACAGCAACCGAAATACGCCGATATGCTTCTCCACTACCGTCCGAACTATCCGTTGGCGATCATCGAAGTAAAGAGAACAAAGTTCGGCGTCGCTCACGGTATGCAACAAGCAAAGGAATACTCAATACTCTTCAAACCTGACGGAACTCGCATGGACGCGCCTTTCGGCGTTCCATTTGTGTTCAGCACGAACGGCGAAGGGTTTCAGGAATACGATTTTCTCACTGGCAAAGAGCGTTCTCTTTCCCTCGACGAGTTCCCCTCCCCGAAAGCGCTTTACGAACGCTATTTAAAAGAGTACCGTCAAGCGGACGATTCCGAACCCGGCGCCACGCCGGAACAAATCAAAATCATGGAGGAACCGTACTATTCTTCGACGGAAAAAAGCCCGCGTTACTACCAACGAATCGCGATCAATCGCACGGTCGAAATGGTCGCGCGCGGCAAGAATCGTCTTCTCCTCGTCATGGCGACCGGCACGGGAAAAACATACACGGCGTTTCAAATCGTCTGGCGACTCTTAAAAGGCGGGTTGAAACATAAAATTCTCTATCTCGCCGACCGCAATGTATTAGTCGACCAAACCATTGCAAACGATTTTAGCCCGCTAGAAAAAGTAACGCACAAAATCAAGGTCGCCAAGGACGATCCTGTTTTATTACGCGCATACCAAGTCTATTTCGCGCTCTACCAACAGCTCGACGGGGACGACGAAACCGGCGATCCGCCGTATGAAAGACTCTTTCCACCCGACTTCTTCGACTTAATTATCGTCGACGAATGCCATCGCGGCTCCGCAAAAGAAGACGGAAGATGGCGGCGGATTCTCGATTATTTTTCAAGTGCGACGCAGATCGGCATGACGGCGACGCCTAAAGAAACCTCGTACGTTTCGAATATCGACTATTTTGGCGAACCGATTTACACTTACAGTCTGCGCGAAGGTATCGACGACGGGTTTCTCGCGCCATTCCGAGTTATCAATGTAAGAACGAACGTCAGTGAAGGATGGCGTCCGACAGAAGGTCAACAAGACGCCGAAGGACGCGATATTGAAGATCGAATTTATAATGAGAAGGACTACGACCGCGCCATTATTCTGCAAGATCGGCGTTCATTAACGGCGCAAGAAATAACACAGTACCTCAAAAAGACCGACCGAATGGCAAAAACGATCGTGTTCTGCGCCACAGAAGAACACGCCGACCGCATGCGCGTCGAACTCGCCAATCTCAACGCCGACATGATGAAGTTGTATCCCGACTATGTCGTGCGCATTACGGCGAGCGACGATTATGGAAGGGGCAAGTTGGAGGAATTCTGCAAAATCAAATCCAAAACGCCGGTTATCGCAACGACCTCGGAGCTTCTCTCCACAGGCGTCGATTGCAAAATGGTCAAACTGATTGTTCTAGACAAAA
>ONGM01000286.1 GCA_900317365.1 uncultured Planctomycetota bacterium
CCTTGCGCGACGCCTTGCGCGTGACTTTCTCTTCTAGCGTCGAGAAAGATATCTCCAACGATAGTTTCCATCTCTTCTCTCCTATTAGGATTTTCAACGGCGTTGAAAATTGAGTCCAGGTCGCGTTGGTTGACGGCAAGACCAGCGTTGTTGTACGCTTTGACCACATACGTGATATATGCGTTCAGTAGGCTTCGTTCGCGGTCTCCGAGGGGAGGCAGTTTGTTAATTTCCGCGAAGATCTTCGTTAGCGCTTCCGGAAGCTCTTTCAACGCCGCCGCCGACAACAGACTTGCCGGCACGTTCACTAACGGGTCGCCGTTAATGCGACCTTCGCGATACGCCTTCGTCCAGTTTACGCACAAAATTGGAAAGCGAACCTGAAATCGGGACAACGACTGCGGCAACGGGTAATAGTCTTCCCACCGCGGAGGTTCGTAGTTGAGATTTTTACCCGTATAGAGCAGGACGACGAGAGGTTGCGCGCGCTTAGGTTCGCGGCGTCTCGGACTTGGTTTAGGCGCGTTTGAGGCGGAGTCGGACTTGCGCTCAAACCGGTGGCGACGGCACAGGAGCGCGAAATAGTAGAAGAGTTGCTCGAGCGTTTCAAGTTCCGAACGGGCGCCGCCATGAGATTTGTGCTCGAGCGCCACCGTTAAGAGCAACTCTTCGTCCGCGTCCTTTTTAGACGGAATCGCGTACGCAAAATCGAGCGTCTTTTTCGTTAGAAACTCGTTGTAAAACTCCGGGGTTTCCACGACGAGTTCTTTCGCGTCGAATTCGGCCGCGACTTCCGGCAAATACGTTTCGACGAAACTAATCGCGTTCTGACGATCGCATAATGCGACGTGGCAAAGGTAATCGTCGATCGAACCGTGTTTCTTGTCGGCGTCGTTATGAGGCGATTGGCGAGGCTGAGTCGACGAAGGGTCTTGCGTCGCCTGGTTCTCGTCGCCTTGCGAATGATTGACCGTCATGCGTTTCACCTTGTTTTGTGGCTCGCGCGATAAAAAAACAGCGCTGACGCCGCTCCGATTATATCGTAATTCGGAAACGACGTCAACGCGTTGAAAGCGGCGTCCGCACGTCTAACGAGCGACGCTACGACTCTTAGAACCACCCGCCGTAAGCGACGATAAAGCCGGCCGCGACGACGGAAACCATGCTCATCAGCTTAATGATAATATTGAGGGACGGTCCGGTCGTGTCTTTGAAGGGGTCGCCGACGGTGTCGCCGACGACGGTCGCTTTATGGCATTCGGAGTGCTTTCCGCCGAGATCTTTCTCGAGGTTGGCTTCGACGTATTTCTTGGCGTTGTCCCAGGCGCCGCCGGCGTTCGCCATGTATACGGCGACGCAGAACCCGGTGGTCAAGGCGCCGACGAGAAGTCCGATAACGCCGGTAACGCCGAGGAAAAGTCCGACGACGAGCGGCATGACGAGTCCGAGCAACGAGGGCACGATCATTTCGCGCTGAGCCGCTTTCGTTGAGATTGCGACCGGCGTTTCGTAGTCCGGCTCGGCTTCGTATTCCATAATGCCTTTGATTTCGCGGAACTGTCGACGAACCTCTTCAACCATGCCGGACGCGGCGCGACCGACCGCCGTCATCGTGAGCGCGCCGAAAACGAAGACCGTCATGGCGCCGAGGAAGATTCCGACGAGAACTTTCGGGTTAAGAAGGTTGCAGGAATAGTAGTCCATCCAGTCCATCATATTGGCGCTCTTAACGGAAACCATATCGGGCTTCTCGTTGGCGTTCGCCGGAATGAATGGGCACAGCGCGGCGATATCGTCGGTAATGCGCGCCGGCGCGTTCTTCGTCGCAACGAGGGACGCCCACGCATCGTTCGACTGTTGCCACGTCGTTTTGGCGCCGCGATAGATCGGAGCGTCTTCGTTCGGGTTCTTGACTTGCGACGGTTTAACGAGGTATGTCGGCGGGAACCAGTCTTCGCCTTTGACTTTGAGCGCGGCTTTTTCCTCTTCGACCTTAGCTTTGCCGGCATAGTAGACGACGAAGGAGTCGGAGACCTTGTAATAGCCTTGATCGTCAGGCGAAACGTTTTCCAGCGTTCTTACGGCCGAGACGCCCCAGCGTTCGAATCCGACGCGGACTTCTTCGACATAGGCGGCGAGAAGCGCGAGCGCGGTCAACGCGGCGCTACCGATCGCAAAGCCTTTGCCCGTCGCCGCCGTCGTATTGCCGAGCGAGTCGAGCGCGTCCGTGCGTTGACGAACTTCTTCCGGCAACTGCGCCATTTCCGCGTTGCCGCCTGCGTTGTCCGCGATCGGACCGTAAGCGTCGGTCGCGAGCGTAACGCCGAGCGTCGAAAGCATGCCGACGGCGGCGACGCCGACGCCGTAAAGACCGAGCGCGAACGTTTTCACGTCGGTGAAGTTGAAATTCGTCGTGAATCCGAACGCGAGAATCGTCGCGACGCTCACGATAACGACCGGCGCCCAAACGCTGTACATACCTTCCGCGATACCGGCGATAATGACCGTCGCGGGACCCGTCTTGCCTTGACGAGCAATCGCTTTCGTCGGGTTATATTCGTAAGCGGTGCGATATTCCGTCCATTTTCCGATCAGCCATCCGGCGACGAGACCGGTAACGACGGAGAGTCCCGCTAATTTCGCGCTTCCAGGCAGGAGCGCGCACGAGATCAGAATGGAGAGAACGCCGATGATAATCGACGGAAGATTGACGCCGCGACCAAGCGCTTTGAGAAGCGCGCCTTGATCCGCTTTTTCGTCCGTTTTGACGAGGAAAACGCCGAAGATCGAGAGCGCGATTCCGACCGCCGCGAGAATGATCGGCAGGAAGAGAGCGCTCATTTGAGTCTTCATATCGGCTCCGAGCGCGGAGTACGCCGCGACGCCGAGCGCTGCGGACGAAAGAATCGAACCGCAATAAGATTCGTAAAGGTCCGCGCCCATGCCGGCGACGTCGCCGACGTTGTCGCCGACGTTGTCCGCGATCGTCGCAGGATTGCGTCGATCGTCTTCCGGAATGCCCGCTTCCACTTTACCGACGAGGTCCGCCCCGACGTCCGCCGCTTTCGTATAGATACCGCCGCCGACGCGCGCGAAGAGCGCTTGCGAAGACGCGCCCATACCAAAGCAGAGCATGACGACCGTGATTTCCGTCAGGCTCATCGTCCAGTTGAAGCACGGGAAAATCCAATAGAGAGCGCCGAACCATAAAACGACGTCGAGAAGTCCGAGACCGACGACCGTCAATCCCATAACCGCGCCGGAACGGAACGCGACTTGAAGACCTTTATTGAGCGACTTCTGCGCCCCTGCCGCCGTGCGCGAAGACGCCCACGTCGCCGTCTTCATGCCGAACCAGCCCGCCAGTCCGGAGAAGAATCCGCCTGTTAAGAACGCCCACGGCACGATCTTGTTCTGAACGCCGGCTCCCCATGCGAGCCACATGAGAAACGCCCAAATCACAACGAAGAAGATTGCGACGACTTTATACTGCTGTTTCAAGTACGCGTTGGCGCCTTTGCGAACCGCCGCCGCGATCTTGATCATTTCGTCGTTGCCTTCGTCTTCTTTCATCATCGCTTTGAAGAATTTTACGGCGAAGACTAGGGACGCGACGGCGCCGGCGAGCGCGAGAATCCAAAGAACGCCAAAGAGTGAGAAGAACCCAATGCGTTCGTTCGCGACGGCTCCTTGATCGACGCTCGCGTCGTCGGCGACGGTCTCTTGAACCGTATTGTCGGACGTTTCGACGACCGTAGCGTCGGTCGCTTCGACGGCGGCGACTTCCTGGTCTTGCGCTACGACGGCGCTTTCATACCCGCGCGGCGCGACAAACGCGATCGCGAGCATCGCAAGACACGATATTTTGAGAAGGGTTTTGGTGAATTTCATAACGTCAAAGTCTCCGCTAGACGTTTCGCGCCAATAAGCGCGTTGGGGATTGCACATTGCGTCGAATGCGGTTTGACGTAGAGGTCGAAGCGCCGCGTCGACGCGCGTAACGATTGTTATTATCGTAAAACTTTCGCGGAATCTGTCAAGCGACGCGACGCGCGTCGCGCG
>ONGM01000282.1 GCA_900317365.1 uncultured Planctomycetota bacterium
CTGCGAACCGAACTGCCTGACCTGCGGCGACGCGAAATTCCTCTCGTCGCGTCAACGGGTCGTCGTGCGTCGCGAAATCTCTCGACTTCGCAAAGACGGCTCCGATCCCGCTCGCCTCAAAGAACTCGAGCGCGCGTACAAACGCCCAGGCGAAGAGAACTGCGCCGGCGACGGGCTATGCTCCACATCGTGTCCGATGGGCGTCGACGTCGGGGAGCTCACGCACGTTCTACGCGAAGAGAACGCGCCGGTCGGAAGTTGCGCGTGGAAAATCGGCGACCTCGCAGGAAGACGTCTGCAATGTTTTAAGGCGGGGTTGCGCCCGATTTTAGGCCTCGCGCGCCTCGGTCGCGCCGTCTTGGGGCGCTCCGGCGCGACGGCGGTCGGCAAGGCGCTACATCGCCTCGGCGCGCCGCTCTGGACCCCCGCTCTCCCGAAACCCTTTAAAATCAAGCCCGCCCGCTTTCCGAACGCCGTTTTCGTTAAGGACGCCCCCGCCCCGACTGGCGACGCGAAGGATCCGAAGACAATCGATCCGAAAACGGTAACGAAGGTCGTCTATTTCCCCAGTTGCATTAACCAGACGATGGGCGCGTCGGAGAACGAGGCGCCTCTCGTTGAAACGACGGTCAGGCTTCTCGAAAAGGCGGGCTTTGGAGTCCTCTTCCCGCCTCGATACGAAAACCTCTGCTGCGGTACGATTTGGGAAAGCAAAGGCATGCCCGATATCGCCGATCGCAAAACGCGCGAACTCGAAGACGCCCTTTTCATCGCGACGAACGGCGGAGAGTACCCCGTCCTATGCGATCAGTCCCCGTGCGTCTATCGCATGAAGAGCAAAATGACGCGCGTCAAAATTTACGACACGGTCGAATTTATCGACTCCTTCCTACTCGATCGTCTCGATTTCCACCCGACGAACGACAGAATCGCCATTCACGCGACCTGTTCCACGCGAAAGATGAATCTCGTCAAGACGCTCGAAAAGATCGCGAGACTCTGCTCGTCGAGCGTGCTCGCGCCCGAGCAGGTCGGATGCTGCGGGTTCGCAGGGGACAAGGGGTTTACTCACCCGGAGATGAACGTCTACGCGTTGCGGAAACTGTCGCCGCAAATCGAGGCGGGTCAGGTCGTTGCGGGATACTCGACGAGCCGGACGTGTGAAATCGGGCTTTCGACGAATAGCGGCAGACCGTACAAATCGATCGTTTACCTCGTCGACGCGTGCACGACGGCGAAGAAATCGCAATAATTCTCGGCGTCGCTTTTCGACTTTTCAATCCAGCAACAGTCCTAACAGAAAGGCAATAGAATGACGCGCAACAACGTCTGGCGCGCGATTAGCGTCGCGCTCTTCGTCTTTGCGGCGGCGCTTTCGGCACGAAGCGTCGTCGCGCAAGGCGTTTCGGTTCCCAAATTCGTCGACAAACCAGGCGAGACCTACTACGACTTCGGCGATCATCCGATGCGTTACCTTGAAAACGATCGCGTGAAAATCGGGTTTGACCTTTCGATCGGCGGCGCCGTCGTCTATTTGGAAGACAAGGCGAACAAGTCGGGGAACATGATCAATAGTTTCGACTGGGGTCGTCAAATCCAACTTTCGTACTATTCCGGACCGAATCCTTACGTCGGACCGAACGGCGAGAAGCCGTCGTCGGACTGGGCGGGACTCGGATGGAACCCGATTCAGGCAGGCGACTGCGGCGGCTACGGTTCGCGCGTCTTGGACTTCAAATACCTCGATATTCCCGGCGGAGGGGCGTATATTCGCACGCGCCCAATGTTGTGGCCGAATATCGGGGTTCTTGCGGAATGCGTTTTCGTATGCGTTTACAAGTTGACGCCAAACGGCTTCGAACTGAGCGCGACGATCATTAACGACCGAGCCGACAAGACGCAATATCTCGGGCGCACGCAGGAGACCCCTGCGGTCTATACGAACGCGCCGTGGTACAAACTCGTAACCTATTTAGGGGACAAGCCGTTCGAGAACGAGCCGCTCGCGACGATGGTCGATAAGGGAGACGGAAAAGGCTGGCCGTGGGTCGGATTTTACACGCCGGAACGCTGGACGGCGCTCGTGAACGAGAAGAATTTCGGACTAGGCGTCTATCAGCCGAACGCCGTGCATTCCTCCGGCGGATTCCACGGGGGAGACGGCGCGAAAGGACTGCCGCTCGGGCCCAAGGAGACCGCCACCGGGTATATCGCCCCGCACGAAACCACGATTCTCGACTGGAATATCACGCGAACGTACAAAACGACTTTTGTCGTCGGTTCCCTCGACGAGATTCGCGAAACCGTCTATAAGTTGGCGAAGCGCGACCTGAAAACGCGACCGGAATGGGTCTTCGAAAAGGATCGCCAGAATTGGATCTACACCAATACGACGGACGAAGGTTTTCCGATTCAAGGCGCGCTCAAAATCAATCTTCTCCCGAACGCGGAAGCCTGCGCCCAGTCTTCCGAAGACTTCTGGAAAACGAAGGACGCGCCGATTCTCGAAGTCGACCTAGCGCTCGAAGACGTCGGCGCCGTAGAGAAGAAGGACGAAACTCTCAAATTTGTTCTCACGCCGTTCTCGCCTGCCGACACGATCGACTATCTCCAATGGTCGGAAGGCGACAAAGACCAGGCGCGCGAGCGGGAAGAAAAGCATAAGACCCGCCCCGTTCTCCCGAATATCGAGTTCAGCGCGCCCGTTAAATTCGACGGCGAGCGCCGCGTCGTACGCGTCGATCTCCGCGACGTCAAAGGCTACGACGGCGCTATGAAACGACTCGCCCTACTCTTCCCGGCGCGCAACGCAAAGGCGACCCTCTACTCCGTCCGATTTGTTGAAAAGTAGCCTCCGCGCGCGGCTATTTCGAAATCCGCCGCCTCGACGCTTCGCGCGTCGAGGCGGTTCGTTTTGCAACTCGATCTCGACGCGTTCACGCCTTTCTGATCGGAATCCGAATAATCGTCTTCAGCTTTTCAGGCGCGACTTTCCTCGGATCGCTGAGATAGATTTCATGATGGAGCCTCTTCTCCGCGAGGTCAAAGACGTACCCGAGGCTCTCCGCATATTCGCGCATGAGCGCAATCGTAGCCGGTTCGTCGTCGTAAGGTCCGACGTGCGTGCATTGAACGCATTCTCCTTCGTCGTAGGTCAAAAACTCGACCTTCGAAAAATCGGTCTTCTTCTTCCGCGCGGCTTCCTCGACCGCCCAATCCAAGACGTCCGGCGTCACAAAATCAGGAAGCCGAATTACGGACGTCCACTGGAAATTCTCTTTATGCGCGTAATCAACGTTTCCTCCGCCGAGCTGCGACCAAAAACCTTCGAGGGGCGGCACGACGTAATCGAAGTATCCTTCTATCCGACGATCCCCTAATTTGCTCATTTTGATTGTGTAAGCGACGCCGTATAACAGACCGATCGCACGTTGATATTCCCCGCCTTCGACGTTCGGATCGCCTTCTCCACGAACCGCGATAAAATTCATACTCGGCGGCGTAACGACGCCCGGTTTGGTCTTCGGCGCGTAAAACTCTTTGTATTCCTTCTTAAAATCGAACGCCATAAGGAGCCTTCCTTTCGTGCGAAAATACTGAAACGCGTTCCCAATCTTTGCCAAGCGACTCTTGCGCGCGACGCGACGACGAGACGTTCCGCTCCGTGAAATCTCCGCGTCGCGCGTTCCGTCACGCTTCGCGACGCCGCACGCCTACCGCGTATGATTCGCCGCGTTTTGACAATTAGGCGCCATGTTTTACAATAATAGGGCGCGTTCGTCAACGACTACCGCAGAATCGGTCGGTATTCCGTTTGCATTCTTCGCGCGACGCCTTCATAATATTGACGTCCACCATTATTGCAGTTCTTTCAACGCGCCCTATAGGAGACACTCATGAAATTTGCAACGCGTTTGTTTGTCGCAATGTTTATTCTCGCATTCTTCGCGCCCTTCGGACTCGCGCAAGGCGACGATGCGGCGGGTCGCGAAATCTATATTCCGCGCGAATTGCGCAATCAAGACTGGAACGACCCGGACTCGCAATGGACCTTCGCGCGCTCGAAGAGTTCGGAACATTGCGTCGTCTTTTGGGAGAAAGGCTTCGGCGACGATCCGAACGCCGAGTCCGTGCCGGAGAATATGCGCGTCGACGTCGACGAACTCCTCAACCAGGCGGAAAAGATTTACCAGGTCAACGTCGAGAAATTAGGCTTCGGGGGCGGCGACGAAGCGAGCGGACTCGACAAATACAAACTCGAAATCTACCTCCGATATATGAAAGACTGGCTCGCGACTGGCTCCGGCTACGACAACGTCGTCGGCGCTCTGTGGGTCAGTCCGGCGACCTGCCGACCCGTCGGCGATACGATCGGGCACGAACTTGGGCACGCGTTCCAATATCAGGTCGCGTGCGATCATGCGCTCCGAGGCGACGCCCCGGAATCGGGAGGCTTCCGATACGCCTGCGAAGACGGGCTAGGCAATACGATCTGGGAGCAGTGCGCGCAATGGCAATCGTTCCAAGTCTATCCGAAGGAGGTTTTTAAGTGGTTCCATCGGGAAACTTGGGCGAAGAATTGTCATCGCGCGTTCGAACACGAATGGTCGCGCTATCAGAACTACTGGCTCTTCTACGCGCTCAAGGACTTGCACGGCGCGAAAGTCGTCGCCGACGTCTGGAAGCGTTCGAAGCGTCCGGAAGATTTCCTCGGCGCCTACATGAGACTCTATCGCGCTAGTCAAACGTACGGAATGGGAATCAAAGAGTATCCCGGCGGCAGTCTCCCTCTTTTGTATCAGGATCTCTATTACTACGCGAGTCACGTCGCGACCTTCGACTTTGAAGGCGTTCCCGCCGCGCCGACGGAGTGGCTCGATTCATACCGTCCGAATATGATCGAACTCGGCGACGGGTCCTTGCAACCTGCATATTCGAGTTGTCCGAGCGAGACGGGAATTAACGTGATCCCGCTCGATCCCAAAGCCTACGGCGAGTCGATCGTCGCCGAATTTACCGCGCTTCCGATCGGGTCGCCCCTCGCGGACGGCGATCCCGGCGAGGCGAAGTCCGGCGAGGACGGCGAGAAGGTCGCGGAACGACAAAAGACGTACAATACGGCCGGAAAAGAAACCTTTCTGAAGCCGGCGCATCGTTTTGGGTTCGTCGTCCTGAGAGAAAACGGCGCGCGAGTCTATAATTCCAAGCGTCAACCCAACGCCTTCGTCTTGGGCGACGCCTTCGTCAATAAGTATGGCGATTGCCAAATCGCGCAGTTAGATCGAACGGTATCATTTGAATTTCCAATTCCGGAGGACGCGGCGAGACTCTATTTTGTCGTGCTCGGCGCCGCGAGTCGCCATATTCCCCACAAATGGGACAACGACGAACGGAACGACGTTCAGTTGCCGTATAAGGTTAAGTTCCGGGCAAAAGAGGAGACGCCCTAACGAATCGCCTACGTTTCAACAAAGTCAAACGAAGTCAAGCGCCGTCGGAATCAAGTCCGAAGGTTGGCGGGCCGAAAAAAAGCGGGACGACGCGGAGATTTCCACGTCGTCCCGTTTTTTATCAAAAGCTCAAGTTTTATCAAGAGTCGAGATCAGCCGAACGTCGTTAAGGCGGCGCGAAGGGAGGCGCCGACGTTCGCGCGGTTCCGGCGCTTACTTGCCGCAAGAGCAAACGCAGTCGCAGGTTCCCGTGTTCTTATAGGACTGGTAGCAGTCGAAGGCTTGATCGACGGTGGCGCCGTTGTGAACGATTTCGCGCACGGCGAGGAGCATGCCGACCGGGCAATCCGCTTGGAAAATATTGCGACCCATATCGACGCCGGCGGCGCCTTGATCGATCGCGTTCTTCGCGAGCTGGAGCGCGTCGCGTTCCGGGAGTTTCTTACCGCCGGCGATGACGATCGGAACGGGGCATCCGTTCGTTACTTTTTCGAAGTCTTGATCGCAGTAGTAAGTCTTAATAACGTTGGCGCCGTTTTCCGCGCAGACGCGGGTGGCGAGTCCGAGATATCGAGCGTCGCGGGTCAGGTTCTTACCGACGGCGGTAACGCCGAGGGTCGGAATACCGTAACGCATACCGTAATCGACGGTCTTCGTCAGGTTGCGAATCGTGCTTCCTTCGTGGTCCGGATCGCCGATCGCGACCATAACGGCCATGAGGGAAACGTTAAGACGAATCGCTTCTTCGACGTCGTGCAGTGTCTCGTCGTTGAGGCTGGTGAGAATCGTCGTGCCGGAGTCGAAACGATAAGAAATCGGCTTGCCGCACGTCGGGGGTACGACCGAACGAAGAATGCCGCGCGTGCACATAATGCAGTCGGCGTACTGGATGAGCGGATTGATCGTCAGGTCAATTCGTTCGAGTCCCGACGTCGGACCCATAATGAACCCGTGGTCGAACGCCAACATGACGGTGTGTCCCGACTTCTGATTAAAGACCTGGGACAGACGCGACTTAATACCGTAAGAGGCGTTCTCGTTGCCCTTCAGGAAGAAACCTTCCTGCTTCTGCGGAATACCGATTCCATAATTTTTCGCGTCGACGTTGCCTTCGTTGTCAGCCATCGTTTATTTGTCCTTAATTTAAAGGTTCTGAAAAAATTCAAAGGCGTCCTCGCGCGCGGACGCGCCGCCTTATTGTGTCTAAAAAATCATTCGCGCGAACTACTTCGCAACGTCCGCGAACGCCTGAAAGATGAGCGCCAAACTCGTCGCGCCGGCGTCGCGACTTCCCTTCGAACGCTCGCCTAAATTGCGCGCGCGACCGAATTTCGCAACGTATTCCGACGTCTTCTCCGCGCCCTCTTTCGCCGCCGTCGCCGCGCCGTCGAAGAGTTCCGCAAGCGTCGCCGAATCCGCGTTCGCCTTCATCGATTCGATCGCGGGAATCATCGCGTCCATCATCGTCTTATCGCCGACCTTCGCGCTCGTCATCGTTCCCATCATATCGAGTCCGGCCGCAAACGCCGCCGCAGTCTGCGCCGCCGTCAATTCTTCCCCGGCGACCCCCGAGCTCATGCCCATAAAGAAGGATCCGTAAAGAGAACTCGTCGACCCGCCGGTCGCGGACATGACCTCCATTGCGACGTTCGAGAGCGTGTCCGCAAGGGAACCCGGCTTCGACGCCGCAGCGACCGCCGCTTCAAGAGTCGACTTAATCGCCGTCCCGTGATCGCCGTCCCCGGTCGCCGCGTCGAGCGCGTTCAACGCGTCAAATTCGGTTTCCACTAGCGCCAGCGCCTTAGTCAGCGCCGACGAAAACAACTCTTTATTCAAAACGCTCGCCATCTTGCGCGATCTCCAAACGTACTCGTTAAACTACCGCGCGCCGCTTGCGCGACGTCGCCTCTTCATCTTACTATAAAACGGTCCGAAATTCAAGCGACGCCAAAGATTTTTCACAAAATCGACTTGAATAACGCCCCCCTAGCCCGCCTCGCCTCGACGCCGCGACGGACGACGAAAAAGAAGCGAGGACGCCGACGAAGCCGACGCCCTCGCAAAAAGGATCGCGCGGATCAAGCCGCAGACGACGATTAGCGAACGATCCAGTAAGGCGTGTCGCTCGGCGCGTTATAGAGCGCCAGGGTCTCGTCGTCGAAGACGCCCATGAACATTTGGAAGCCCGCCGCTTCTTGGACGGTCAGAATTTCGGCGCATTTGCTCGCCACGACGTTCAGACCGGCGCCGGTTACGACTTCGTACGCCTTACGGAAGACGACGAACATTTCCATTAAGGTCGTGGCGCCGCTACCGTTAATAATGAGGGCGACCTTCTCGCCTTCCTTGCCGTCGATCGCGCGAATGAGTTTCTTCGCCATCGTTTCGGCGACCCAGTCGGCGCTTCGCATGAGTTCGGGACCGTTTCCGCCGCCTTCGCCGTGCTGGCCCATACCGATTTCCATTTGGTCGTCGCCGAGCGCGCCGATTTCCTGACCGGCTTGCGGGTGCGTGGCGACTTTCAGGGTAACGGCGAGTGTGGCCATACGCTTATTGAAGCGTTCGCCGAGTTCGATAATGGCGTCGGCGTCGAGACCTTTTTCAGCGGCGGCGCCGAGGATTTTAATGAGCGGAATGCATCCGCCGAGTCCGCGACGTTCGGAAGCAGGAGCGTCGACGCCGGGCGCGATATCTTCAGCGGTAACGATTTTCTTAACGTTGAGGCCTTCTTTAGCGGCCATCATGAGCGCCATATTCGCGTTGCGTTGGTCGCCTTCATGATTCAGCACGACGAGAACGATACCTTTGTGATCTTTGAAGAGTCGGAGGGCTTCGACGACCTTAGGAGCGCCCGGCGCGGCGAAAATATCGCCGACGACGGACGCGTCGAGCATACCTTCCCCGACGAAGCCTTCGAGCGCCGGTTCGTGTCCGGCGCCGCCGAGCGTAACGATCGCGACCTTATCGGTCGATTTCGGATTCGCGCGAACGACGATTTTTTCGGAGACGAGTTTAATTTTATCCGGGTAGCAGAGGGCGTATCCTTCGAGGAGTTCGTTGGTAACTCGTTGCGGATCGTTCAAAAATTTCTTCATAACCATGGCGTTGTTCCTTACTCAATAGCGCCTAAACGCGGGCGCCGCCTTTTCGACGATCGCGTTTCAACGGCGTAAAACGTCGCGCGATTCCGCCTTGAGTCGACGCGACCCCGGCGCTCGCTACTTTCTATCATATCAAAGAGGCGAGCGAAAAAAAAGCCCGCGCCTCAGTCTTTTTCAAATTTCGTGAAAAATCCCCCCCGCGCGAAGGGCGCGCCCATCGCCCAAAGGGCGATTTTCCCGACGCGAACGCGCCGCCCCCGCCCCATAGGCGGGTGCCAACGTTCGGACGTTGGATCCCGGTTCGCGCTACCGCGCGGTTGGTGAATCGCCGCTCCCGTTGGTCGCTTGCCGTGTCGCCAATCCAACGCGCCAAAGGCGCGCCCATCGCCCAAAGGGCGATTTTCCCGGCGCAACGCGCCGCCCCCGCCCCATAGGCGGGGGGAAGCCGCCGGCTTTAGTCGGCGGATA
>ONGM01000279.1 GCA_900317365.1 uncultured Planctomycetota bacterium
TACCTCGTCTTCGTCGATTACCTCCGCGACAAGGTTTTCGACGAAGAATGGACCGCCGCCCAATTCATGCAAAGCGGGAAATACCCCAACGACCAGTTTTTCTACGCCTTGGTCGGCGACGACGGAGTTATCGTTTACGAAGACGCCGATTGTTCGACGCCTCTTCGACGCTATAAGGCGATTGATACGATCATGAAAGATTAGCGTTCTCAGAAAAATCAGAAGGCGGATCTTTCTCTCGCGCGGCGAAAGAATACAATAGACTGCGCCGTCGAGCGCTATTTACGTCAAACTCGCCGCGCGACGCGTTTGCGTTGCGCGGCTCGACGAGGGGAAAAGCATCATGAAAACACAAGACGTCGTTATCCGCAGGGAAACGCCCAACGACTACCGCGCGGTCGAAAATCTCGTGCGCGAATCCTTTTGGAACGTCTATCGTCCCGGTTGCCTGGAACATTACGTGCTCAATCAACTGCGCAACGACCCCGACTTCGTGCCGGAACTCGATTTCGTTATGGAAAAAGGCGGCGAACTCATCGGTCAAAACGTCTTCGTGCGCGCGCGTATTCAGGCGGACGACGGGCGCGACGTCCCCGTCATGGCGATGGGACCGATCTGTATCGCGCCGAAATACAAACGTCAAGGCTACGGAAAAATCCTGCTCGATTACTCCCTCGAAAAAGCGACGGCGCTCGGTTGCGGCGCCCTATGCTTTGAAGGGAATATCCAATTCTACGGTAAAAGCGGGTTTACCTACGCCGCCGATTTTGGACTGCGATACCACGATCTCCCGGAAGGCGCCGACGCCTCGTTCTTCCTCTGCAAAGAATTGATTCCCGGATATTTAAAGGACGTCGCCGGCGTCTACGCGCCCCCGGAAGGCTACTTCGTCGCCGATAAGAACCCGGAAGCGTTCGAGGCGTTCGACGCGCTCTTTCCGCCAAAAGAAAAAATGAAATTGCCCGGGCAGATTTTCGAGAATTAAGGCTACGTCTTACCCGGTCGCCGCCGTTACGCGCAACGTTCGCCGCGTTGATCGTTTATGAATCTTTTTCGATTCGTCCTTACCTTCGCGGCGCGTTGCGTTAAAATCTTTCTTCAACACTCTCGTTCTTACAACGGCGCCTACGGATCCAGGTCGTCGATTCAACGCGCAACGTTTCCAACGCCTTAACGTTTTCTCCAACCGTCTGGCGTCGCGAAATTTAAAACGGTTTGACGTCGCTTAGCGTAAACACGTTTTTACGGAAGCGAATCAGTCCTTCTTTTTGCATTTTAGAGAGCTCGTTCGACATGGCGCTCCGATCGACTCCGAGATAGTCCGCAAGCTGTTGACGATTAAAGGGTATCGTAAAACGCGCGCTTCCGCAAATCGTCGCCTGCTCCGAAAGGTAGGAGAGAAGCCGCCCGCGCAAGGACTTTGGCGCGGTGTGTCTCATGCGCGAATACAGCTCTTGATTTCTCTGCGCGAAGATTCGGAGAAGATTCTGAATCGTTCGCGCGTGGAAAGGACAACCGTTGCGACAAGGCGTTAGGATTTTCCCCATATTGAGAAACAGAACGGAAGAATCCTCGCTGGCGACGACGTTGTAAATCAGCTCTTGCCCCGGTGACGCCGCGTTGTTTTCCGCAAAGATTTGCCCCGATACCGCGCGCGCGAAAATACGCGCGTCCCCCCAATAGGAATAAACGACCAGATTCACGCTCCCTGAAAGGACGAGTCCGACTTCGCTCACCGCCGTTCCCGCGCGCAAAACGATCTCGTCCTTCTTATATTTCCGCTCGCGCGCGTCAAGGCACGACGCCATCGCCGCATTTTCCGTTTCCTGAATCCCATGAAACAGCGACGTCTTCGACAGGAAAAAATAATTCATAAAAATTCACCTTTTGTTGTTATAACAACCGACGCGTTGTCTCAATTATACTACAATGAGCGTTGAAATCAAGCGTCGAAAGACGCGGAAAGAAACGCACGCAACTTCAGATTCGCATAAGAAGACAAACGAATGAAGGAAAAAGTCGGAACGATATTCTCGATCGCAAAGGAAAACGCGCCGATTCATGGATGCACGGTTTCCCGGGAAATCTGCGGCGGCGACAATTACGTCGCCTATTTCTCCCTGGCAAAAAACTCCGATATTAGCGCGGAAATTCATCCGTATCATAAACTTCTGATAATTGCGGACGGAAGCGTCGACGTCTACGGCGCAAACGATCTTCAGAAGAGTCTCGGCGTCGGGGACTCGGTTCTGACTCCTTCGGACGTCGCCGTCGGCGTGCGTTCCAAAGACGGCGCGGTTTACACGGAAATGACAATTAGGAGAAACGACCAAATGAACGAAGCGATTAAGGCAGGCGAGGTTTTTAAGCTGGCGGAACTTGTTCCATATGCGGACGGCAGAATCGTCAATATGGACGTCGTTCACAACGAGAAAATGAAATTCGTCGTCATGTCCTTCGACGCAGGCGCGGGGCTTTCGGAACACGCGGCGCCCGGCGAAGCGCTCGTCTTCGCGCTCGACGGGGAAGGCGTTATCGGATACGAAGGCAAGGAGTTCCCAATTAAGGCGGGCGAAAATTTTCATTTCGCCAAAGGCGGACTTCATTCGGTCAAAGCGACGACGCGCTTTAAAATGGCGCTGTTGCTGACGCTGGAATAAGAGAACGTCGCCTGTCTTGAAGCGAAACGATAGGAAAATCCGAGGACAGGCTTTCCCGAGCGACGCTTCGCAAGACCAAAAGAACGCAAGCAAGCAAGAAAGAAAGAAAGAAAGAAATAGGAGAAGCGGTATGGAACGCAAAATGTTCTGTTTTCAATGTCAAGAGACGGCGCGCGGCGTCGGTTGCACCGCGTCGGGCGTCTGCGGAAAGAAGCCGGACGTCGCCGCAACGCAGGATCTTTTAATTTACGTTACGAAGGGTCTGTCCTGCGTAACGACGGCGCTTCGAAGCGAAGGGAAGGCGGTCGACAAGGCGATCGATCGCCTCGTTACGCTCAACCTCTTCACGACGATAACGAACGCCAACTTCGATCGCGACGCCGTTATTAACGCGATCAAGAGAACGCTAACCGTCAAGTCGGAACTTCTCCAAAGCGTCGCCGACGCGTCAAAACTTGCCGAGGCGGCGCGCTGGAACGGCGTCGAGTCGGAATTTGAAGCCAAAGCGAGAACAGTCGGCGTTCTCGCTACGGAAAACGAGGACGTTCGAAGCCTGCGAGAACTCATTGTTTACGGGCTAAAGGGTCTCGCCGCATACTCGAAACACGCCAACGCGCTCCTGAAAGACGACGAAAAGATCGACGCTTTCATTCAGCGCGCGCTCGCGCAAACGCTCGACGACTCACTCTCGATCGACGCGCTCGTAGCGCTCGCGCTCGAAACAGGTAAATACGGAGTCGAAGGGATGGCGCTCCTCGATTCCGCCAATACCGGGGCGTACGGCGCTCCCGAAATCACGACCGTCAATCTCGGCGTCGGCAATAATCCCGGCATTCTGATCTCCGGGCACGACCTACGCGATCTCGAAACGCTTTTGCTACAAACGCAAGGAAAAGGCGTCGACGTCTATACCCACTCCGAAATGCTACCGGCTCATTATTACCCGGCGCTCAAGAAGTATCGGAATCTCGTCGGAAACTACGGCTCCGCATGGTGGAAGCAGAAAGAAGAATTTGAGAAATTCAACGGACCTATCCTCATGACCTCCAACTGTGTCGTTCCGCCTGCCGACTCTTACAAAGACAGAATCTGGACGACAGGCGCATGCGGATTGCCGGGGGTTCGCCATATCTCATGCGAATATGGCGAAACGAAGGACTTCTCACCGATAATCGAGCAGGCGCAAGGCTGTCTTCCGCCGACCGAATTGGAGACGGGAACAATCGTCGGCGGATTCGCGCACGAGCAGGTCTTCGCGCTTGCGGACAAGGTCGTCGACGCGATTAAATCGGGCGCGATTCGCAAATTCGTCGTCATGGCAGGTTGCGACGGACGCATGAAATCGCGAGAGTATTACGCCGAATTTGCCGCGAAACTACCGAAGGACGTCGTTATTCTGACGGCAGGCTGCGCGAAATACAAGTACAATAAGCTCGATTTAGGCGATATTGGCGGTATTCCTCGCGTTCTCGACGCCGGTCAGTGCAACGACTCTTATTCGCTGGCGCTTATTGCGATGAAGCTCAAAGAGGTCTTTGGACTCGCCGACGTCAACGATCTCCCACTCGCTTTCAATATCGCGTGGTACGAACAGAAGACGGTCGTCGTCCTTTTGGCGCTCCTCTACCTAGGCTTCAAGAATATCCGTCTCGGACCGACGCTTCCCGCATTCCTTTCCCCGAACGTCGCAAAGATTCTGATCGAAAACTTCGGCGTCGCTGGAATCGGCTCCGTCGACGACGATCTCAAACTCCTCGTCGGATAGGCCTGTCGTCGCTACGACGTCCTCGCGAGAGAGCGGTCGAACGTTCCCGTTTGGTCGCCCTCTCGTCTTGATTCATTCTCTCAATTTCTTCCCTTGCCTAACGCCTCCTTTCACGCTATACTGACCTTCAAAGAGACGCGCAAAGAACCGCTTCCGCGTTCTCGAACACAAGTCAACAAACGCGACGAGGTTGGATATGCCGCGCGACATAGACGACGAAATTCGAAGCAAGCTCTTTCAATTGCGAGACGTCCCGTACCAGTCCTTTACGCAAAAACTCATTCCGACGATCGAGCCGAAGACGATTATCGGCGTTCGCGCCCCGGAAATTCTCAAATTGGCGAAACAACTCGTTCGCCGTCCCGCCGACGCCGACGCCTATCTTCAAAGCCTTCCGCACGCCTATTTCGACGAGAATATGCTCCACGCCGCCGCCGTCTCCGAGATTAAAGACTTCGAGAAAAGCCTCGCCGAAGTCGAGCGGTTCCTGCCTTACGTCGACAATTGGGCGGTCTGCGATCGAATCGCGCCGAAAGCCTTCAAACAGCGGCGCGGCGATCTAATCGCTCCGATTCGCCGCTGGCTCGATTCCGAGGCGACTTATACCCTTCGGTACGCCGTGAAATCCCTCATGGATCTCTTTCTCGACGACGCGTTCCGTCCGGAATATCTCGATCTCGTCGCCGCCGTTCGGTCCGACAACTATTACGTCAATATGGGAGTCGCGTGGTATTTCGCCGCGGCGCTCGCGAAACAATACGACGCCGCGTTGAAAATCATTCAAGCGCGCCGACTCGATCCCTGGACGCACAATAAGGCGATTCAGAAGGCGATCGAAAGCTATCGCGTCGCGCCGGAGCAAAAGGAGTTTTTGCGCGCGCTCAAGGTCAAGACGCCGCGTCGCTCTTGATTTTCCTCGCCGGTTCCGGTAGAATCGCGCGTTAGCCTCGACTCAACGTCGCGGCTCGTTCACACTCATGACGATAAACAACAAGAGAGCAATTGAAATGAAAAAAGACTTAGGCGTAATGACTGCGGTCTTCCCCATGCCGGTTCTCATGATCGGAACCTACGACGAAAATGGAAAAGTCGACGTGATGAACGCCGCCTGGGGGCAAATCTGCGACGAAGACAAGATCTTTCTCTCGATCGACGAAGGTCATAAAACCTACGCGAATTTCAAAGTCAGCAAGGCGTTCACCGTCGCGCTCGCCGACAAGGCGCACGTCGCCGTCGCCGACTACTTCGGTATCGCCTCCGGAAATCGAACGGCGGATAAGTTCGAACGCACCGGCTGCCGCGCCGTCAAGAGCGACAAAGTCAACGCTCCGATTATCGAAGAGTTCCCGCTCGTTATGGAATGCGAACTCCTCGAATTCGTCAAGACGGATCACGTTTCCGGCGTCGTTGGGAAAATCGTCAACGTCAAGGCGGAAGAATCGGCGCTCGACGAGTCGGGCAAGGTCGATCCGAAGAAGCTCAACGCCCTTTGCTTCGACACGTTCCAGCACGGCTATTACGCGATCGGCGAGCAAGTCGCCAAAGCGTGGAACGCCGGCGCCGGTCTCATGAAAAAAGAATAGTCCGAAAGACGACGCGCGACGCCGTTTCTCGAACGTCTTCTTAACATTCGGGTCATATCCTTAACAACAAAAGCGGTCGCGCTCTGAAAAGTGCGACCGCTTTTGTTTATCGACTATGATCAAGCGGATTAAAAGCGCTACTTGGAAACGAGAATATAAAAAGCGAGAATGATTTGCTCACAAACCACGACTAGCGAGTTCACGAATGGTTGACTCAATTCTCATAACCTTGAAGTTATAGAGATCTTCTCATAAAACACTCTTTTTCGCGTCCGTTACCCTTTGTTCTCTATTCGCCTGTTCCATAACCAATAAGGCGTTTAATTTGCAGATCGCGTTGTTTCTATCGAACATCTTCAAGATCTTTCTGAATGGATAAATAATATAAATGAATATGTTCAACGGCTTTCTATACTTCATATGAAGAACACAGTATGCGTTTCGATATCCGAAATGTTCCTTCAAATATCTCTGGAAATTCGTCTTATGAAGAACAGAACGCATACCGTCGGTTACATATCGTTTACCCTTCTGATTAAGATAGTAATCTAATGCCTTCGCATTAATTGCGTCGCTTACGCGTAGTTTGAGATATAGTGCGGAATATCTTGATTTGTGAAACGTTACCCAATCGTCGTGCACAACAAATATCGCGTAACCGATCAGGATCCCTGATTCCTTATCAAAACCAGCCCAATACTCTTCTTCTGGACAGCTGACAGCGCATGCGTTTATAAACTCTTCTTTTGTTATGTCTATTACGTAATTCTCATATCGTTCAACAGTTTCAAGAAAAACCCTCCATAAATCTTCGGCGTATTGAGAAGGATCAATTTTTTCAACGCGGCAATTTCTAAACGCCTTTCTTATGTTTCTCCTGGACGAAGAAGAGAGACTCGATAAATCAAAAGGTTTCTCGCGTATCACGTACCACCATTGCGTCTCATAATCGCAGTCCCAATCCGACGTCCAGACCGCAAGAATTGGGCGTTTTCGATCTTTTCTACAATTCCATATTTCTTCGCTCTCCAATGGTGAAAGATCAGCTTCTTCATGCGGCGCGGTCGTCGGAATCATCGCATGATTGTAGAATCGCCATCCCATGATATCGTCTTGACTCATCTTACGCTCACACCATCTGATTCATTCCTCGAAAACGCCTATAAACTTGGTTCAGATAGTAACATATGAAAATTGAAGTTGAGCAGGAATGAATTGCGCAGAAAAGAGAAATACGCGTCGCAATTGAACAAAGACGCATATTTTTGCGGTTAGCGATTGCAAACGATCTCATTTCTTGTATGACGTCTCCGCGCTCTTTTCTCTCCTCTTTATCAACCGTATGCAACCAACGCCAAGTATAACCTATCGTATCCAGACATCCTTTTGTGCAAATCTGACGTAGTTCCTCGCTCTTTTCCGCCATGACGTAATATCTATCTCTAAAGGCAATCCAACGATCCGCGAAATTCTTCATGCTCTTGGTATTGCCAAGGCTATTTTTTCGAATATTGTAATGATAAAGACAATTGGGGACGCAACTCACACGACCGCATTTAACCAATATTCTCCATATAGTCGCTATATCTTCAAACAGCATGCCTTGTGGAAACATGCAATCGTTAAACAAACATCTTTTATATAATTTATTCCAAGCGTAAAGACCAAAGACGTTTACCTTCATCGCCGCCGGAATTAACGCTTCACCTTCATAGCTGCTTTTTACGCTTGTTATCGGGCGCTCTATTTCTTTATTTGAATAGTGGCGATAGTATCCGCAGCAGGAAACGTCCGATTTCGTTTCCTCCGCGCAATTAAGAAGCGCCTCGTACATATCCGGTTCAATCCAGTCGTCTGAGTCGACAAAGCCAAGGTAATCCCCTCGGGCGTTTTCAACGCCCAGGTTTCTAGCGGCGGATAAGCCGAAGTTTGACGTGTGGAAGACTCTTATTCTGGAGTCTTTTTTCGCATATTCGTCACAAATAGCGCCAGATTCGTCCGTACTCCCGTCGTCAATCACAAGTATTTCAAGATCCGAGTATTTCTGTCCTACAATACTATCAAGACACTTTCTAAGATACGGTTCCACGTTGTAAACAGGAACTATAATCGAAATCATCACGAATCTCCGTAAACGCGGCTTCCGGACGCTCAATCGCTTCCTCTTTTCCTCTTGTCGCTTCGCTTAGAGCCGTCTTGATATCTGAAAAGCGCAATCCGGGTCTAAAGCCATAAGCGTCGATATCTACGAAACTCGGTTCTTCCCGAGCGCGTCGCATTTGCTGAAACGCCGAGCGAGTCGTAGACTGCGAACCGTTATTATCGCCGCGATCGACGACGTATCCATAATAAACGCATTATTCGTACGGCGGAGATCGGCGTTCAAGCTCGCAGCGTTCCCGCGGTCGCGCGATCCCCTTTGCCCCCCCTTTGACGCCCCGAGCGCGTCTTCTCGCGCTAAGAAGACGTGAAACAAATTCTCGTCGCCTTTACGGTTCAGGTCAATTATCAACGACAAAAACGGTCGCGTCTTGAGAAGAGCGACCGCTTTTGATCATTGACTATGGTCAAGCGGGATTAAAAACCCGACTAATCGAGGAACCCGACGAGCTGCTGGCTTCGGCTCGGCTGCTGGAGCTTGCGAACCGCCTTCGCCTCGATCTGGCGAATGCGCTCGCGCGTTACCTTAAAGATGTGCCCGACTTCTTCCAGCGTGTACATGTACCCGTCGCCGAGCCCGTAGCGCAACTTAATAATCTCGCGCTCGCGGTAACTCAGCGTCTTGAGAACTTGGTAAATTCGCTTGCGGAGCATCTCGTTTGTGGCGCCGCGGGCAGGGTTCTCCGTCGAGTGATCCGGTAGAAGATCGCCGAAATGGCTGTCTTCACTATTGCCGACCGGTCGATCGAGACTGATCGGGTAACGCTCCATGAGCATAATGCGCCGGGTTTCGTCGACGGTCGTGTTCGTTTCAGCGGCGGTCTCTTCGAGGGTAGGTTCGCGACCGTTCTTCTGCTTGAGATCGCGTTGCGCGTTGCGCATCTTGCTCATCGTTTCGACCATGTGCACCGGAATACGAATGGTGCGACCTTGGTCGGCGACGGCGCGCGTAATCGCTTGACGAATCCACCACGTCGCGTATGTGCAGAACTTGAATCCTCGGCGATGCTCGAACTTATCGACGGCGCGCATCAAACCGGCGTTGCCTTCCTGAATGAGATCGAGGAAACTCAGTCCGCGATTGCGATACTTCTTCGCGATCGAGACGACGAGTCGCAAGTTGCCTTCGGAAAGCCCCTTCTTCGCTTCTTGATATTGCGCGAAGATCTTTCTGACTTCGCGAACGCGATTTCGGAGACTCGTCGGGGTCTCTTGAACCAAATCGAGCGTGTGTCGATATTCGATAATCCAGTAATTGCGTTCCGATTTCGGCCGTCCGCTCTCTTTACTTTCGCGAATCCATCGACGTAGTTCGTCGATACGGACGCTGAATCTTTCGAGCGTTTCGATCATATTCTCGATCCGCTGACTTCTTAGCCCGAGTTCTTCGACGAGTCTCGCGGCGCGTCGACGGCGCAGACCGAGGTCTTTCCAGGCCTTCATGCGCTCTTCCATCGGCTTGGAACGACTCATCGCGGTGTAATAGTCGTCGCGATTGCGTTCGATAATCTGCTCGAGAGTGGAGAGATTAGCGCGCAATCGTCGGCAATGTTCTTCTTTTTCGATTCGCTCGTTGTCGCTAACTTGAATCGTGCGATCATAAGGGAGCTTCTTTTCGTGAACTCTTCGCAGAGTGCGAACCGCCATCTGCAGCACGTAATCGCACTCGAGCAACTTAGTGCGAAATCGAAGTCTTGAGAGTTCGATATCGCGAGCCAGTTGCACTTCGCGTTCGCGCGACAAGAGCGGAATCTTCCCCATTTCCGTCAGATACTGACGAACGGGATCGTCGGTTCCGGCTTCCTGATCGTGATCGTCAGACTCGGCGTCGCGCGCAGATTCAACGCGATCGTCGTAATCGACTTCGTCGGAAGCGACGCCAAATCTCATGCGCGAATGACCCGACGTGATGTAAGCATAGGATTCTTCGTCGAAGTCTCGCGAATCGTCGTAGGCCTCCGCTTCAAAATCACTGTCGTTCACCATGCTCAAATCGTCGTCTTCTAACAAAACTAAACTCCTTATTCAAGCGCAGAATCGCTTTGCGAACCGGAGTCCGCAATTTAATCTTGGCTTTCCGCGCGCGACGTTAAGACGTCGAACGTTCGTTTGCTTGCGCAAACGCAAATCGCCGCCGCGACGACTCGCGACGCAAGCTACATAATCGACGAACCGGGTCGTCTTTCGCCCGTAAAAAGGGCAATTTTACGCTCGCTAGCGCGTTAAACCAACGGCGCGCGCCGTTACGACCGAACTCTTCCGCGCAGTTGCGTCAACGTTCGCGACCGTTCCAAATGGAACAACCGCGACTCGCAACGAAAAAACTCGCTTTATACCACTATGGTACATTCTACGCGATCTTCCTTTCGACCTTTTAATCATTTCCGTTCAAAAAAGGCGAAAAGAACTGTCGGTAATAACGATTATATCAATTATTCCGGCGATACAATTGTTATTATTACGCAAACCAAACAACCTTTCCCGGGGCATGGCGCTTTGCGCGCGGACGTATTTGGGGAAAACGTCAAAAAAACAAAATGGGCTTTGACCGCGTTTGCATCGCCGTGTATAATGGAGACGTCGACGCGCGTCGACCGCTTAAAATATAGTACGCACCTTTGACGCGCCGTGAACGAAAAAAATGCGATAAAATTGCAAAAAACGTCAAAAAGGTCTCAAGATCGGCGATTTTTTGCCGACGCGCGCGCGTGTCGCGTCGTATCGCCGACATTCCGTCGCCATAAAGAATCGACGCTCCGCGCGTCGACGACACATTCCGAGAGGTTTCCATGAGCTATCGTTTGCCTTGCGATCACTGCGGTCGCGCTTATCCGGTCGAGCCGCGCCAAGCCGGCGACGTCATTACTTGCGAATGCGGCGCAAAACTGCAAATTCCGACCATGCTCAAGATCAAACGTCTCGAGCCTTGGGTCGAAGACGAAGCGCCGAAGAGCGACGACGCCGAGACAAACGAGAAAAAGGCGCCCGAGACGGTCGACGCCGCGACCGCCGACGCGACAAAGGAATCCGCCGCGACCGAAAAAAAATCGAAACTGTCGGCGAAACGACGCGCGCTCTTCCTCTTGGCGGCGCTCGTCTTTGTCGGTTCCGTCTTCTTTGTCGCGCGCAACGTGAAAACGCCGGATCCCAGACGCGTCTTCTACAAGCAAACGACCTACGACCTTGGCGACGGACGCAAAATCAGGCGCGATTCTTCCCCGATTACGATGGAAGACTACTCTTTCTACTACGCGACCGACTTCTCCGATCCCCAACGCCGAACCTTCATAATTACCAACGAGTACTTCGACTATATGTCGCCCTTTGAGCTGGTGCGCTACTTCGAACTCGTGAAAAACCTCGAAATGAGCGATAATTTCTACGAAAACTTCGAAGCGCTAAAGACTCGCCGCATCATTACGCTCGTCTCGGCGAGCATTATGGCGCTCGTCTCCTTGATCGTGGCGCTCTACGCGCTCTTCGCCAAGGAAACGCAAAAGCAAGTCGGCTCCATGCGCGGGTCCGAGTGGAGATAAATCGCTCCCGGTCCCCAACGAAAGAATAACGACCCACGAAACGCGGCGCGGCGAAGCACGACTTCGACGCGCCGCGTCGCTATTTCGCGACGTCTCGCAACGGTTCGGCGTTCCGTTCGCGCGATTTTAAAGGCGAGTTGCAAGAAGAACTATTCAATTTAAATTTCAATTATTTTTGTAATAAAAATATTTTTTATCTTCAAAATAACGTAAAAGTGTGATACAATATTTTTTGGCGCGGTCGCTAAGACGCGGCGGCGCTCCGCGCGGAATATTGCAACGACGCGCGCAAAACCGACTGTTAGACGCACTTCGCGGGAAAGGCGAAGACATGGCGAAATCGACTGGTAAATCATTACGAAATTTCAATTCGTCCCCGTCAAACAAGCAGCTCCGCGCTAGCCGAGAACTCGCCTCAACGGAAGGGCGCAAACTCAACTACGACGCGAACGCAGGGACCGATATTAAAGACTTCCTGATACAGCTCTTTGATCGCTTTGTGGAAGAAAAGTCCGAAGTCGCCGCGCCGACGCCGAAACGTCCCGTCGGAAGACCGAAAGGCTCCGGGAAGAAGGTCGTCGACGAATCGATCGACGAACAACCGGTCGTCGCGAAACGCCCCGTCGGAAGACCGAAAGGCTCCGGGAAGAAGGTCGTTGAAGAATCGATCGACGAACAACCGGTCGTCGCAAAACGTCCCGTCGGAAGACCGAAAGGCTCCGGAAAGAAAGTCGTCGACGAGCCGGTCGTGGCAAAGCGCCCCGTCGGAAGACCGAAAGGCTCCGGAAAGAAGGTCGTCGACGAATCGATCGACGAACCGGTCGTGGCGAAGCGCCCCGTCGGAAGACCGAAAGGCTCCGGGAAGAAGCCGACGGTCGCCCCTCTTTCCGCGCCGACTTCCGCGCCTTCCCTTCCGCCTTCTTCCGCGATCGGTCAGTCGTCCGCAATTGCGCCGACGTCCGACGTCCTTCCGCCGACGTCGGCGACGCCCCGACCGCTCATGAAACGGCAAAGGAGCGACGCGATCCCTGCGATCGTCGACGGAGATCGTCGCCCGATCGGACGCCCTAAAGGCTCGAGCAAATACGGCGAACCGATTCGTTCGGTTCGCGTGCCGGAATCGATTGCGATGCGCATCGACGGTTTCGTCGAACGCAAAGGGGACGTCGTGCGTCTTTACGACGCGATGGTTCAGGCGGGCTTTCCGTCTCCTGCGGAGGACGCGTCGTACGAGTCGCTCGATCTCGGCGCCTTTCTCATGCCGAACCCTCCGGCGACCTTCTTTGTGCGCGCGATCGGCGAATCGATGCGCGACGCCGGAATCTTTCCCGGGGACGTTCTCATCGTCGACCGTAGTCTGGAGCCGTCGAACGGGGACGTTGTCGTCGCGGCGCTCAACGGAGAATTTACCGTCAAACGCCTCTTTAAAACCTCGACGCGCACCGAATTGAGACCGGAAAATCGCAAGTTTTCGCCGATCGTCGTCACCGAGGATCTCGAACTCACAATTTGGGGCGTCGTTAAGAAGGTCATTCACAACGTATGACGCAGTCGTTCCAGGATCGCGCTCGACGCGAGGCGTTGCGCGCCCGCCTGTCCCTCGACGCGCCCGGCGTTTCCCCGCGCGTCGTCGAAACGGCGCGCGCGCTGGAAAACGACGCCGCCGCACGACGCGCATTCCTGACTTGGCGCGCGTTGCAACGATCCCTTTCGGACCCGAAGAGCAAAAGATTCGACACGCCGACCCGCGCGCTCGCGCCTAATCTCGACGACGACGCGCTCCTCTTTCTCGATCAAACGCGCGCCGCGCAAATCGTTCAGGCGATCCTCCGACGACGCTTCGCACTGACCGCTCAAATCGCCGACAAACTCTTCGACGACTCGCTCTTCTCATGGGCGAACGCAATCTATCGCAACCTTCCTAACGACGACTCGCTCGACGCCGCGCTCAAACTCGACGACGACGTCGATCCCTTCCCCGACTTGAACGCCTTAATCGCGACCTACTACGAAAGGCGCCGCCTCGGCGAGTTCTATACGCCGCGTCCCATCGCCGACTTCCTCGCCGCGCGCGCCGAAAGATTATGGCGCCAAAATCGCCGCGACCACGCCTCGCCCACCGTTCTCGATCCCAACTGCGGCGCCGGCGTCTTTCTGACCGCCTCCGTCCGAAGAAAACGCGACGAAGGACTCGCGCCGGAAACGATCGCCAGCCTCGTCGAAGGCTACGACCTCGCGCCCCTCGCGATCGTCGCCGCGCGCGCCAACCTCCTCTTCGCACTCTTTTCCGAACCCGACGCCCGGAGACCTGAAAACGTCGCACGACTCCTCGACGCGCGCGAATCCCAAGACGCCCTCGCCTCGCCTCTGCCCGCACGCCTCTTCGACGCATTGCGCGACGCCCCGCCGAACGACGAGAGCGCGCCCCGCGATCGGCGGAAATTCGACCTACTGCTCGGCAATCCCCCGTGGCTCGGCTGGGACAAACTCTCGCCGGAATGCCGCGAAACGTCGAAGCGGTACTGGCTCGAATACGGGCTATTCAACCTCTCCGGAAAGGACGCGCGATTCGGCGGAAGCAAAAAGGAATTCGCCGGGCTTATGGTCTACGCGACGATCGATCGGCGCCTCGAGCAAGGCGGCGCGTTCGCGTTCGTACTCCCTGAAAGACTCATGCGCTCCGGAAAATCAGGGGAAGGCTTTCGGCAATTCGGGCGTCTCGCCGTCGGAGAGTCGCCTTCGCGGTCACGCGTCGGCGATGCGGGCGAGGCTAAGGCGGGCGAGGCTAAGGCGGGCGAGGATCGTCGTCGGCCGGCGCCGTTTCTACCGTTGGAACTCGACGACTTCACGGAGTTCTGTCTTTTTCCTCAGGTTTCCAGCCGAACGATCGCGCTTCTCGGGGTGAAGTCGGACGCGCCGCTGGAAGAGGTCCGCGTCAGAAAATGGCGTCGGGACGGGACGTGCGATTCGGCGGACGGGGCGCCGGAACTCGCCGCCTTGTCGAGCGCGTTGAGTCCGAAACCGCGCGCGTCGAGGCGCTCGGCGAGGCGATCGACAGAGCGATCGACAGGGCCCGCGTTCCGCAGCGCGCCGTCCCTTCCTTCCGCCGACCCTCGGCGACTCCGCGTCGCCGAACTTGCGCGCGAACTTCTCGCCGACCCGGCGCGCGCGTCGGGATACCGCGGTCGACTCGGCGCGAACGCGGCGGGCGCTTGCGCCGTCTTCTGGGTTCATGCGATCGCGGCGACTCCGCCGGGCGTTCGGCGTATCGTCAATCTTTGGGACGCCGGACGCGTTAAGACGCCGCGCGTCGAGACGGAAATCGAAGAGTCGGCGCTCTATCCGCTCCTCAGGTGGCGCGACGTCGACGAATTTCGCGCGTCGCCGGGGGACGCGTTCATGATTATTCCGCAGAATCCCCAGACGCGGCGCGGGTACGATCCGGAAATTATGCGCGCGCGGTTCCCGCTGACGTTGCGTTATTTAGAACAATTTGAAGAAATTCTGCGCGCTCGCGCGGCGTACAAGCGCTATCAGGCGAACGCGCCTTACTGGTCCCTCTATAATATCGACGAGTCGACCTTTGCGCCGATGAAGGTCGTGTGGAAAAGAATGGATCGTCGTCTTCGCGCGGCGGCGGTTCTTGCGACGTCTGGCGCGCCGGGTACGATCGTTCCGCAAGATTCCTTGACGTTCGCGCCGGTCGATTCGGAAGAGGAGGCGGATTATCTTACCGCGCTCTTAAATTCGCCGACGGCGCATGAGCTCGCAACGTCGGTCGCGGCGCCCGGCGCCAAAGGATTCGGTTCGCCGAGCGTTCTGAACGCGATTAAACCGCCGAAATTTCAGTTCGCGAACCCGGCGGCGCGCGAACTCGCCGCGTTAGGAAGGGAATGTCGATTAGAAACGCGCGCGTCGAAAGAGACCGACGCGTAAAGGCGGGCAAAAAGCAGGCAAAAAAATCGCGTAAAAATCAAAGAGCGCGCGCAAGGGGCGTCGAACGCTTCTATGCGCGCGTCGATTCGAGAGCGCGCTCCAGTTTGCGGAGCGTGTCTTCCACGGGGTAGGCGCCGTCGGCGGCTTCGATCGCGGCGTGTTCGGCGATCCAATTGTCGACTTTCTTCTCGGCGCAAATCACGGCGGAGTGCCTTCGTCCGCCGAAATACGACCCGATCTCGGCGAGCGCGGCGCGCGTCTTCTTACGCGCCAACCACATCGCGAGCGCGCGCGGATCCGCGCAACGTTTCGCGCGCGACGACGACTTCAACGCGTTCGATTCGAGTCCGAACTCTTGCAGAACGACGCGCTCGACGTCCTCGAGCTTAACGGCGGGGGACGCGACCTGTTCCATCCCGGCGAGCGCGTCGTGCGCCAACTCCATGGTAATCGGAGCGCCGGTCGTCATATGGGCGACGTATAGGCTGTTCACGGCGCCGGAAATCTGGCGCGCGTGGAGCGCGAAATGGGAGACGACGTATCGACAGACGTCGTCCGGAACGATCAAATTGCGCGTTTGCGCCATTTGGAGCAGTAGGCGCGCGAGAAGTTCGCGTTCCGGCTGCGCAATCTCCGCGCTCACGCCGCTTTGAAGGCGCGTAACCAATTCGCCGCGAAGATTCAGATCCGAGAGCTTACAGTTCGCGGAAAAGATCATCTGCACGTTGCGATCGCGGAGGTAATTATAGACGTTCAAAAGCTCCGTTTGAGTCGCCGTCTTGCCTTCGAAGAACTGCAAATCGTCGAGCGCGAGAAGGGAAATGTCGCGGAACCGTTCGCGGAAGGACGCGCCGCCGCGAAAGCTCTGAATAAAGAGCGTCGTGAACTCTTCCGACGTCATATAAAGCGGCGGTTTCGCGTACTGGCGCGACCGGAATTTCCATTCGCAGACGCCTTCGAGCAAATGCGTTTTACCGACGCTCGTCGACCCCCAAAGGACGATCGGATTTAAAACGCCCGGAGACTCCATGGCGTAGCCGATCGCGCGACACGCGGCTCGATTCGAAAGCCCCGGCAAGAAGGTATCGAGCGTCGCGTAGCGTCGATTCGCCGCGCCTTCGCTCTTAGCGCGCCGATGCTCTTTCGGAAGTCGAACGATATTGAAACCGTTGGCGTCGCGGAGCACTTCCCCGTCGTCGGAAGCCGCGTAAGAAGTCGGCGCTGACGCGGTGCCTTTCGGACGTCCGCGTTTGCGCGGCGCGGTCGGCGCGAGTTCGGCAGGAGCGTATCCGCGCGCGAAGGGCTCTTGCGCGACGGCGCCGCGAGCGAGTAGGCGCTCGGCGTCGGCGGCGACGCTTTCAGCGACGGCGTCGCGCGACGCGGCGGCGAACGCGGCCGCAAGCCCGCCGGGCGTAACGATCGACGTCCGGTCCGGACGCGGCGAAGCGCCCGAGGGCGCGGCGACGTAAGACGACGGACGCGCGCCGTAGAACGACGAATCGGCACGCCGCGCCGCGACAGGCTGCGGCGCGCTAGGCTGCGCGAACTCCGTCGGCGCGGCGGGAAGAGGATTCTTGCGCGGTCGGCCCCGCTTCCGTTTGACCGGCGCGGCCGGCGCGTCTGGCAAGGCGGGCGCGGCCGGCGTCATATACGGCGAGGCGGCGAAACCGTCGAAGAACGGCTGCGCGGCGGGCTCGAGTCGCGCGGAAGACGCGGCGGGGGTCGCCTCGCGGGTCGCGAAAGGATCGCTGAACGCAGGGGCGCCGAAGGTCGGGGCGGCGAAGGCAGGCGGGAGATCGCCGTCCGGGTTCGCGCGCGGCGAAACGCTTGCGGCTTGGGCGGCTTGGGCGATAATCGGCGCGCCGTCGAACAAGGCGGGTTGGGTCTGCGGAAAGCGAGGGGTCGCGGCGAAGATCTGGGCGCTTGTTTGCGCAGGTACGGGATTTTTCCGAGGACGGCCGCGTCGGCGTTTCGGAGCGTTGTAAGGCGGAACGACGTCGGCGGGGCTAGCGTTGGTCGGACGCGGTTCGCGCGGGGCTTCCAAAGTCTGCGCAAGGGTCGATTCTGAACGCGAGAGTTCAGGCGCTCCCGTTGGGAAGGGCAAGAAAGTCGCGCGCTCGGCGTAAGGAACGGAAGGGGCGCCGGACGACCGCGCGGTCTGCGCGTTCGCGCGTAACTCGACCTTAACGGACGTTTCGGGGCCGAATAATTTGCGCACGATTTGGGTCAAGATCGGAACGAGATTGCCGCTCTGAATCCAGTCGTAATAGAAATTATTTTCCGGCAACACGTACGCAACGCCGCCGGAGAGCGCAAAACGCACGCCTTGCGCGAACCAACGCGAATAGTTCGGTTCGCCGATTTGCGCGCGCAACGCCTCGCGGATGAGCGATTCAGGCTCCATTTTTCGGGTTGCGTCCATTGTTAGCGTCGACTCTCCGTCAAGCGGAAAGCGTCCTTGTCTTAACCTGCGTCAAAGCCGCGCAATTCGCGCCGCTTGTTAAAATAAGCAAAAAGCAAAAAATTTGCCGCCGTCAAAGCGACGATTCAATTCTAATTTGAGAAGGCGTTTTGTCAAAGCTGTTTTGCAAGCTCCGTTCGATTTATCGGCGTTTTAAATTGCTACAATCGTTACTTTTTCCGCGTATAGCGTTGCTTTTTAAAAAAATCTCTATTTATGACTCAAGATTTTTCATGCAGGTCATGCCGAGAATACGAAAAGCAACGACTTTGGGAATTATACAAACGCCGACAATCAAAACGTTTCAACGCGTTAAAGGGGCAAAGCGCGAGGGCAAAGATAGTACCCTTTCGGCGTCGACACGGCGTCGATCGCCTTATTAAGCGGCTCCTTCTTCGCTTTGACGCCAAGTCCGAGCGCCGTCAGCAGGTCTTCCGTCTCTTCGTATCGAACGACGTAGCAGGATTCCGTCGTGAGACCGGCTTGATTGATCGCCGCCGTTATCGCGTCGTCGAGAAAGCCGATTTCGTCGATCAAATGAAGATCAAGCGCTTGAGTCGCCGTGTAAATGCGACCGTCCGCCAGTTTGCGAAGCTCCGCGTCACGACCCTCTTCGCGGTAATAAGGTCGACCCTCGCGAATCACGGAAAGGAACTGTTCGTAAGACTCGTCGACCATGCCCTGCCAAATCGCCGTCTCCTCTTCCGTCGGCTCCTTCATGAAGTCGCCCATACCCTTCATCGGACCGCTCGTGATCGCGCTCGAACGAACGCCGAGCTTCTCGCAAAGGGACGCCGCGTTGTACATCGGAACGATCACGCCGATCGAGCCGGTCATCGTCGAACGCTCCGCGAAAATCTTGTCCCCGACCGTCGAAGCGTAATACCCGCCGCTCGCCGCCAAGTCCCCCATGCTCACAATAATCGGAATATTCCGCTTTTTCTTCAGCTCCTTGAGAAGATACAGGTCGTAGTCGCTCCCGGAAATCGTGCCGCCAGGAGAATCGACGCGCAGAACGACCGCCGCAAGCTCGTCGTCCTCTTCGAGATTTTTAATCGCCTTCGCAAAGAATCCGGTCGGATCCGTCGCGATCTCTCCTTCCAACGGCAAGACGACGATCTTTCGCGTCGCGCTCTCGTTGCCGGAAACGTAAACCGAGTCGAATCCGAGGTCGTCCGTTTCAAAATTCACTTGCGAAACGACGATCGCCGCAAAAGTCGCGAACAAAAAGCAAAAAAGCGTGACTCCGAGAACCACTAAGAAAACGTCTTTAAGAAAGATCTTCCAGAATCGAGGGGATTCCGACGCGTTCACGACGATATTCGGCGTGGAAACGGCGGCGTCGGCGCCGGTCGCAGAGGGGGAAACATAGGACATTTCAGATTTCAACCGATCTATGTATATAAGCCTACGCGGAGTTCGCGCTCACGTACGCGCGAACTCCGCCTGTGAATTAGTCGACGTCAAACGCAATTAGTCGCGAGAAATCTCGAAACCTTTGCGTTGCTCGCGCGACATGAACGAAGCCGCCTGATCGTCGCCGACGATTTGCTCCGTCTTCGGATCCCACTTGATCTCGCGACCCAAGCGCGCCGAGATTCCGCAGAGGTGGCAGCAGTTCAACGCCTGAACGTGCGACCAGACGTCCGAAACCGGCTTGCCGCCTTCGCGAATGCAACGGATGAAGTTCTCTTTGTGCCCTTCGAACGGCTTGCCGTTGTAGAGCGCGTTGTAATCTTCTGCGGAGAACGCGTCCTTCGGGAGTTCCTCGACGATCTTGCCCTTGCAACGCCCGCGACTGACGTGGAGTCGGCCTTTCGTTCCTTCGAAGAGAATGCCGTTTCCGTCGGGGGACTCGTTCACAACGTGCATCTCGGCGCCGTTCGTGAGCTTGAGGACGATATCGAATTTCGTCGCCGTATTATACATATTGTCGACGGTCGGATATCCGTCTTTGAACGGCACCGGGTGTTCGGCGTTCGTTCCGTCGACGGTAAGGGGACCGGTTCCGAACTTGTCGAGTCCCATGGCCCAGAGCGCGCAGTCGATGTGGTGAGCGCCCCAGTCGGTGAATTTACCGCCGGAGTATTCGTACCACCAACGGAATTCATAGTGGGCGCGGGTTCGACCGAAACGATTGTCGTTATTGTTCTTGTCAATGAAGTCGCCGTCGCCGAGGAAGTCGGTGTACGGCGCTTGACCGAGATAGAAGTTCCAGTCGAAGTTTGCCGGCGGCGCCATTTTCGGAATCGGTTGGTCGCCGGAGGTCGGGGAACCGCCGATATCGCAGGTAACCTTCTTGATATCGCCGAGGAGACCGGCGCGAACGATCAAGGTCGCCTTGGCAAATTCGTTCCATTGGGAGCGCTGCTGCGTGCCGACTTGGAAGATTTTCCCGTACTTTTCGACCGCTTTGCGGATGATTTTGTTTTCTTCGAGAGTCAGCGTGAGGGGCTTCTGGCAGAAGACGTGCTTGCCGGCTTGAAGGGCTTCGACGGCGATCTTGACGTGCCAGTGGTCCGGAGTAACGACGGTAACGACGTCGATATCGTCGCGTTCGAGCACTTTGCGATAGTCCTTATAGGTATCGGGGGTGATCGTTTCGCCTTTGTCGTTCTTCTTTCCGATACCGGAACGAATGGTGCGTCCGAGTCCGTAGTCTTCGTCGAGGTCGCAGATGGCGACGATATCGCAAAGTCCGTTGAATCCGTGCGCGTCGCCGCGACCCATACTCCCGACGCCGATGCATCCCATGCGAAGTCGATCGCTCGGCGCTTGCGCCCATACGGGCTTCATCGTTTGAGCGAAAGGCATGGCGGTCGACGCCGCGATTAAAGCGGCGGAACTCTTCAGAAATGAACGACGATTCAGGTTGTCCATTCAAACGTCTCCTTTTTGATTCTATATTGAGCTACTGATTAGTATATTGAGCTACTAATTAGTCCATAAGTAATTCGTTGCGAAAGCGACGACTTTTAGCGGTTGATACGATCGTCAAATCCCCTCGCCAATCTCATTATACGCAATTGAACCGACGCTTGTCAACGTTTTTCGTCAAACAAACGTTGAAATCGCCCTTTTCGTGTGATTTTCTTACCTGTCCGAGAAGCGTTCGCGTCGAGAAAAAAGAGAAGCGAATTAGACGCTCGAAACGCAACGCCTAATTCGCTTCTTTCGTCGAAATCGTCGGACTCGTCATCAATCTCTTAGTCGCGAGAAATCTCGAATCCTTTGCGTTGTTCGCGAGACATGAACGAAGCCGCCTGGTCGTCTCCGACGATTTGCTCCGTCTTCGGATCCCATTTGATCTCGCGTCCCAAGCGCGCCGAAATACTGCAAAGGTGGCAGCAGTTCAACGCCTGAACGTGCGACCAAACGTCCGAAACCGGCTTGCCGCCTTCGCGAATGCAGCGGATGAAGTTCTCTTTGTGCCCTTCGAACGGCTTGCCGTTGTAAAGCGCGTTGAAGTCGTCGACAGAGAAAGCGTCTTTTGCGAGTTCCTCGACGACCTTACCTTTGCAACGACCGCGACTGACGTGCATTCGCCCTTTCGTTCCTTCGAATAGAATACCGTTTCCGTCTGAGGACTCGTTCACGGCGTGCATCTCGGCGCCGTTCGTGAGTTGGAGAACGATATCGAACTTTGTCGCCGTGTTGTAGCGATCTTTGACCGTTGGATACCCGTCTTTAAACGGCACAGGATGCTCCGCGTTCGTTCCGTCGACGGAGACGGGTCCCGTTCCGAACTTGTCGAGACCCATCGCCCAGAGCGCGCAGTCGAGATGGTGGGCGCCCCAGTCGGTGAACTTGCCCCCCGAGTATTCGTACCACCAGCGGAATTCGTCGTGCGCGCGCGTGCGTCCGAAGCGGTTGTTCTTATCGCCGAAGTCGCCGTCGGCAAGGAACTCGGTATACGGCGTTTGCCCTTGATAGACGTTCCAATCGAAGTCGGCAGGCGCCGCCATGGCGGGAACGGGATTGTCGCCGGACGTCGGGGATCCGCCGATATCGCAGACAACCTTCTTAATTTCGCCGAGGAGACCGGCGCGAACAATCAGCGTCGCCTTCGCGAATTCGTTCCATTGCGAGCGCTGTTGCGTTCCGACCTGGAAAATTTTGCCGTATTTTTCGACCGCCTTGCGGATGATCTTGTTCTCTTCAAGCGTCAGCGTGAGCGGCTTTTGGCAGAAGACGTGCTTACCAGCCTGAAGCGCTTCGACGGCGATCTTGACGTGCCAGTGATCCGGCGTGGCGATCATCACGACGTCGATATCGTCGCGTTCGAGAATGTTGCGGTAGTCCTTGTATGTATCAGGCGTGATCGTTTCGCCTTTGTCGTTCTTTTTTCCGATACCGTCGTTGACTGTGCGTCCGAGACCGTAGATTTCGTCGAGATCGGCGAGCGCGACAATGTCGCAAAGACCGTTAAATCCGTGCGCGTCCCCCCGACCCATATTGCCGACGCCGATGCATCCCATGCGGAGTCGATCGCTCGGCGCTTGCGCCCAGACGGGCTTCATCGTTTGCGCGAAAGGAACAGCGGTCGACGCCGCGATTAGCGACGCGGAACTTTTCAGAAATGAACGACGATTCAGGTTGCTCATTCAAACGCCTCCTGTTTGAAGATTCTTTTTTAGCTGTGCAATCAGTTTGAGCTATGCAATTAGCGAACTATGCAATCAATCCATAAACAAATCGTTGCGAAAGCGGCGACGCGTATCGCGAAAATAAAAGTCGCCGCCACACACGTGCGAGCCATTTTACGCAAACGTCGGGGCGATTGTCAACGATATTCGAAGCTCGTTTGTCAGAATCGGCGTTTTTGTTCGGCGATTTCAGATAATGTGCGACGCGACGACAAATGGTAGGGAGAAAAGAGGCGGAAAACGCCCTACCCGAGAAAGGTCGCGACAAGCGAGATAGCTCAGACCAACTCCGGGATAGCCCGCAAGCGTCCGCGACCGAGAATACGGAGCCGCGCAAAGCCTCGGGTTCAAGAGCTTTGAAATGAATAAAGAATTATCGACGTCGCAAGTCGCGCTTCAAAGTTGGGAACACAACGATTAGACAAAGGAAAAA
>ONGM01000278.1 GCA_900317365.1 uncultured Planctomycetota bacterium
ATCGACGTCAAGTATCTGAGCGCTTCGACTTCCGGCATTACGCAAACCGTCGATTCCGGAACGAAGACCGTCGAGTATAAACTCGATAGAAATTAACCGACGCGGCGACCGCTTTTGCCTCGCAAGCCTCGTTCAACGGAACGTCGGCTGGGGAGCGGCGGTCGTTGCAATTCAGCGCCGTTTAGCGAGCGTTCTCGCGCGCGTCGATTTTGCGCGCGCGGGAGCGTATGCCGGGACGAGACGCACGAGCGCGTTTTCGCTATTTTCTGAGCGCTTGATCCCAGCGTTGTTTTCTATTGGGATCGGAGGGATCGGAGCGGGTGAGCCAGAGCGTCTGGGTCATTTTGCGCGCGTTTTCTAGTTTTCCGAGTCGACAGTATATTCTAACGCATTCTTCTTTGGCGTCCCACCATTCTTTGGAGGAGTCCGGCAAGGCGTCGGCGACGTCGGACCAGTATTGCAACGCTCTTTCGACGACGGCGGGGTCTTGCGAATCGGCGAGTAGTCTTGCGATTCCGCGATTGGCGTCGACGTTTTTCGGATCGGCTTTTCTTGTTTTTGCGAAGAGGGTTAAGGCGTCTTGCTTTTTTCCGAGGAGTATCGCGGCTTGCGCGCGTGCGACGAGGCGGTCAGGCGCGGCTTGGGCGTTCGGCGACTTGACGTCGTTCGTCGCGTTCCAGACGAATTCGGCGATCTGTCGTCGCGTATCGGGCGAGGCGTCTTGCGCGAGTTTAATCGCCTGGCGTAGGGTCGCGGTCGATTCGCCGGCGTTCGATTTGTCGGCGTTGAACGCGGCGAGGGCGTCGTCGGCGGAGCCGTAAGCGAGCGCTAAGGCGACCTTTGCGGACGCGAGTGTCGCGCGGGTTTTCTTCGCTCGGGCGGCGTTTCGCAGATCGTCGACGAGGCGGGCGAGGCTTTGCGGGAGATCGTGGGCGCTTTCGAGATCGGAGGCGACGAGGCGAGCGCAGGCTTCGGCGAGGAGCGCTAGTTCAAACTCCTCCGGCGCGGTCGTCTGAACCTGTTCCGCGAGGGCGTCGACGTCCTTTGCCGCGAGGGGGGCGGAAATATTCGGGTCGAATTTGCGGAGGAGTCTTTGAGCGGAGCGCAGGTTGGCGTTTTGGGGATCGGCGCCGGAATTGACGTCGTATGCGAGCATCGCGGCGTCGAGTTCGAGGATGTTTTCGACGTTTTCCGGGGAATTTGCGACGCGATCGAACGCGCGTTCGGCGGAGTCGAGGTCGTCTTGACCGAGACGGTCGCGCGCGAGGTCGAAGGCGACTCGATCCTTAATCGTCGCGTTCGGAAAGAGATCGAAGAACTCGAACGGCGCGTCGCCGAGATCTTCGCGCAGTTCGCGGCGATATTGTAGCGCGATGAGGAAAGCGTTGGGTGCGAAGTCGTCGGCGAGGTTGGCGCGCGCGACGGTTTCGAAACGCGACGCGGCGTCGCGTCGCCATTCTTCGGGGGACTTGTCTTTGAGGTCGTCTTCGGAATCGAATAGATTTTCTCGACAGATTTTATCGACGAGGGCGGCGGCGACGCGTTGAATTTCAAAAGCGTCCTGATTCGCTTGCGCGTCTTTTGCGAGTTCTGCGGCGCGGTCGTACGCGCGTAGGGCGTCGCGCCATCGACGATCGCGATAGAGTTCGTCGGCGGCGTTTCGCGCGGTCGCGTAATCGTTGGCGTTTTCCCCGAGGTCGCGGGCGAGTCGTTGGACGGAGTTTCTGAGCGCGGCGGACTCAATGGCCATGATGGCGTTGCGAGCGGCGGCGAGTAGGGACTCTTTGAAGTCTTCCTCGGCGTTTTCCGGGGTAACGTCGTCGCGTAGCGCGGTCAGGAAGACGGTCGCTTTCGCGGCTTCGAGCTGATCGAAGACGTCGTCGTAGAGGTGAACGCGCCGCTTAAATCGGGCGGGCAACGGCGCGCCGAGCAGATCGTTCGATTGCGAGATTTGCCGAACGGCGTCGAGGATTTGACCTTCGGCGAGGAGGAGTCGGGCTTCTTGAACGAGCGCGGCGACGGGAACTTCGTAGGGGGCGTCCGGGTCGTCGGCGATCTTTTTATAAGCGTCGAGGGTCGCGGCGAGGGCGGACTTGGCGTCGTCGAGTTCGCCGCGTTCGCGCAGGATCTCGACGAGTAGGACGCGCGCGCGGAAATAATCGTCTTGCGCGTCCTTTTGCGCGCTTTTTTCCAGCGCTTTGGCGAATTTTTCGGCCGCGTCGAAGTCTTTTTCGACGATCGCAATTTTGGCGAGGCGGTAGAGAAAGGGTCGCGCGCATTCTTCGGGGGAATTGAGAACGCGCTCTTTGGCGAATTCTTTTGCTTGGCGGAGCGATTCGGGGTCAAATTCACCGAGGTCGGCGAGCGATCGCGCAATTTCCGCCGCATACGCGAGGGAGTTGGAATTAGCGTTTAGGTTCTTCCAGAGGTCAGGCGCGTTGTTTTCGACGAGGGCGCGGTTTTTTTTAACGCGCGCTTTGACGTCGTTTTGATCGTCGGAGTCGTCGAGGCGCGCGGCTTCCGTCGCGGCGCGGAGGGCTAGCGCGCCGAATCGCGCGAGAGTTTCAGAGGAGGGCTTGGCGTCGTCGGTAGAGGAGGCGAGGCTTTCCGCGAGATCGTCGGCGACTTGGTCGAGTTCGTCGCGCGCGAAGCGAGGTAGTCGACGATTGAGGAGCGCCTCGGCGACGTCGAGATCGGACTCGAGCGGATCGACGTCAGGTCGCCACGTCGCGCGGATCGTCGTCGCGCTCGACGGGCGCTCGACGGACGCCGTTTGACTGACGGGCGCCGTTTGAGAAGGTTGCGCGAATGTGATCTTTTGCGCGAGCGCGCTTGATTGGCGCGCGGCGACGGGTAGGAGAAACGCAACGAAAGCGATCGAGAGGGACGTGCGGCAGGTCGATTTGCGCATGGCGTCGAGTTCTCCTATTGCGCGAGCGCGTCGCGCGACGCGACGAAATTGATTTTAGCGAGTCCGGCGCGTCGCGCGCAATCGTACGCGTCGAGCGTCGCTTCGAGCGTAACGTTCGGTTCCGGCGCGATGGAGACGGGCGTTTCGCGCGCGACGTCGGCGAGCTGAATAAAGATTTTTTCGAGTTCGTCGACGTTTTTACAGAGCGCGCCGTTCGCCTGATAGACGGTTCCGCCGTCGCGCGTTCTTCCGATTAAGACGAGGATTTTATCGAGGTCGCGCTCCGTTTGCGACTTCGGCGTTTGCGCGACGAACGCTTCCCCGCTGAGCGGCGTTTCCAGCTTCTTCTCCGGCGGCTTGAAATTCGACGTAAAGACGAAGAAGATCAGAAGTAGGAAAATGACGTCGATCATCGACGTGAGATTGAGTTCGTCGTCGTTTTCCGGACGCGCAACGTTCGTCGATTTCATCTTAACTCTTTTCCTTTCTTCTAACGCCGTTCGCGCGCCCAACGTCAAGCGTTACGCCGCGACGATCGCCGCGTCTTCAACGAGACTGCCCTTTTTCCAGGCTCCGCGCGCAAAGCGTATTACAAACGCGCACGAGTTCAGCACGACGTAGAACGCAAGGCATATCCAGTTCCAATTGAGTCCAAAGCGAAAGACGCCTAGCCCGATTAAAAGCGCGACGTACGTTAGACCCGAAACGACGATCGTCGTGAGCATAATGAATTTGGCGTCCCCTGCGCCGCGCAACGCCGACGCGAAAACGACGTTCAAACAGTCGAAGAACATATAAAAGGAGACGAATCGCAACGCCATGACCGCAAGTCCGCGAATCTCCTCAAAGGACTCGGAATCGCCTGCGTATATGTTCAAAAAGAAGTTCGGAGCGACGCAAAACGCGACCATAAAGAAGCCGGTGATGACGACCCCGATCGCCGCCGCGACGTACGCGCCGCGACTCGCAAGGTCGAAACGTTTCGCGCCGACGTCGTTTCCGACGAGCGTCGTCGCCGTTATGCCGAGTCCTACGATCGGAACGAACGCCAAGCAGTCTAAATTGAACGCGATCGCCGCCGCCGCGCTCGCGCCTTCCCCGAACCAGCCCATGACCAGAACGAAAAGCGTAAAGCACAGGTTTTCCGACGTCGACTGAAGCCCGCTCATCGCCCCGTAGCGCAAGAGTCGCTTCGTTTCATGACGGTCGAAACGGAAGTTCGAGCGCAGTCCCGCGTCTTCGCGCCGGTCCCGAAGGAACGCGACGACGAGGTACGCGAAGAATTTGAACCACATCGCAATCGCCGACGCGATCGCCGCTCCTTCGACCCCGAGTCGTAATTTCCCGTTGATTCCGAAGATCAGAATCGGGTCCAAGACGGCGTTGAGCACGACCGCCGCGAGGCCGAGCCACATGACCGTCTTCATGTCCTTCTGACCGCTGAAATAGGACGTCAACGGCTCGTGCCCGATCGCCGCGCTCGCCCCCAACGAGAAGAAGAACCAGTAATTGCGCTCCATTCGCGCTAAGTCGGGCGCCGCTTTCAACGCGAGAAAGAGCTTCTCCACGAGGGGCGTCGCCGCGACGTAAAGCAGACCTGTCGCGAGTCCGAAAAAAACGCCTTGCCAGACGATCAGACCAATTTTGCGACGCTCGTTCGCACCGAAATATTGCGCGACGAACGCGTTTGTAAACGTTGCGATTCCCGTGGGGAACGTGATGAGCGCCCAGAGCAGACACCCCGCCTGAAACGCCGCCGTCATTCCGCGCTGATCGAAGCGCGCAAGGTAGACGCGATCCGCAAAATTCATGAGCGCGAAGGACGCCGACGACACGACGAGCGGCGCCGCGAGTCGCGCGACTTCCCAAACGCCGCGCGGTTGCATGATCTGATCGCGCCAAAACGAGGCCGAAAAAAGACCGTGCGACCGCGCCGACACATTAGTTTCCGACGCGCTGGATTCCGTCGAATCCGTATACGACATGATTGATATCCTCGGTCGAGCTTGCCGAAGCGTTCGACCGCTTCGTTAGCAATCTGTTGATTCCCTGTAATTATTCCCAATGTAAAAAGAGCGCCGACGCCACGATCGCCGCCGTTTCCACGCGATAGACCTGTCGCCCGAGATCGAGGGGCGACCATCCGCCGTCGATCGCGCCTTGAACTTCGGCGTCGGTAAATCCGCCGACTGGTCCGATGAGCAACGTCGCGCCGCGCGGCGGTCGATAGTCGCGCGATTTCACGAGCGACGAGAAAGAGCTTTGACCGAAATCGCCGTCCGAGATCGGGTGTGCGACGGCTTTCAGAACGTCGTCGCCCGGCGCGAATTCGTCGAATAGCCCGACGTCGACGAAGCGCTCCGCGAGCGCCGACGCTTCGCGCGAGAGCGAGGCGGGGGACGTTTGGATTTTCGCGTTGAGCAGTTCGACGAACGCGGGCAGTTCTTTCGGCGCGATCGAGGGGGTAATCGTCATGAGCGCGAGGCGGCCGCATTGCTTTGTCGCTTCGATCGTTTGTCGAACGAGTCGTTCGCGCGTCGAGTCGTCGAATTTGACGTCGGCGCGTTCGGCGTCGAGGGGCACGACGCGTTTGACGCCGAGTTCGACGAGTTTTTCAATCGCCCATTTTTGTCGTTCGCCTTTTGGCAGCGCCATAACGACGGTGAGCGCGAGGGAAGGCTCGCGATCGTCGACGCGCGTTTCGAGCACGTCGAGATCGACGCGGTCTTTGGAGATCGAGACGATTTTAGCGCGGTATTCTTTTCCGGAGCCGTCGAAGAGCGCGAGTTCGTCGCCGATTTTCTTTCGCATAACGCGCGCGACGTGCCGCGCTTCGGCGTCCGTTAGAATCGCGCGACCGTCGGCGAGCGCGTCGCGATTCGACGACGCAATGAAATATAGATCGCTCATAGAATCCGCTCCGAATCAGGACTGAAGAACCAATGACAATCGACGCTTGACGAGCCGCCGCGCGTCTTTGCGTCGTCGATCGTCGCGCGACGCTTTATTATAGCGCCGCGTCGCGTCTTATCAACCGCGTCGTCGCGTCGCGAGCGGCGCCGATTAGTAGAATAGCCCGAATTTAAGATAGACGGAGTTTTTCGGCGCGTAATCCTTGCCCGCCTTGGAGCGGATTTCACGTTTGAACGCGCCGCCGACTTCGAACGCGCCTTTTAGTCGCGAAGGACAGTCGAACGCAAGCCCGGCGCCGAAGCGGTAGTCGTCGTAATCGACGTTGTACGACGTCTTGCCGTTAATCGGCGCGTTCACGTCGCTGATGTACCAGCGTCCGCCGCCAATGTCCCCGCTGATTTGCAGCCACCAGTCCGTCTCGTTGACCTTCGATAGATAATGGGACCATCGCGGGTTCGGAAAGACGATGCGGAACTGATTTTGAGGGTTCGGATCCCAAGTGAACCCGAAGATCGGAACGAGCTTGTACTTGATGCGATTCAAATACGCGACGCCGCCGAGCGCTTTGATCTGCTTTTCGTTGTCGATCGGTAGGCTGACCTCCGCGCGACCGCGAACGTAGACCGCCTTGCCGTGAATCTTCTTGAAGGACGACGCGACGCCGACGGAGACCTCGACCTTCGCTTCAAGATCCTGAAATAGCCCGACGAACGCGGTCGTTAGCCCGGCGTCGAAGAGGTTCGACTCCATATGCGCGCGCGCGTTGTTGTCCTTGGAGTACGCGACGTGGTCGTAGACAAAACTCGGCGTGAGCAGGAAGTAGCCGTTGTTGACGTTAGGCGACTTTTCGAGGAGTTTGCACGGGAAAGCGAAGAGCAGCCTCGCCTCGAGTTCGTGAATACCGAGTCCGCGCTTTTTCGCTTTCGGTATGAATGTGTACGCGCCGGAGACGCTCTGACGATATTTAAAGAGCTTCTGCAGGGTCGTGGAGTTTTCGTTCGTTTGCGCGGGAATCGGCTCGAAAGGACGATCGGAGCCGACGGCGGGCGGAAGAATGAAGGCCGCGCCGGAACTCGACGCGAGGGATTCGCCGATCGTTACGTTGCTCGGCGATTCGGCGGGTGGAATGATCGGCGCTTGCGCGCGATAAACAGCGGGATAAGCGGGATAATAGGACGCGCGCCAGTCGGAATCGGAGGCGTCGAAGGGCGCGAAGGGAACGAGATCGAGCGTCGCCGGATCGTCGTCGAACGAACGATCGAAGGCGCCGAGGTCGAACGAGTCGGGATCGAACGAATAGAGGTCGAGCGAGTCGTCGAGCGAGTCGTCGAGCAAATCGCGGTCGTCGTCGGCTTGCCGGAGCGCGTTTGGGAACCGCAACGCGTCGTTGAGGAATGCGAGCGTTCCGTAGAACGCGTCGTCGTCATCAAACGCGTTGGCGACGATTGGCGCGCACAGGATAGCGAACCAAGCGAGAAAGAAGAGCGCGCAGCGTCGACCCAGCGTCATATATGTATTCGATTCCATTCGATTCGTTCGACTCTTTCGCACAAACATGAATAACCGCGTCGTCGAATCGTCGGCGGCGCGTCGCGCGTACCGCGCGCGATCGTCCTGAAGGAATAAATAGCGAATAAATTCTCTTAGGTCAAGCGGTATCTTTGAGGGGTTGTTTTGACGCTGGGGTTTTATTTTGTAAAAATGGACGGAATTTATTCTTTTTTCGCGTTTGTCCCTTGCGCGAATCAACGGTTGCCGTTATAATCTTACGAGAATCTATAGATTTTCCGCGCGACGACGGTCGTTGCGCGCAGAGAAGACTCGAATTAACCTTTGTTTTTATTGAGAGATCGGTTTTGACGCGGCGTCGCGAGAGACGCGGCGTGGAATTGGTCGAATAAAACTACATCGTAGGAATTGTAACGTGGTAAATCGCACTCTCCTTCGCGGTCTGGACGCCGGAGTTGAAGAAGTTGACGTCGTCAACGTGAACGACGACGAACTGAACGAGTACATTAGTCAGGACTCTGAGCCGCAACGCGATAGCATCGTCGAAGGCAAAGTCATGCGCGTCGAAAAGGACTTTGTCGTCGTCGACGTCGGTTCGAAGAGCGAAGGTCTTATTCCGCGTTCCGAATGGGAAGAAAACGAAAAAGCGCCGGAACCGGGCGACATTGTTAAGGTCCTCGTCGAAGACACCGAAGACACGATGTCGAACGAAGACGTCGCAACGCGTGGAATGATCACGCTTAGCAAGCGCAAGGCCGCTCGCATCGAAGCTTGGAACCGCATGATGGCCGAGGTCCAAGAAGGCAAGATCGTCGAAGGCGAAGTCATCAAGAAGATCAAGGGCGGTCTGCTCGTCGATATCGGCGTTCAAGTCTTTTTGCCGGCGAGCCAAGTCGACGTTCGTCGCCCGACCGACATCAACGAATTCATCGGTCAGCGAATCCAATGCGTCATTCTTAAGATTGACGAAGCGCGGCGCAACATTGTCGTCAGTCGTCGTCTCCTGATCGAGAAAGAGCGCGCCGAAAAGAAAGCCGCGCTTCTCGCAGAACTCGAAGAAGGTCAAATTCGCGAAGGTACGGTCAAGAACATCGCCGATTTCGGCGCGTTCATCGACCTCGGCGGAATCGACGGTCTTCTTCACATTACCGATATGACGTGGGGACGCGTTACCGACCCGCGCGATATCGTTTCGATCGATCAAAAACTTGAAGTCATGGTTCTCGCCGTCGACCGCGAAAAAGAAAAGATTTCGCTCGGTCTCAAGCAGAAGACTCCGAGTCCGTGGGCGAACGTCGACGAGAAATATCCCGTCGGTTCCAAGGTCAAGGGCGTCGTCGTCAACGTCATGTCCTACGGCGCGTTCGTTAAGCTCGAAGAAGGAGTCGAAGGACTCGTTCACATTAGCGAAATGAGCTGGACGAAGCGCATCGCGCATCCGAGCGACATTCTCTCCGTCGGTCAAGAAGTCGAAGTCGTCGTTCTTAAGATCGAAAAAGAGAAGCAAGAGATTTCCCTCGGCGTCAAGCAAGCGCAAGCGAATCCGTGGGACAACGTCGACGAGAAATATCCGGTCGGCAGTCGCGTTCAAGGCGTCGTTCGCAATCTGACGAACTACGGCGCGTTCGTCGAGCTCGAAGAGGGCGTCGACGGTCTGCTCCACGTCAGCGACATGAGCTGGGTTCGCAAGATTACGCATCCGAACGAAGTCGTTAAGAAGAACGACAAGATCGAATGCGTCGTTACCCAGGTCGACAAGAAGGGTCGCCGTATCGCGCTCGGACTCAAGCAACTCGAAGAAGACCCGTGGATCAGCCGCATTCCGGAAACCTACAAGGTTGGTCAAATCGTCAAAGGTAAGGTTACCAAGGTTACGAACTTTGGCGTTTTCGTTAGCTTGGAAGACGACCTCGAAGGTCTGCTTCACATCTCCGAACTCGCGGATCACAAAGTCGACAAGCCGGAAGACGAAGTCAACGTCGGAGACGAACTCGAAGTTCGCGTTATTCGCGTCGACACGCAAGATCGCAAGATCGGCTTGAGCCGCAAGCTCGGCGAACCCGCGAAGGAAGAAGAAGAACCGGAAGTCGAAGAAGCTCCGCGCGTCAAGACTCAAAACGCCGGCAAACTCACCGGCGGTTTGGGCGAAGGCGACGGTCCGCTCTTCAAGCTCTAATCTTATCGCGAACTTGGATCGTATCGCGCATACGATCGTGAACGCGTATTAAAGAAAAGCGCTCTCGAGGTTTTCGGGGGCGCTTTTCTTATTCTTAGGCGTATTGTTTGTTAGAGAAACGCGTCGCGCCGCGCGGTCGCGTCTTTTCAACTCCATGAAAAAAGGTATAATATCGCCGGTCGCGTAGCGTTCGCTTCGCGACGTCCGATAACGTCGTTTGATCAGAGGATTCCCGCAATGCTTGATCGTAAATTCATCTTAGAGAACATAGAAGCCGTTAAACTGAACTGCAAGAACCGCAACGTCGTCGCGGACGTTGATCGTTTCGTCGAATTGGATCAAGCTCGGCGCGAAAAGCAACAGGAGCTTGAAGCGCTTAATCGCGAATCGAACGCGGTCGCCAAGCAGATCGGCAAATGCGCGACGCCGGAAGAGCGCGAAGCGAAGAAAGAAGAAGGTCGCGCTATTCGCGAGAAGCTCGTCGCGCTCGAAAAAGAGGTCAAGGATCTCGAAGCGCAAGAGGATCTCGTTCAACGCACGATTCCGAATATGGCGCATCCGGACAGTCCGATCGGAAACGACGACGGATCCAATACGGTCGTAGAGTACGGACCGACTCCGTTGCCGAAATGGAGCGAGGGTTTTAAACCGCTCGACCACGTCGAACTTGCGGAGAAGTACGATTTGATCGACTTCGAAGGGGGCGCGCGCGTCGCCGGCGCCGGGTTCTACTTCTTAAAGAACGAAGCGGTCATGCTCGAATTGGCGTTGGAGCAGTTCGCGGTCAATAAGCTTGTGAAAAAAGGCTTTACGCCGATGATCACGCCGGATGTGGCGCGCAACGACGTTTTGCAAGGAACCGGATACATTCCGCGCGGCGCGGAGACGCAAATCTATTCGATCGATAAGACGGATTTGAGTCTTATCGCGACGGCGGAAATCACGCTCGGCGGACTTCTCGCGAACGAGACGATCGACTCGGAGAAGTTGCCCTTGAAGCTGTGCGGCGTGAGCCACTGCTTCCGTACGGAAGCGGGCGCGGCAGGTCGGGCGTCTCGCGGACTCTATCGCGTTCACCAGTTTTCCAAAGTGGAGATGTTCGTCTTCTGTCTTCCGGAACAAAGCGAGTCGTTCCACGCGGAGCTTCTCGGAATCGAGCGCGAGATCTTCGACGATCTCAAGATTCCGTACCAAGTCGTCGACACGGCGACGGGCGATCTCGGCGGACCGGCGTATCGCAAGTTCGACATAGAGGCGTGGATGCCGGGTCGAAACGCGTACGGGGAAGTAACGAGCACGTCGAACTGCACGGACTACCAGGCGCGTCGTTTGAACGCGCGTTATAAGGTGAAGGGCGAGAAAGGCTCGCACTTTGTCCACACGCTCAACGGCACGGCGGTCGCGATCAGCCGCGCGCTTCTCTCCGTTCTCGAAATGGGTCAGCAGGAAGACGGAACGATCGTCATGCCGGACGCGCTTCTGCCGTATCTGAGCTTCGATCGAATCGGACCGAAGAACTGAGTCGAGTCGCGTTTGTCCCGTAGAAAATAGAGGAGCGTCGCCATGCCGGTTGGTTTTTCCGTCTTCGCGCTATTGCCGTTTGCGCAGATTTGGTTAGCGATTCCGCTTGGCGTCGCGTTCTCGTTTTGCTACGCGGCGACGCGCGCCGAAAGTCCGCGCGACATTTTGATTCGCGGGTTCAAACTCATGTTTGAGCTGTTTCTCTTTATGGCGCTCGTCGCGCTGATAATCTCTTGGGCGGTTTAACGACGCGGAGAGCTCGTTGACCGTTGCGTTTTGCATGAAGGAGGACGCGCGATGACAGCGTCAAATGAAGGAAAAGGGGCGTTGTCGCGCGTTCTGTTGCGAACGCTTCAAGGCGTAGGGTCGATTCGTTTTGGTCTTGTGATCATGACGGTTCTCGCGATCGCGATGGGCTGGGCGACCTTTCTTGAACGCGAGATGGGAACTCCGTCGGCGCAATATCTTGTTTACGCGTCGACGTGGTTCTACGGACTCGTCGGACTTCTGGCGTTAAATATTATCTTTTCGGCGTTGATACGGCTTCCGGCGTTTTTCCGATCGTCGTCGAGTCGTCGCGCGCTGACGCCGTTCTTTATCGCGCACATTGGGGTCGTCGCGCTGATTCTCGGATGCTGGATCACGGCGGAGAAGAGTTCGCGCGCGCGCGTAACGATTCCGGAAGGGACGGCGGCGGAGACGGCGATCGACGCCGATTCGCGACTCCTTCACGTAACGATCGACGATTGGGCGTCGGGCGCGGAGCGAATCGAAGATTCGACGCCTTTTTCCGGCGGACCGCTCAATTGGCGGGATCAGGAGTCGTCGGCGCTCTGGCGCGCGAACGTGTCGGATCCGATTCTCGCGCAAATGCCGGAAACGAACGCGTTTAAGAAGTTCGCGAAGAAAGCCGCCGGATGGAGTCAGAAGGTTGCCTATTGGGCGGCGCGCGCCGCGCGGCTCGGGAAGTCGTCCGCGCTTTACGATCGCAACGGCGTGAAAATCGACGTCCTGGAATACGCGACGCTCGCGGACTACGCCCCGGTCGACGATTTCAAACTTGAACTCTTAACGCGCGACGCCGACGGCAATTTGAAGTCGAACGGCGCGAAGATCGATTTTCCATTCGATCAGGGCGCGATCGGCGGGGATCCGCTCGGCGTTTCTCGTCGCGCGCGGCGCGTTCAGGCTGCGGACGGAACGCGGCTCGTCTATGTTGTCGCGGATTCGAGCGTCGAAGCGAACGCGTTCGCGAAATTGAGCGCGCGCGACGATTCGGAACCGAGCGATATTCTGTCCCTCGTGCTCGACGGCGAGCGTTACGACGTTTCACTCGAAGCGCTAGGCGTACTTTCGCGCTACGGGGACGTCGAGGCTCAGGCGCAGGCTCTGACCGCGCAGAAAGAGGCGGTCGAAGCGCGACTGAAAGCGGAGCGCGACCGGGACGATCTCACGGAGACCGCGACGGCGGAAACGCTTCCCCCGTTGCAACTGACCTCGATTGAAAAACTCGACGAAGAGAGTCGCGAACTCGCCGAATTGAATCAGAAGCTCGTCGACGCGGCGGACGCGGCGACTGACCCGACCGGTCGCGAACTTGAAGCGGACGCGAATTTCCAGGCGCTCGCGCAAGAGCTGTCCCTCAAACGTGCGAAGAGCTACGTTTCTCAGACTTTCGCGCGACTCGAACAGACGATGAAAACCTCCGCCGAGTTCTGCTCCGCGCTCGAAACGACCCTCGCCGACACAACGAAGCGCGTCGCGGAAATCGAAGAGACGGCGAAAAAGACCGCGCTCGGAAATTCCGGATGGAAGATCGTCGGCGCCGAGATTACTCCAACGCTTTTCCAAGGCGTCGACGAACTGCAGGGCTGGACGGCGCAGGTCGCGCTCGCGACTCCGCAAGGCGATCGGGACGAAATCGCGATCTTTTCGGAGTATCCGGAGCGTAATCGCGGCTCGCGCACCGGGCGCGTGTACGGCGCGTTGCGAATCTCCCAACCCGGCGGGGACGACAACGAATACGGGCGACCGTGGAATCCGAATCTCGGCAAGCCGAAATTGACGTTTCTTCAGACGCGCGACGAACGCGTTCTCTATCTCTACGAAGACGGCGGCGCTCGTCAGACCGGCGAACTGCAACTTTCCGCCGTCGACGTCGAGCGCGGAGTCTTCGCCGCGAACCCCGTGCAGTGGGACGCCGAAGGCGCGCTCGCCGGATTCGTCGTCAATCAGTTGGTCTTTCAAGACGAACTCGGCGCTCGCGTTCTCCCGACCTTATTCCAAAAGGATATGGCGAACGAATTTTACGGCAAACTGAAGCTGCGCGTCTCCTTCGACAACCTAACGGAAACCTTCTGGCTCCGATCGATTCCGCTCGAAAGTGTCTCCGAAGCCCAGCGAAAGAGCATGGTTAAGACGCTAACCTCGAACTCGCGCCGCGTCGAAATTTCACTCGCCGATAAAGAAATCGACCTTGGCGTCGCGCTTTACGTTAAGAACTTTACCCCGACTTACGAACCCGGCTCGTCGACCCCCGCGTCGTTTGCAAGCGTCGTTCGTATTCTTCCTGCCGGATTGTCTCCGGAAGAACAAGCGGAAATGATTGCGAAAGACCCCGAAAAAGACGTCGTTATTCGTATGAACCGTCCCGGCGCTTTTTCGCCGCCGGGCGCGAAAAAGGTCTATTGGGCGTATCAAGACTCCTTCCGCGGACCGTTCCGACCCGGAGATTCCGAGTTTGATCGCGTCGTGCAGGGAAAACTTCTTCCGGGCGAAACGCAGCCGCGCGACGTTCTGTATCACACGATCATCTCGCTCAACGACGATCCCGGGCGCGGTCTGAAATATTTGGCGTGTCTCTTCATCGTGTGGGGCGCCGCGCTCCTGGCGTATCGAGGCGGGAAGTCTCGCCGCGCCGCGTCGCCTGA
>ONGM01000277.1 GCA_900317365.1 uncultured Planctomycetota bacterium
CGCCGCAAACGCCGCTCCGCGCACTGCGTCGACTCAAGCCGCCGCGCAACGTCGTTAGTGTCGACGTCGGTTCGCGCCAATACGGTGTGAATCGCCTCGAAATATATCGTAACAGCCTATGGCGTTCGTTATCCGAGCGTCATAGGCTATTAAGTGTGAACAGTCGACAAGGTACGGAGAAACGCGTTGTCAAGTTCCTCGTTGCGAATCGTCGAAACTGAGCCAAAGCGTCGGCAACGAACTTTAGCTCAACGCGTCGACGTCGAAGGGTTTGGGTTTTGGTCAAGTCGCGACGTTACATACTCGTTTCGTCCGTCGGAATGTGGCTCGGGGGTACGATTCATTCGCGACGATTTGCCTAATTCGCCGCCTATTCCGGCGCTGGTGGAAAACAGAATTTCCAAACCGCGCCAAACGAGTCTTGCGGTCGGAAACGCGCAGGTAGACATGGTCGAACACGTCCTCGCCGCTTTAAGCGCGGCAAGAATCGACAATTGCGATATTGTTGTCTCCGCTCCCGAAGCGCCGGGTCTAGACGGCTCTTGCGCTCCGTTTGTCAAGGCGTTTCTCGAAGCCGGTTTCATCGAACAAGAACAATATCGTCCAGCGTTTAAAATTGTCGAACCCGCTCGTCTACAAACGGATTCGTTGAGACCTGATTCCGTTTTATCTATCGCGCCGTCGGAAAAAGACGCTACGGCTTTCGAATATAATCTCGTTTACGACGTCCCGAAAGCGATTCCAAATCAGTCGGCGTTTTTCGATTTCGATCGTTCGACTGAGGATTTTTTAACCGAGATCGCGCCAAGTCGAACTTTTCTCACGTTCGAAGAAGCGAATGAGTTGCGCAAACTTGGCATTTGCCAACGCGTTTCGGCAAGCGACGTTCTCGTCTTTGGCGACGCCGGTCCGATCGACAACGCGCTTCGCTTCGACAACGAATGCGCGCGTCATAAACTCCTCGATATGGTCGGCGATTTCGCGCTCGCGCCGGTCGATTGGATCGGAGTTTTCCAAGCGACAAAAACGGGACATCTGCAAAACGCCAACGCGATTCGAATCATGCTTGAAACGGCGGGTCTGAGACCGAATAAGTAACAAGTCGGATCACAAGCGGAATCAGACGATTGTTATGCAAATGGCGCAAGGGATTATCAAAGCGTAGAAAGTTTGGGTTGCTATAATGCAAAAGGTTCGTTTAGGAATCGTTGGCGCCGGTCGACTCGGCGGGTTTCACGCGTCGAAGGCTGCTGTCAATCCGGAAGTGGATTTCGTTGGAATCGCCGACGTCTGTGAAAAGAACAGACGTAGCGTCGCTAGCAAGTACGGCGTCAAAGATTTCGCGTCGATCGACGAACTTCTTCCTTGCGTCGACGCCGTCGTTATCGCTTCTCCGTCCTTTCTTCACGCCGAATTAGGAGAAAAGGCGCTCGGCGCCGGAAAGCACCTTCTCGTTGAAAAACCGGCGACCACCTCAGGCGTCACCGCGAGAAAACTAGCAAATCTCGCCAAAAGCAACGGACTTGTCATGCAAGTTGGACACGTCGAACAGTACAATCCTGCGTGGCGCGAGGCGATTAGAAGACTCTCAAACATCAAGCTTGGAAACGAACCGGCAATTGTCGAGGCGGAGCGAACTAGCGGTTACACCTTCCGTTCGACCGACGTCGGGGCCACGTTGGATCTCATGATTCACGATCTCGAACTAACGCTCTCGCTGATCCCTTCGCCGATTCTTTCCGTTTCCGCATTCACGATCGCTCAACTCGGCGGACATGAAGACGCGACCTTCGCGACGATCGACTTCGAAAATGGCTCTGTCGCGCGCCTTAAAGCGTCCCGCATCGAGCAAGTTCCTCAACGCCGCATGACGATCCAAACCGCGAACGAACAACTTTCGATCAACTTCGCCGCTCGAAGCCTGACCTCCACACGTCCAAGCGACGCCGTGCTACAAGGTCGATACGCTCCGGATAAAGTAACGTATTTCGACATGGAAAGTCGAGTGTCGACCTTCATGAAGGAAGAATACGAAAGCAAAGAAATCGCCGGAGAACCGATCGACGCCCTCGAGTTGGAAATGCGCGATTTCGTCTCCGCAATCCTTCGCAAGACGCCGTCAACCGTGCCGGGAGAACGCGCCGCTAGAGCCGTGGAAGTCGCGGAAATGATTATTGAAAACGCAAACGCTCGAATCAAGCGTTTCGACTCTAAAAGATACCTTAAAGTTGCGTAAATTTCAACGTTTGCAATATTCCAAAGTTCCGTCTTCCGTCGTGGAAGACGGAACTTTTTTCTGTACGAAATACGTCTCTCGTCGGTCGAAAACGAGACAAATCAAGACGGCGAGACAAGTCGTCCGGAATCGTTGAGCGCGTCTGAGATCGTTGCGTCTGAGACCCTATTAAAATGTGATCGTTTGAAAAAAGGCGGAATCAGGTTCACCCAATTCCGCCAACGCACAAAAATTTATATTGAACTTCTTATGTGCCAGACAACGGTCTAATCGCGTAGAAACTCGAACTCTCTTAAAACCGAGTCGACTTCGTCATAGTCTTCTTTCGTCAAAGAAACGTCGGCAAAACCAAAATTCTCCGTCGCTTGTTCAGGAGTCCTGGCGCCGCAGATGGCAAAAACGTTGGAACTGCGAGAAGTAACCCAAGTCGTCGCCAGCTGACCGACGGTAAGACGATTGCGATTCGCAATTTCGCGTAAAGCGGCGAGCATTTTCTCGACCTGTTGCAATTTCGCCTTCGTAAAGAGTTCCTTACCGATTCTCAAATCGCCCTTTTTAAAGACTCGTTCAGGGCTGATCTTACCGGTTAACAAACCGTTTTCCAGGGGAGAATACGCAAGCAGAGCGACTTCGTTCTTCGCGCACGATTCGAATATTCCGTTCTTTTCGACGGTTCTATCTAGCATGGAAAAACGCTCTTGGACGGCGTCGAGCGTCCCGTAACTTCGGTACTCGTCGATTTGAGAACATGAACAGTTGGAAATACCGATCGCGCGAATCTTACCTTCTCGACGCATTTCTTCCAACACGCCCATCGTGTCGCCAATCGGCGTCGTTCGATCCGACGCGTGATGAACTTGCATGAGATCAATGTAATCGGTTTTGAGACGACGCAGACTATCTTCAACGCCGCGTCGAACAATGTCGGGACGTAGCCACCGATAGACCGCGCGCTTCGTTAGAGACGAAGTTCTCCCGTCGTCGTCGGAAAAACAATGAAATTCGCCGCAATTCGAAGGCAATTGAGTCTCCGTCCAATATAGTCCGCACTTCGACGCTATTAGCACAGAATCGCGTCGACGCCCTTTGAGCGCTCGACCGACCGTCTCTTCCGAACGTCCGAAGCCGTAAACCGGCGCCGTGTCAATTAGGGTTATGCCCAGATCAAGCGCCGAGAGTATTGTGCGTTCTGAAACGGAGTCATCGCATCCGCCCCACATCCAGCCGCCCATTACCCACGTGCCCAACGCCAACGCCGACGCCTTCAGTTCGGTTTTGCCTATTTGTCTGTATTGCATTTTTCATCCGAGATTGAAAATAGGTAGTTCTATGGCAAGCGCTAATTCGGAGAGTCTCGCCGCTCAGACCCGGTTACATATTCCCAAGACCGAGGAGTCCTTCCTCTTTCTTGTCTTTATCGAACATGAACACCGGCTCGATTGAGAGACTCACTCCCCAATTGTCCTTGCTTTCATTACGACTCGCGCCGAGACTGATAACGAAAGACTCGCCAATTCGGCTAATCGTCAGTTTCTGCCCGATATTGTATCCTTCGCTCAAATCGTACGAGTTGCTGAAACCAAGTCCCCAGCGCTCGGAAGTTCGGTACGTGAGACCAAAATTCAAGTACGTCGAATTGATTGGTCCGGAAAGCCTGTCGACGCCAAGGAAGCACATGCTCAATCCGGGACGACGGCGTTGAACGCCGATTCGCGTAATCTTCTGACCGGAACCCCAAAAGTCGTAAAGTCCCGAAGAGAAAACGGCGAAACGATCGCCTACCTGCCAAGTGGCGTCATAATCCAAAAGTCCGACCGTTTTGCCAAAGTTCTCACTCTTCTTCGGATAAAGGTTCAAACCTGCGTTAAAGGTTATCCAATCGACGACGCGACGAGCGCCAACCGGTCCGCGTTTCGTTTGAATGCGGTTGTTCCAGCCGAGACGGACAAGTTGCAAATCATCGGCGAGCTCCGAACTTGCCGACGCTACGGATCCGCCGATTTCTCCTTGACGAATCGCATAATATCTCTCGTCGAAACGAAGCGGTATCGCGTCGGAATATCCGGCTCCTTTACCGGCAAAGGTCGTTACGGAGTATCGTCGGCGGAAATCTTCGATCTGGAAATCGTCGATCTGATCGTAAAGAACCAATCGGTTGTAGTCTTTATTAGCGTCAGAATAGGAAAGGTCGGCGACCAAATTCATCTTGTGCGCGAGTCCGTTAAGATACCACGTCTGACTTTCGACTTCGGAATCCACCTTCCAAATAGGCAGGTTGAAACGAGCGCCGAGACGACCGTAAAGTCGACTGACATTCCTGGATTCCGTTCCATGTCCCCAGAATCCGTATTCGCCTAACGCGTACGGCGTCGTCTTGACCGGTCCGAGTTGGAATGGCAAATCGAGTTCGTGCCGGGTCGTAAAGACAAGGCTGTCTTTATCGAGCGTCGACGAACCGGTCGCAAGATTATTCGACGAATTGGGAGTCAGTTCCCAATCAAGATAACGGAACATCGCCTTATCGTCTTCCGCATAAGGCGAACTTGCGGTGCGGAACTGAGCAAAGCCAATTTTTGTATGCTCATACCATGTGAGATTAGAATGCGCAAGCGCCTGACCGAGCCAAAAATGATCGATTCTCGGCAACCAGCTGGTCTGAGTATAGAATTTATCGGTGCGCGCGCTCGCCATAATACTGAGCGAACGATTATTCACCGTGCGTTTCAACTCCAGACTCGTCTCCGGATTGGAGGAAGAATACCATTCGTCCTCAAAATACTGCTGGAGATAATTGCGATCGCTCGAAATCCCGAATTGTCCGGTAAGCGTCCATCCGTTACGAATGCAACAATTGTCGAATAATCCGATTCCGCAGTCAAGATTTCCCAACTCCTGACGATGCTTCCAGATTCCTCGATAACGGTATTTATGTTCCAACGGCAACGACCGACGTCCTCGACCGAGATTGTCGTGAGCGTTATCGTAAATACCGTAATAATTCAACATTCCGACGGCGCGCGTGTTCCAGTTAAATATCGAATCGCGATTGTAAACAAAAGTCGTGCCATGTCCAAAACCGCGCTTCGAGAAATAATCAAGGTGAATATCCCAATCCGTACCGTCCGGACGATACTTTGTCATTCCGAACAGTTGATAGGGATTCCACGTCGTGAAAACCTGTGTTCCCAGCACGCCGTCGTGCCCAAACTTTAAACGACGAAGATACAAGGACCGATCCTTAATATCCATCGCCATCCACGGCCAATAAGCGACCGGTAAATTGCCGACCGTTACAAAATTATTCTCAGAAATAACGTAACGTTTATCGGAAGTCAAAAGTTCGCCTGTTTCGGAATTCACAAGACGTCTTCCGGTAGCGGCGTCAAACAGCGGTTCGCTTTTAGATTCGGCAACGATCGATTCGGACTGTAGCTTATAGGTAGGTCGTCCCATCGCGCTCGTCGTTATCCACGCGTCGTTAGCGTACATCGCGTTCGGACCGCGCTGGGTAATTCTCGACGCGCCTAGTCTGAAATAAGCGCCTTCTAGATCCGGAACGTCGGCGATTAACTCGGCGTCTTCCAAAATTCCAACGCGATTTGAAACGTCGTAATACATTCGGTCGGCGTAAACGACGCTGTTTCCCTCGCGGAACACGACGTTGCCTTCGAGGTAAAATTCCAAATCAAGGTTTTCTACGATCTTCTCATTCGAGAAATCGCTTAAATTAACGCTTTTACTCCATACGGTCGCCTGATCCGCAGACAATTCGATAACGTCGCCGATCGGAAGATCTGCTTGTGAAGCTATGCCTTGCAAAATTACGGTAAAACCGTTCGTAATAAAAGAAACGTCCTTACCGTCGCCGTCGCGCGACTCGCTCGAATTCGATTGATACGAAATATCAAAATCGCGATCGTAGCGAGAAAAAAACTGCACTCGGATGCGCGACGGATTCACCTCGTTTTTGATTTGATTGAAATAGTCCCGTACCTGCGACGTCTCCGGGATCATAACGATCTCACCGTCGCCTGTGTCGCTCCACCCCAATGCGCCGGCGTCCGAATTCGCCTCGCTCTCAGATTCTACATGAACGTCATGACGCGCCTCGTCGGACTTGGCGGAGTCCGTCGACTTAACGCTAAGAAGATTGCCGGATGTTGTCGCCGTCGTTTCCTCTTCTATAAATTGTCGCGCGCGTGAAAAGATATCGTCGGGACGAACCTGGTTTTCGCCCGGGAAAGCAATGTGCAAATTAACGTCGCTTAGTGACGCAAATTCCCCAAGCCACGCGCCGTCGCGCGTCTTGGCGCTACGGCACGCTCCGTTCACGTCAATTCGCAATGAGTTTGAATCGTCCTGAAGCAAGTACGCCCAAACTCGGGTTCCTTCCGCCCCGGAACCCAGGTCGACGTTATGCGAAATCCAGACGACCGCGATTTGCGCCGATGCGGAACCTTTCCCTTGCGAAACGGAACAATCTCCGTAAAGCACGTATGGCTCGCCGAACTCATCCCCTTCCCCCTTCCAACCGTATTTAGCGGAAATGGTTATTGGAACGACCGACGGAGCAAGCGCCGGAGAATAAATGCGCGATCCGCCGACCTGTTGAACGTCGTACTGTTCGGCAAGATCAAGCGCTTCGCGCGCGTTTGCGTCGTTCGTTGTAGAAAGAAACGGATTCTCTTCGACGACGTCAAACGAACCGGACGAATCGATCGACTGACCGCGCGCAAAAACGTCGACGCCCTCTCCTGAAAATTCCGTACCGTACGACGGCGCCGACGGAGTTCGCCAGTCTGTGAAAAAGTCTCCGAAGATCGCGCGAGATCTTCCGGTTTCCGGAGCGCTCGAACGATTTGATTCGGCTCCGGTCCAGAAATTACCCAACGGCTCGAACGCAGACGCCGGGATGGCGAAAAGAATCCAAAGACATAACGCCGCAAACGCGAAGACCCCGAGCCTTTGACGAGAAACAAAGCGCGCGCCGCGCAACGCCTCGCAATAAGGCGCAGTAAATAAATAGGCGCGTTTATGTCGCATTTGAATCCGCATTTTGGGCTCGTTGTACGTCTGTTTTTCCATAAACATCCGCGAGAGACGTTGCGTCGCTCGGTCTCGTCGCGTCAATCCTTCGTTCTACGTCGAAGTCTACCTAAAACGGCGCGCGGAGTATACGTTTTTTAAAGACAAAGATCAAGATCAATAAAAGCAAAACCGCTGCGGAAGATCGAATATTTACGCGGCAAAGAAAGACAAAGAAACAGCGAATAGAAATTAAAACGCGTCGTCGCGAATCATGCGACGACGCGTCATACACAATTTGCTCAAGAATCGCTGATTAACGGTAATTGCGTTGCGACCTGAGGCGAGCGTTATACGTCGGTTTCGCTGTGCTACCCACAATCATATGCTCCACAATCGCGTTGTCCGAACGCGTCGAGTAACCGTAAGAACGCATTCTTTCCAAATGGTCGCCGGATTTCAATAGGTAAGCGGAAAAATAGTCGGACGTTTGAACGCGAACCGTCTCTTGATACGAGTGATCCGCCGCCGCGCGCTGTCCGCCAACGCGCAACCCGCCGTAAACGCGGTGATCGGCGCCCTGCAACACAACAAGGTAACGATCGTTGCGGGAAACGGAATCGTAAGGGATTCGCCGCTGTCGCGCCTTCGTCGATCCGACAACGCCGTCGTCCTTAGTTCCGGTTACGACCATTAACGGCGCGGTTATGCTAGCGTATACCGTGGGAGCGCTCGCAAGATCGCAAAAGACCGGCGGTGAAATCGCCACAACGGCGGACACGCGCGAGTCTTTCAGAAGCGCTCCGTTGTCCGGTGGAAGCTGTCCGGCGAGCATAAGCGCCGCTAACGCGCCAAGGTCGTTGCCGGCGACGCCGATCCTCGAAAGATCTACGGATGCGCCGAGCGGACCGGACTCGTTGTTGACGGAATAAAGAAAATCAATCGCGGAACTCATCGCGCGCGCTCGATCCCGCGCCGTCCAGTACTTGTGATAGGCTTCTTTCAGCTCAACCATCGGTCTTAATTTGCCGCGCCACAGACTCTCGTCTGTCTCATAGTGGTGCAAGAAGATCGAAACGACGCCGCGAGACGCCCAAGAGCGACCGAGATAGGAAAAATTCTCCGGGGAAGATCCAAGACCGTGAGAATAAATCACGACGGGAAATTTATCGTCGTCAATCGGCGGCGTCATGGGATAAAACGCTAAGGCTGAAAAGACTTCCCCGTCTTGCGAATACCACGTTATATTCTGAGAGCCAACTTCATAAATCGATTCGGAATCAGAAAAAGAAATTGGCGCGCGTCCAACGACGTTCGAGCCAAAACTTGGAAGAACGGCCCCGGCAATCGGTCGCAACGGCTTGAGAACGACGTTTGCCGCGCTCGCTATCGGCTCTAACGCCAATTCCGAAAGCTGTTTTTCGGCGTAAACCCGCTCGCGACCTGTGCGATTTGAACGCGAGCGTTGAGCAAAAGTCGGCGAGACGCTAAAAAGAAAAAACGCAACAAACCATGCTAAGACGAAAACAATAAAAGCGAAACGCCGAAAAAAGGCGTTCATGAAAGCCTTACCGCTCATAACGTCTTTCACTCCATTCATAGACGTCCGCCAACGCGCGGAGGGTCAGCTCTATCAACTCAGCGCTTGTTAATTAAAACGGATGAGGAGGGATTCGAACCCACGGACGGCGTAAACCGTCGCCGGTTTTCAAGACCGGTCCCTTAAACCGCTCGGGCACTCATCCAAAAGTCTGACGAATCGCAAAGCGCTCCAGACTCATTATCGACTGCGCAAACCCGGCGTCGTCAACAAAAATACGCAACTCGCCAAATTTCACGCCTAATTGTAGGCTGCCATAAGCAACCAACAACGCGAAACTGTCATGATTATAGCGCATTTACCAAATACGTCAACAGAAAAAATCTTCGATCGCAAACCAAATCGCCTCGAATTCAGTTGCTTTACACGGAATCAGCAGACTGGTAAAATAAACCAACATGGAAAGAGCGCCTTTTAGCCTCTTCTTTGCTCGTTCTTTGACGCCGACGTTTACCAGGATTGCAAAATGAAATTCAGTCGAAACAAAGCGAAACGAACTATTCTTACCTTAATTATCAGTCTTACCGCGTTCTATTGGTCCAACGTTCATGCAAACTCTGCGGAACGTCCGTTCGGTCTCCTCGTCGATCTCATCGAAAAAACCGACGTCGTGTGGAGGGACGGATTCCCAACTCAGCTCTCGCTCGATCAAATCGACACGGCTATCGAGCGCGTTCAGTACGTTGAAATCAAATCGTCTCGTCCATATTTTTCCTGGATCGTGCCCAGAAATCCCCGAGACGTCTTGCAAACCGCCCGACAGATCCAACTGGCCAAAGACCGAAAAGCCTTTGAACCTGGCAATGAATCCACGCTCCTGTGGGATTCAGGTAAGGTCAACGACGCGTCTTCCACCGCCGTTCGATACGACGCCGAGCTTCCATTGCAACCGTCGACAACGTACTTCTTCCGCGTAAGGTTTTGGGATCAAAACGACGTCGAGTCCGAATGGTCGGAACTTAAAGCGTTCAGAACCGCCTCAGAACTCGAAGAATACGCCGCAACAAGGCTACCGATCGTTAAGTCGGTCGATTATCCGCAATCCGTACAAATCAACGACTCCGTTACGTTCTTGGATTTCGGGCGCGCGTCCTTTGGACAAATCTGTGTGGAAATCTATTCCCCGGTCGACGGCGCCGTAGCCCTTGTTCGAGTTGGCGAACGCGTCAAAGACGGACGCGTCGATAGAAAGCCCGCTGGTTCAACAAGGTATTGGGAATATCGTCTGCCGCTGATGGCGGGAAGACAGTCTTACTCGATTAAGACCCGCGTTGACCAGCGAAATTCAACTGGCGCGGCTTTCAAAATGCCTGATTATATCGGCGAAGTTTTCCCTTTCCGATACGCCGAAGTTGAACTCGTTAACGACGTCGACGACGTAAACGCCGATCTTCCAACGAGAGGAACTTTAACTTTTCTATCTGCGCGACGCGAAACCGCAACCTACCCGTTCGACGATACGTCGTCTTACTTTCATTGCGACTCGGACGAACTGAATAAAGTTTGGGATCTTTGCAAGTATTCAATTAAAGCGACGACTTTCGCCGGAGTCTATCTCGACGGCGACCGCGAGAGAATCCCATACGAAGGCGACGCGTTGCTCAATCAATTGAGCCACTATTCTGTTGACCGGGAGTACTCTCTCGCGCGATTTTCGCAAGAATATATGATTTTTCATCCAACGTGGCCTACCGAATGGAACCTCCAGTCGGTTCAAATGGCGTGGTACGACTACCTCTACACCGGAGATAGTCGCAGCATTGCGCGATATTACGACGATCTCAAAGCAAAATCGCTCGTTGCGTTGGCGGAAGATAACGGTCTCATTAGTACCCGCAAAGGAAAACTAACGCAACAAGTTCTCGATTCAATCCATTTCAAAGGCTCAGGTTTCCGCGATATTGTCGACTGGCCGCACAAGGGACTCGCTGGAAATGAAAACGCAGAATCAGGAGAAACGGACGGTTTCGTTTTCAACGATTTGAACGCTGTCGTGAACGCATATCATTTCTTTGCGTTGAAATCGATGAAGCGTTTTGCGGAAGCGCTCGACAAAAAAGAGGACGTCGAGTTTTTCTCTTCCCAAATTGAGAAGGTATCAGACGCGTATCAACGGGTTTTTCTAGACTCGGAATCGGGGACGTACCGAGACGGCGACGCAACGACTCACTCGTCCCTCCATGCCAATATGTTCCCGCTCGCTTTTGGACTCGTTCCACAGCAATACGTTTCCAGCGTAACGGAGTTTGTGAAATCTCGCGGTATGCGCTGTAGCGTATACGGCGCTCAGTTCTTGCTTGAATCGGTGTACGAAGGCGAAAACGGCGCCTATGGTCTCGAAAGAATGACGGCCGACGATTTGCGTGGATGGCTCAACATGCTTCGCGTTGGAAGCACAATCACGCTTGAAGCGTGGGACGATCGTTACAAGCCCAACCAAGACTGGAACCACGCTTGGGGCGCCGCGCCTGCGAATATCATTCCGCGAAAACTTGTCGGAGTCGAACCGATTCTTCCCGGCGCGTCAAAACTACGAATTAAGCCGCAAATCGCCGATCTTGGAAAAATTGAGGCGCGCGTACCGACGATTCGCGGCGCCGTCGATCTCATGATTCGACAAGACGCCTCCGCGTATCTGCTCAACGTCTCCATACCAGGCAACGTCAAAGCCGACGTCTACATTCCGGCGCTCGACGACGACGACAAGATTTTCATTGACGGAACGCCTGCCAACGAAGTTGTGAATGAAATCGTCCGCGAAGGCTCCTTCTGGAAGTTGCCCGATCTCGGTTCAGGTTCTCGAATCATTGAGCGACGCGAATAAACCGCATTTGTACGCTCGTAGCGTCCACGTCTAATTTCACTCTGTCGACAAAACCACTGTCGACAAAAAGATCGACAAAAAACGCCCCCGTTTGGATCCAACAAACGAGGGCGTTTCGCTTATTCAACGAGAGAACGACTCGGTTAGAGATCGTACTGTAAGTGCATATTAAGTTTCTTCATTCGCTTGACAATAGCGGAGTGCATCTGGCTCACTCGACTTTCGCTCAAATCAAGCGCCATGCCGATTTCCTTCATGGTCATCTCTTCGTAGTAATACAAAATGATGATCATGCGTTCTTTCTGACTTAAGCCTTGCGTGCACTTTCGAATGATTTCGGCGCGTTCCAGCCTTTCCATCGGAGCCTCGCTACGCTTGTCTGGGATAACGTCCATCTCGGTTACTTCGCCGTCGCCGGACGGATCGTTCCATTTCTTATCGAGACTGGCTATATTGACTCGGTTCGAATCAATAATCGTCTGCCGAACGTCGTCGACCGGAAGACTGAGAAAACTTGCCAGTTCCTCTTCCGTTGGACGACGCCCAAACTTACCGACAAGAACTTTGTCGGCTTCGTTCAATTTTGACGTTCGCGAACGCACCATTCTCGGCGCCCAATCCATTGCGCGAAGTTCGTCGAGCATAGCTCCTTGAACGCGCGGAATGCAGAACGTCTCGAATTTTACGCCGCGATCCGGATCGAACGCTTTGATCGCGTCGATCAGTCCAACGGCGCCGGCGGAAATAAGATCGTCGAGTTCGATTTCGTGCGGTAATTTCGCTCTGATTCGCTCCGCGCGACGGCGTACCAACGGCATGAAACGCTCGATTAAGCGATTGCGAGCGCAAATATCGTTCCGATTCGACTCGTACGCGCGCCACATCTCGCGTTGTAACGGATCCATCTCCGTCGTCGCAACAACCGTAGCTTGATCTTCCATTCTGAATTCCTAAATTCGCTAACTACGCGCAATCCCTTGACACGGAACAAGAGCCTCGACGCATAGCGCGCTCCGCTCTTGACCATTACGCCTCATTCGCGCGGAGGATAACAAAAGTTTTCGTTTCGGAAAAGACCTTTTTCCAAAAAACTTTCCGACGACCTCCTATTCGCCCTACAGCCAAGAAGACCAATCCTCGCGCAAAACGCTCATATCCGTCGATAAAGCTCAAGGCGCGCCTCGCCTCACATTTATCGGGAATCTCGTCGCAATTTAAGGACGCCGCTTTTGAAAGATTCGCGATTTTAGAAAACTATGCCGTCAATTACGCGGATTGAGTCGATCTTCTCATACAAACGGATCATCGGGCAAAATCCCATAATACCGATCAAACTCGAAAACGTCGTTAGATAAAATAGCAAAAATAGGAAAGCAACGCAAACAATCTTTCAATTCAAGTTCATCGACTTCAAAACGGCTGACAAACTCTCGGAGTCTACGTTTCATCGCGGCGTCCGACAAACAAATTCAAAAGACGCGTCTGTCTCGGCAGACGACTGAGAGCAACGCCTCCGAGCCTTTAACCGCTCCTGCGCGGTACCGCAAAGCAAACACGCAAAAAAACCTGCCTAAGAACTAAGGTCCAGATAAAAAGGGGAACGAATCGACGACTTACGCCTCGATATTCTCAAGGGCGCCGATGGCAAAGGTATACGGTTCAGCTATGAGGTACTTTTCCGCAGCTGCATTGACCTCGTCTATTGTTATATTGCGAATCAATTGGAGGGTCTCTTGCGTCGTTAAAAGCTCGCCGGTCGTCAGCCAATCGGAACCAATGGCAAAAAGTCGAGAGTTTGAATGTTCCGCGCCAAGCGCAACCGAAGTCAGGTTTTTGTTCTTCGCGCGCGAAAGCTCCGCTTCCGTTACGCCGTTCTTCTGGACGTCTTCAATAATCCCACGGATAGAAGCAAGGTTCGACTCTACGTCCGCTGGATTGCAGACAAGAGACGTTTCGAAACGTCCGGAATCGGAATACGAGTCAAGCCCGAACCCCGCGTCGTCTGCGCGACCAGTATCCACAAGCTCCCAAAAGATCCGACTTCCTACGGACGAACCGCCTACAACGCTCCCCAAAGCCGACGCCGCCCAGTAATCGGAGTCTGACGTTGACGGTCCGTCAAAAACTTGATAGACGTACTCGTCGTTAGCGCCGTCCTTTTGGAGAATCAGCTTGCCGCTTCGACCATGCGCGCGGCTCGTTTCTCGCGTTGCAACGCCTGAACGCCACTTGCCGCATTCGCGATCGACCCAACGAACTAATTTGTCAAAGTCGACGTTGCCGCAAGCGACAAACGCCATGTTGTTGGGACAATAACGACGCTCGTGATATTCGTACATCTGATCGCGAGTCATGCGTCCGACTGTCGTTAAATCGCCGAGAATGCTCCGGCGGAGGGGATGGTCCGCCCAAAAATACTCGCGCGTCTTTTCATCAAGACCGTACGGCGGCTGATCGTCGTACATCTGGATCTCTTCCATTACGACTTTCTTCTCAGTCTCAAAGTCCTCCTGACGAAGCGACGGACGAAGGATCTCGCTCAAAAGAACAACGGCTCGCTCCTGAAGCTCCGGAAGCGTCTGCGCGTAAAACGCGGTTGATTCCACCATTGTGAACGCGTTCGAAAGTCCGCCGAGAGCGTCAAGCTCTTGGTTAACCTCCGCCGCCGTCATGCGATCTCCGCCTTTGAACGCCATATGTTCCAAAAAGTGGCTAATACCGGAAACTTCGTCCGTCTCGTCGCGAGACCCCGTTTTAACGAAAAAGCCCAAAGACGTTGAAAGCGCCGACTCGTTAGCTTCTACGATGACCTCAAGTCCGTTGTCTAGTTTCGTTCGGGCAAACCCCATGGGATTCTCACCTTTCTTGTATGCGTCATGCTCCGGCGGCTCCGCGCGAGCCACAAGAAGTATAACAGAAAAACCGACGCGCGCAATTCAGACTATGCGACGAAACGGAATTTTAGTTGCAACGAATTACCTTGAAACAAAAAATTTCGATAGGCGCTTGAAAGTTCAAACAAAATTCAATATAATCAGACAAATTGTTTGCATTGGCGCTGGGCGTCGCCGTCGCCGCTCAACTCCGGCGCGCGGCGCGGCAGAATCGTTCTCGCGGTTCGTTGCCGGTTTACGTCGCGCCGCGCCCCTGCCAAGTCCTTTCAACTCCGCCCATGCGGCGGTTAAGCCTACGATACATTCGCACAAGGATTTTGCTTTATGTCGAAGTTTGCACCCGAAGATATTCGGAATATTGTTTTATGCGGTCACGGCGGGTCCGGAAAAACCACTCTTGCCGACGCCTTCTTGAACTTTACCGGTAAAGTAAAGCGTCCCGCCAGCGTCGACGACGGTACGAGCATTTGCGACTTCGACGACGAAGAAAAATCTCACAAGTACACGATCGAAACGTCGTGCACGAATTTTGAGTGGGCTAATAAACACTTCAATCTTCTCGATTCCCCCGGTTATCCCGATTTCATCGGCGGCGTAATCGGCGCAATGGGCGCCTGCGACGTCGCCGCGATCGTCGTCAACGCCTCTTCCGGAATTCAAGTCAACACGCGCCGCGTCTTCGCCGAAGCGAATAAAGCCGGACTTGGCAAGATGGTTATCGTCTCCAAAATGGACGGCGACAACATTGAATTCGAATCCCTCATTGACTCCATTAAAAGCGTCTTCGGCTCCGAAGCGACCCTCTTCAACGTCCCCGTCGGACACGGAGCAGATTTCTCCGCCGTCGTCGACGTTCTGAAACCGACCGAAGCCGCCGGAGCCCTCGTCGATCCCGCGCAACTCCATGAAAACCTCATCGAGTCGATCGTCTCCGTCGACGACGCCGCTATGGAAAAGTACTTCGAAGGCGAACTCCCGACCGACGAAGAAATGGCGAAACTCATCGCGCAAGGCGTCAAAGAAGGCTCCTTGATCCCGATCTTCTGCGTCTCCGCTAAGTCCGGCGTCGGTATGAAAGAACTCCTCGACGCGCTCGCCGCTTACGCGCTCCCCTCCAACGCCATCAAACGCTTCGCGAAAGACGCCGAAGATAATGACGTCGAAATTACGCCGGATCCGAACGGTCCCGTCGTCGCCCAGGTCTTTAAAACCCGCATTGACCCCTTCGTCCAAAAGATCAACTATCTCCGTGTCTACTCCGGTACTCTCAAAACCGGCGCGACCGTTCCGCTCGTCGGATCCCGAAAAGGCTTCAAGATTGCTCAGCTCTTCGAAGTTCAAGCGAACGAACTTACTCCTGTCGACGAAGCCACTCCGGGTATGATCGTTGCCGTTACCAAGACCGACGAGCTCAAGACCTGCACCACTCTCGGCGACGTCGCTATGCCGAAATTCGCGTTCCCGACCCCGATGGTCGGACTCGCCGCGTTCCCCAAGAGCCGCGGCGACGAAGCCAAAGTCTCCATCGCGTTGGGTAAACTCGCGGAAGAAGACTCCACCTTCACCGTTGAACGCAACGAACAGACTAAGCAGCTCGTAATCACCGGCATGAGCGAACTGCATCTCCAAATCCTGCAAGAACGTCTCAAGAGACGCGACAAGGTCGAACTCGATACGAAAGAACAAAAGATTCCGTATCGTGAAACGATTCAAAGCGACGCGTCCGGGTCGTACCGTCACAAGAAGCAATCCGGCGGCGCCGGTCAGTTCGGCGAAGTCCACATTCGCATGTATCCCTTCCCGGGCGGAACCGATCCCGAAGAATTCGCCACCGATAAAACGCGCTTCCCGTCCATGAAGGAATGGAAGTACTTCCCGGAAAACAATTTCCTCTGGGTCGACTCCGTCGTCGGCGGTTCGATTCCGTCGAACTTCATGCCCGCGATCGAAAAAGGGTTCAAAGATCGTATGGAAAGCGGCGTCCTCGCCGGTTGCCAAGTTCAAGACCTCTGTATCGAAGTCCACTTCGGTAAATATCACCCGGTCGACTCGAACGAACAAGCGTTCCGCACCGCTGCGAAAGGCGCTTTCAAGGAGACTTTTGCGAAGGCCTCGCCCGCGTTGCTCGAGCCGATCGTGAACCTCGACGTTACCGTTCCCGTCGACAAAGTCGGCGATATCAACTCCGATATCGTCGCCGCGCGTCGCGGTCGTCCTCTCGGCGTTGAAGACGCCGGCGGCGGATATCAAACGGTTAAGGCTGAAGTCCCCTTCGCCGAAGTTACCACGTATAGCCGCGCTCTCGCAAGTATGACAGGCGGACAAGGTAGCTACTCCATCGAGTTCAATCGTTACGACGTTGTTCCTGGCAACATCCAGCAGGAAATCATCGCCAAGTTGGGCAAAGATCTTAAGGACGACGAAGAATAATTGGGAATAATCTCATTTTCCTAGTCTAGCGTGTCAAAAGAAGAGCCGTCGAAACAAAAGTCTCGACGGCTCTTCTTGCAAAACAATCTTTACGAGTAAAACCACGAAATCGAAAAATCAACGGAGTTTTACAAATGGCTTCTGTCCTTGAACTTTCAGAAAACGACTTCGAATCCAAAGTACTTAACGAAACCAAACCTGTTCTTTTGGACTTTTGGTCTCCGACATGCGGACCTTGTCGCTTGCTCGCCCCGATCGTTGAAGCGCTCGCCGCCGCCAATACTGACAAGGCTGTGATTATGAAGTGCAATACGGCGGAAAACATGAATCTCGCCCTACAGCTCAATATTACCGCAGTCCCTACGATCTTGTTATTCAAAAACGGTCAGGTCGTATCAAGACTCGCCGGCGTCCAAAAACCGCAAAAGTTACAAGAGCTGATCGATTCCAATCTGTAAATCGCGGCACATTTGGTTCATTATAGAAAACGAGACGCAAATGAAATTTCGCACGGCGCTTCTTCTCCTTTTAGCAACGACGTTCGCCGTCGTTTGCCAGACTCAATCGGCTAATGCTCAGTCTTCCGGAGTTCCGTGGCGCGCAGTCGACGCACTAGGACGAACAGTCGATTCCGCAGATCAAACTCGCACGCTTCGCAAAGAAAAAAAGGTCGGTATCTTTTACTTCTTGTGGTTGTCCGAGTCGATCCCACAGTCGAGCTGGACCGAGGGTCCCTACGACCTTTCCAAAATTCTCGCGCGCCTCCCCGAAAAAGAAAGAAGAAACCCTGAACTGAGTAAGTCTAAGTATTGGGGCAATCGTAACGGAATCATGCACTTCTGGGCGGAGCCGCTCTACGGTTACTACGTCTCCTATGATCCGTGGGTCATTCGACGACACATGCAACTTCTCGTCGACGCTGGAATCGACTTCCTCGTCTTCGACACTACGAACAACGTTACTTATCCGCAATCTGTTGCCGCAATATGCGACGTTATGAAGAAAATGCGCGAAGAAGGGTTCGCCACTCCGCAAATTACCTTCATGATCAATACAAACGCGGATCAGACCGCAAATAAACTCTGGAATGAAGTTTACAATACCGGCAAGTACGACGAGTTGCTACTTCAGCTCGACGGCAAACCACTGCTCGTCGGCGATCCTGAAGTCATTCAGAGCGCGGAAATCAAAGAAAAATTAACGTTGCGACGCGCGCACTGGCCCTTCACCATGGTCAATACGGAAAAGGCGTGGCATTGGGAAGCCGCTTATCCGCAACCTTACGGATGGAAAGACGATCCAAACGTTGCCGAACAAGTCAACGTTTCCGTCGCTCAAAACCTCAGCCGTCAGCCTGACGCGCACGTCGCCAATATGAGTTCCGGAGAAGCGCGAGGACGAAGTTTTCATAACGGCGTCGTTGAAGAACGGCTCGACACGGACAAAGGCTGGAATTTTGAAGAGCAATGGAAACGCGCATACGAACTCGATCCTCAATTCGTTATGATCACCGGATGGAACGAGTGGATCGCCGGTCGATGGACAAGAGGCGATCGCAACGTCTTCGTCGATCAATATGATCGTGAATACAGTCGCGATATTGAACCGATGAAAGGCGGACACCTCGACAACTATTATCTTCAGATGATTCAGGGGATTCGCAAGTACAAAGGCGCGCCCTCCGCGCCCAATTTGACGGCGACGAAAACGATTGACGTTGCAGGCGACTTCTCTCAATGGAACGACGTCGACCTCGTTTTCAGCGATTGGATCGGCGAGGTTGCCGAACGCGACTTCCCCGGCGCCGGTGGAACGCACTACGTCAACAAATCCGGCCGGAACGATTTCAAAGTTTTCAAAGCGACCCGCGACGCGGATAACTTCTATTTCTATGCGCAAACAGTCGACGAAATTCAACCGAAGGATAAGCCCGACGGTCTGCGCTTGCTGATCGACGCCGACAACAATCTTTCGACAGGCTTCATAGGCGGCGACGTTTTGATTGGTTCGAAGTACGACGAGTCAGGCGCGCAATACGAGACTTTTGCCGGCGAAAAAACGAACGACTGGAAATGGAATGAAAAGGGAACCGTTAAATGCAAGATTGAAGGAAACGAAATCATGTTCGAGGTTCCTTGTAAAGTTCTGGGTCTGAAAACCGCCTCCTTCAATTCGATTTCATTCAAATGGCTCGACAACGTGGGGAACGACGATGTGAAAGTCGAAAACGTTTACACCTCAGGCGACGTCGCGCCGGAAAGCCGATTCTTCTTTAACGCCGTAGAATAGCGCTTCGTCGGTCAATAATGGTCAGGCAATAGCAAACGCGCGTCCGGAGTTTGTTTCAAATCCGGACGCGCGTTTTCCGTTGCGTGTAACGGCGCCGCCTACGCCCTCTCCGCCACGGCTTCAAAGCCGTAGCATTTGTGGGCAAACAAATGAGACGATTCAAAATCGCCGTAAGAACGTCAGATACGCCGAAGTTTTTTCGTAAAACGCGCCCGCAAAGGAAAATCGTAAGGCTGTATCCTGCGAACGTCGCATAGTTTAATTTCCGCTTGCGCGTTTATCAGGCGAGTTTCGCTCGCGTTGCCAACGCGATAAAAGACAGGCGTCGACACTTTCAAAGGCAAGCATGATTCCAAAGCTCGCGCGTTGGTTACTTCTTATAGAAGAAGACTTTCTCTTGTTGAGGCGCGCGGGTCGTTGCGCCGCTCACGCCGTCGACCGACTTTTCGATTTCTTTACCAATCAAAAGCGCTGCAAAAACGGTATAGTTGTCGGGAATATGAAGCTTTTTCTTGAATTCCGGTTCGTTAGCCGCCTTAGCCGCCGTCGCTACAGTCTTGCAACCGTACCCGAGAAGATTTGCGGCGACGTTCATTCGGTCGGTTGCCACTCCGCCGTCAAAGAGTCCGTATTCAGAGCCGTTGGTACTAACAAAAACCACGAGCGGGGATCCGCCGACGGACAAACGACCGTTAGGATTAACGTTAGCCGCTTTGTCGATCTCTTTTAACAGATCTTTGTCCGTAACGACCGCAAAGAACCAGGGTTGGACGTTCTTAGCGCTAGGCGCGTTAAGCCCGGCGGTTACGATACTCTGAATATCTTCTTCCGGTACGGACTCTTGCGTGAAGCGTTGCGCTTGACGAACTTTAATAAACTCGTCGACGATTTCGCGTCGCGAATCTTCCTGCGCGCCGTCGACGCTCGCGCGCCCGCTCAGCGCCGCAACTCCGCACGCCATTCCTAAAATTGCGTCTCTTCTATTCATGTCTATCTATTCCTTTCATGACCTCGTTGCGAGATCGACCTATTAAACAGACGAACCGAAAAAAAGTTTCGGTCAGATTGAATCGAATTTACAAAATTATTCCGCTAGAACGTCTGCGTTAGTCGACAAATTTCGTCTTATCGTCGTTCGCTTCACGCGAGGTCGCGCCGGTCATACCGTCGACGAGCGGCGATTCACTTTTTCCGATTAAGAGCGCGATATAGGCGTTAAAGCCGTCCGGAATTCCGAGTTTGGTTCGGATCGGATCTTCGTTCGCCTGTTTCAATCCCGCCATTACGGTCTTGCATTGAAGCCCCAACAAATTCGCTGCGATAATCATTCGTTCGACGGTTCCTCCAACGGCGAAATGCTGAAAATCGGAATCGTCGTCGGTAACGCTAACGATAATCGCAGCAGGCGCGCCGCCAAAGGACAGACGTTTTGCGGAATCGAGTCCGGCAACCGCGTCAATCTCTTTCAAAAGCTCGCGATTCGTAACGACGGAAAGAACTCGCGGTCGGCCGTTGCGATGACTCAAAGCGCTGTCGCCAAATGCAACGATCTTCTTGAGAACGTCGACGTCGATCGCCTCGTCCGTAAAAGCCTGCGCTTGACGCGCTTTGCTCAATGACTCCAGAACGTCGTCCATAGAATCGAACTTGACGTCTTCGCCGCGCGTCGCTACGGACGCTACGCAAAGACTCGCGCCAGTCATGCCGACAAGCGCGCTAAAAAGCGCTTCTCGTCTATTCATTTCATATTCCTCCGATAAAGTTTCATGGAATTGCGACTCCGAGCTATTCGGCGGCGCTCCTGTCATTATATCGGAAAGCGAGACGCAATTCATCACGTCTTCGTTCGGAAACAAAGGTGAACTTCATTAGGAATTCGTGCCAGCCTTTCGCATGAAAGACCGCGCGTTCGATATTAAAACGGCGCGTTCCTGCGATGAAAAACCAAGTTTCCAGACAGTCGGAAAATACAAAACGAAAGCGAGAATAGAAAGCCCAATAACGCGCGGATACGTCGGCGCTATCCACTGCGTAACGCACAGCGTCGGCGCAACGAGCGCAAGGATCGCTATGACGGTCGCCCTCAGTTGCCGTCGCCAGTACGTTCGCGCGTCTTCTCCCAAAATTCGGCACGCGATCATCGGAACCCAGAGATACCAAATAAAGAATCCCGGCGCGGCGCCGCCAAGCGCTACGCCTTGCAAGCCCATGCCTAATTTGACCAAAACTACGCTCAGAACGACGTTCAAAACGCCGTGTACGATTGCGCCGTAAGCATATATCTTGTGCCGCGCCACGCCTTGCAACGCCCGATTATTCACCTCCGAAGCGCCGCGATAGATTCCAAGCGCCAACGCGCATATGAACAACGCCGGATAGCACGACAAGCGTTCCTTGCCTATCCAGCGTTCAAGAAAACTCGGACCGATCGCGATCAAACCAAACGACATAAAAATCGTCGCGTAGATAGAAACGCGCGTAATCCAGTCCTTCGATATATAAAAGTCTTCGGAATACAATCGTTTGCCATTTTGAGGCGCAGTCTTGACAGGAGACTTTTGACTACCGCTTTCCGCCCCCCTTTCCGACAGCGAGACCGAACGCGTAAACCAATTCGTCTCCCAAGTCGACGCCTCGGTCAAAAAACTATTGAAATAGCTCGTCAGAGTAACGACGACTAAATTATAACGCCCAACGTCGGAAGAACTCATCAGCGCCGCAATAATAATAAGATCGCTACGATTCACCGCTAATTCACCAATTTGAGCGAGGAACGCATAGAATCCGTATCCTAAAAGTTCCCGCGCGCGATCTTTGCGAAACTTTTTAAATGAAAAAACAAAAGACGGCGTCGAATGTCGAACCAAGACGATATACGTTAGAAGTTGGAGCGCCGTAACAATGCCGCTCCCCAAACAGAGCGCTCTGACGCGTCCTCCAAAATAAAGAATTCCAAAAGTTACAAGCCCCCAAATAAAGCGAAAAACGAGCGTCGTACCGCCTGTCAACTCATAGTGAAGCGAACCGCGAATGACCCCTGCGACGCCGTCGGATATTTTCGAAATTGCGAATGACGTTCCCGATAAAAATAACGCCCAGCTTAATTCGCCGCTCGGATCAAGATTCTGCGTCCATAATGACGCGGCAAAAAAAGCCGCGATCGACGCAAGAAAAACGAGAAATGATATTCCGCCAAACAAAAGAATCGCCGTCGAACCGACTTCATTAACGCCCTGCTTATCGTCCTGAACGTAATATCGCGTAATGTAACGGCTCGTCGTCGTTGTTAAACCAAAATCCAATAAGCCGCACCAGCCTGCGAAAAGCGAAGCCACTACATAAATTCCATAGCTCGCGTCGCCAAGGGACGACACAAGGTACGGCGTCAGAATCAATCCAAAAGCAATACCGACGACGAGTCCCAAACACGAAAGACCCGCGCCGCTCAACAACTGCAAAAGACGCCGACCCATGATCGCCTCGCGTTCTCGTGTGAACTCGCCATTCAAACCTCGCCTGAGAAGGTCTGTTGATTGTATAGAAATATACCGAGATTGCAAGTCCCGTTAATCTTATGAAATTCACCCTTTCAAATTCAACGAGGTCCAAGACGGAACGACTCATCCATTTATTCTAACGATATATCTTTTCAAACTGATAAATGAATATATTTGTCGATATTCATTATTTAGCGTTTATATTTTTTATTTATAGAATATTTGTCAATAAGATATTAATAGTTTTCTATTCATATAACGTATAAATTTAATAGACAAGAACGCGTTTACATCAGGGGTAAGAAGTCACATGCGATTCGAAAACTTTCCATCAAAACAGTCGTTTGACTTTTCTTCTACGGCTATCTATAATTGACCCGTTGTTCAAACGTTGAAACGTTGCGTTTGAAAGGTTCCTAAACACTAGGGTACGTATTTCACTCATCGCTAATGGAAATACAATGAAACAAGTTTTTTTATTCGCTTGTGGTCTGCTAACAACGCTTGCCATGACGTTCGGTCGCAACGCGTTGGCAGACGAAACATATCGATACGACGTCGTCGTCTACGGCGGAACCTCGGCGGCGATTACCACTGCCGTTCAAGTTGTCAAAATGGGTAAAACCGTCGTCGTCGTTTCGCCGGACGCTCGACTCGGCGGACTTTCGAGCGGCGGACTCGGCGCCACAGACTCGGGAAATCGCACCGTCATCGGCGGCCTTGCTCGTGAGTTTTATCATCGACTCTGGCTCCATTATCAAGACGAGAGCGCTTGGACTTTTCAACCAATGCCAAAAGAAAACGGCATTCCCGGACAAGGAGGGCGCGGGATCGACAACGACTCGCAAACGATGTGGGTCTTTGAACCGAGCGTCGCGGAAAAAGTCTTTGAAGATTTCGTTAAAGAGTACAAAATCGACGTCTTCAAAAACGAAAAACTCGACAGAAGCTCCGGCGTCCTGAAAGAGAATTCCACGATCAAATCGATAACGACGCTCTCCGGAAAGCGTTTCGTCGGTAAGATTTTTATCGACGCCACTTATGAAGGCGACCTCATGGCGACCGCAGGCGTTGAATACGCAGTCGGACGCGAGGCTAACAGAGAATTCGGCGAAACGCTTAACGGCGTGCAAGTCGGTCGCGCAATTTATCACCAATTTGAAGGCTTCGTCGACCCTTACGTTGAACGCGGTAATCCGGACAGCGGACTTCTTCCTTACGTCAGCGAAAAGATTAGCGGCGAAGACGGCGAAGCGGACGGACTCGTTCAGGCGTACTGCTTGCGCATGTGCTTAACAAACGATCCGAAAAACCTCGTTCCGATTGAAAAGCCCGCTGACTACTCGCCTCTCGACTACGAACTTCTTCTCCGCTCCATCGAAGCCGGACAGAACGTTTTTATGACCTTCTCGCCAATGCCGAACTACAAAACGGATTCCAATAACAACAAGGCGGTCTCCACCGACTTAATCGGCGGAAGCTATCGGTATCCCGACGCATCTTATGAGGAACGAGAAGAAATCTATCAAAAGCACCTCAAATGGCAACAAGGTCTTATCTGGACGCTTCAGCACAACGAACGCGTTCCGCAAAAGATCCGCGACGAATATAATAAGTGGGGACTGGCAAAAGACGAGTTTGTCGACAACAACAACTGGCCTAAGCAGATGTATATCCGCGAAGCGCGCAGAATGAAAGGCGACTTCATCGTTTCCGAACGCCATCTCCGCAGACTCGACGAAACTCCGCGTCCGATTGGAATGGGATCCTACAATATGGATTCCCACAATATCCAACGTTACGTGGCGATCGATTCCGAAGGTCGCAAGACGGTGCGCAACGAAGGGGACGTCCAAGTCAACCCAGGAGCGCCCTATCCGATCGATTACGGCGCAATCATTCCGAAGAAAGATCAATGCGACAATCTTCTCGTTCCGCTTTGTGTGAGTTGCACGCACATAGCGTTCGGTTCGATTCGCATGGAGCCTGTCTTTATGATTCTCGGGCAGAGCGCCGCGACCGCCGCGTGCTTGTCGATCGATAAGAACGTCGCTCCTCAAGATCTGGACTACGCCGATCTACAGAGTCAACTCCTTAAAGATAAGCAAGTTCTGGAATTCGAAAACCCGAATAAGCCCAGCGTCGCTATTCGCAGTTTGCAAGGCGTCGTCGTCGACAACTCCAAAGCGAAGGTTTCCGGCGAGTGGGTTTCCGGCAACGTGACGGCAAAATTCGTCGATATCGACTACCTGCACGACGACAACGCCAGCAAGGAAAATAAATCGGTGCGTTATGAGTTTACCGATCTCAAACCCGGTCTTTACGAGTGCAGAATCTCCTATTCGACTCACTCTAATCGCGCGACGAACGTC
>ONGM01000275.1 GCA_900317365.1 uncultured Planctomycetota bacterium
TATGGGCGACTTTGCCCAGCTCCCGCCGATCGTACAAGCCGACAGTAAGAACGCTTTGAACGTCGATATTTTCAACTACTGCGGAATCACCAAAGCCGTCGAGTCAGGAGTCGGACATAAATGGCTTTGTATGCTCGACTGCCAGTATAGAATGCACCCGGAGATCGCGGACTTTGCCAGCCAAACGATGTACGAAGGACTGTTGAAATCCGGCGAAGAAATGGCGAAGCAGAGAAATTCAATCGTTCGAAGCGCGCCCTTTGCTGGTAGCGCGCTCAGACTCGTCGACTTGAGCGGCATGACGTCAACTTGCAAAAAAACCGCCGACCAATCATACGTGAACGTTCTCAGCGCCATGATAGCGATCGGAATCGCCGTGAACGCGGCGAAGAAAAACGAAGTCGGTATAATCACGCCGTACAACGCTCAAGCGAGGCTTTTGAACGGAATGGCAAGGGACGTCGCGGAACAAGTCCCCGATCTTCACAAAATTACCTGCGCCACGGTGCATCAGTTTCAAGGGTCGGAAAAAGACGTCATTATTTACGACGCGGTCGAATGCTATACGAGAAAATATCTCGGTACTTTATTGACCTCGACGGTGAACAACTACGCCAATAGGCTATACAACGTCGCCGTAACTCGAGCCAAAGGCAAAATCATTTCCATCGCTAACGTCGACTACTTGGAGTCCAGAAGGTTTTCTAAATCGCTCGTCTTCAGAAACATGATTGACGACTTGAAAGACCAAAAGAAGGTAACGTCCGGCAGATCCGTGATCTCGGCGTTAGACGGTCGAATCGTAGCTTCATATACGCGAGAAACCGCCGCCGACGCGTTTTTAGAAGACCTCGGCAAGGCGAAGGAAGAAATCAACATTGACGTTCCCGGGGGAACTTCTGGGAACCTCAATTGGTTTAAACGTCTTGCCAAAACGCTCAACGACGCCAAAAAACGCGGCGTGAAAGTCGTCGTTCGAGCTACCGACAAATCCGCTATTCCTGACGTCCTCGTCCCGCTTGCAATTGAAAATACGTTTATCGCGAACCCGGTCGCCGTAATTGACAGAAGTCTCGCATGGTACGGGGCGCCCTTCTCCGACTTCGAATTCGTAACGGTCGGGGGACCGATCCCGACGCTCGTCAAACCAATTCTACGATTCCAAGGAAAGCATTTTGCTCGCTCTCTCTATGGATTCCTCGAAATGAACCGAACGATCGACGAATCCGATCAGCAGGTCGAGACGGCCGACGGCGCGTTCTACAATTCGTTTGCCGCCTATGTGGCAGGCGAAATCGAATGCGACGAATGCGGTGGAAAAATGCGCTTAAAGAAAGGTAAAAGCGGAAAATTTTTCCTCGGATGCGAGAATTACCCCGAATGCGACCACACTCAATTCCTAGATAAGGAAATCGTCAATGATTATCTCTCCTCGAAAAAAGGCGGCGTAAAGCTGTGCCCGCAGCACAACGTTCCTCTGAAAGCCGGGAAAAGCAAATTCGGAGTCTATGTGCGGTGTACCGACGTAGACGTCCACTACTTTAAGTTGGACGAGATTTAAACCGCCGTCCCCCCAAACCCCAATCCCGCGCGACAAAGGATCGCAAGTCCTTTGCGACTTTCCAAATTCAATGCGCTCCCTCGCGTTTTTACGCGTCGGAGCGTTTTTATTCCATTTTGAACGACAGTAAAAACCGTCTGAAAACACGCTTTTTTCCGTAAGAACGCAACCATTTTTGCAACCTCTTTCCAAACTCGTTGATCACTTTTTGCAATCGGATTCAAGGACGCGGAGGCGGCGCTTTTGCGTCGCGCGAAAATTCCGTTCGATCAATTTAAAAATTTCCGCGTCTTAAAATTAATTTTCTTTCAAAGAAAAAGTATTCGGAAATTTTTCATTTTTCTATCGATTTATTATATTATAAGTTTATTTTTAATTTTATTGTGCTTATATTATATATAATACGCTTCGTCTATGATAAACGTTTCAAAGGAAGGTATATGTGTTTTCTTGAAAGAAAGAGTAAAGAAACAAGAAAAGAAAATATATAAAAGAAAAGAACAAAGAAACGAGAAAGAAA
>ONGM01000272.1 GCA_900317365.1 uncultured Planctomycetota bacterium
AGCGGCGCAGGCGACGCGCAATCAGAAGAAAAAATCGACGAGGACGACCTCAATTCTCCCCTCACCGCCGCTCAGGTCGCGATGGATTCCGACAACGGCGTCTATTGGGCGCCGGAGGTTCTCGACTGTCGATTTAGCTATTTCGACGGGCAAAATTGGCTTGACGCGTGGGACAGTCTCGAAAAGAACGGACTTCCCCTGGCGATTAAGGTCGAATTGAAACTTGCTCCGCTCGACGACGTCGATCTCTTTCGGGAATCGCCGTATCTCGTGCATTTGCCGCTCGCGCCTAAGCTCGACGACGTCGCGGACGCGATCGACTTAAACGCCTCGGACACAGGCGCGTCCGCGTTGACCGGGTCGCTTACGCAAGTCGCTTCGGAGAAGGCTGAGCCGATCGACGTTTTCAACACCTATCGTCCCCTCGTCGCTTATCGTTTGGCGGCGCGCGGCGTTACGACGACGACGAACGTCGGCGGAACGCCGTTCGATAAAGTCGACGACTCCGGACTACAAAGCGGACTCCAAGGGGCGCAAGATTCCGAAACGAACGAGGTCGACGAAACCGGACTCGTTGGAATTGGCGGCGGACTGAACAGTCTTGGAGGAGACGCCCCCGCGTCCGGCGATTCCCTCGGAGGGAGCCTTGAAGCTAAGGGGGAATCTTCCTTTGAAGAGCGCGCGCAAGAGCTTGGCGCCGCCGGCGTCGTCTATAACGAGGCGGGCGTTTGCGTCGATTTTGCGAACGACGGCTCCTACATGACGCTCGAGCAGATCGCCGACGAAATGGGGATCGCGCAACCGATCGTTTACGAGGTGATTTCGTATCTTCCGACGACCCCGTATTCTCGCGCGAAGGTCGTCGAGCGTCGTCGTCCGGCGACGGTCGCGCGCGGACGCGTCAACACGCCCGGATCGCGCCCCGCAAACGTCGGCGGTCGCGGCGCCGATCGCGCGAATCCGTACGCTTCAGGGCAAGCGCGGGCGCCCCGACAGCGAACCGTTACGGAACGCGCGCCGCGAGAACGCGCCGTCAACGAGCGCAACGTCGCGTCGAGAGGTCCGACGGAACGCGGCGCCGCTCAAAGAAATCGCGCCGAAAGAACCGTCAACGAGCGCGGCGCAAATAATCGACAGACCCGCGAAAGAAACGCGACGGAACGCGTCGCGACTCAGCGAAACGTCCGCGAACGAAACGTCGGAACCGGCGTCGCCGGCGTGAATTTCGATCCGACTGGCGCCCCCGTCGGCGTCGATTCCTCCACTGCGTTAAACGCCTCCGCGATGACGCTCGACTCCAATTCGAGACGTCAGGCCCTTGAAGCGCAGAACGGCGGTATAAACGGCGCTTTGAACGGCGGTCTCACAGGAGGTCTATCCGGCGGCGGACTCGGCGGCTCCGGACTAGGCGGGCTTGGCGGCGGCGCGACGACGATCGATTCCCTCGACCCCTTTGCGATCGTGAACGAAACGACGAGCTCCGTTCCGTTCGCCGAACAAAGCTCGCCCTTCGACGAGGTTAACTCCGCAATCGGCGCGACCGCTCCCGGACTTATCGAGTCGAACTCCGGGTTCGATACCGTCGTTACCCCGAATCCGTCGACTCCTCCGAGACAAACGTCGAAACAAAAGAACCAACAAGCCTGGATACGCGGTAAAAAATAATGAGCGAATCAAAAGAAAACGCGGTCGCGCAAGACGCCGCAAATCAAGAGCTTGCCGAGTTTTCGCGCGCGCGTCTGCGCCGACTCGTTTACGCGATTCTCATTGTCGTCGCCGCCGGCGTCGGTCTGGGAAAGATCGCCTCCGTCGATTCCGCGCCTGATCGCGCCATTCAGAACTATCGACTCCAGCAGATTCCCAAAACGCTCCAAGAAAAGTCGAAAGAACTCGATAAGAAGAACCTTTCCGATTCCGAAAAGAAAAAGGAGCTGGAAAGAATCGGCGCCGCGTTAATTCGCGACGCGCACAAAGAGCGCCCGACTTTGTCCGCAAACGACCGCAGTCGCTGGGCGACGATTCGCGCGCTCGTGGAAAAAGACGCTCGAGTCTACCGCTATACCCCGGTTTTATCGAAAGACGAAGAGCAAGAGCGCGTCGACGATATTCGTACCGCGACCGGCGATCCGAACGCCTCGTTCAAGTACCTGCCGGAAGAAATTCTCCGCAATTGCAAGGACGAATGCCCCGAAAAATACCGAACGGCGAATAAACGCGCGAAAAACTATCGCCGAATCCTCGTTCCCTACGCCGTCGACAAAGTCTTTGAAGACCCAAGTTGGGATTCCATCGACGTCGTTAAACACGGACTCCCCGACGAACTCTACGACCCCGCCAATCCCTCCTCGGGCTACCTCTATTCGAGCAAGCCGACCCTACTGCCTACGGTGATGGCCGCCCCGTATTGGGTTCTAAATCGTTGTTTCGGACTCTCCTTGGGGAAACGTCCGTTCGAAACGACGCGCATTTTGCTCGTGATTTACAACTTAATCCCGCTTCTCGTCGCGCTTGCGTGCCTCGCGTCGACGATTGAACTCGTCGGACGAACCGATCTCGGGAAAATCTACGCCTTCGTCGCCGCCGTCTTCGCCTCGTTCGCGCTCGCATTCGTCGCGACGCTGAACAACCACGTTCCCGGGTTCGTCTGCGTCTCCATTGCCCTTTGGGCCGGCGCGCGGATACTCGCCAAACGCTCCGATTCGCCCGTCGACTACCTCTGCGCCGGATTCTTTGGCGCTTTCGCCGTCGCATGCGAATTGCCCGCGCTCGCGTTCGCCGCCCTCCTCTGCGCCGTCTTACTCGTTAAGCGACCGCGCAAAACGATCCTTTGCGCCGTTCCCGCCGGTCTCGTCGTCGCCGCCGCTTTCTGCGTTACGAACAATATCGCGCACGGCTCCATGATTCCCGCGTACGCACACAAACGCGATCACATGGCTCTCGCGCAAGAGTATCAAAACGCGATCGACAACGGGGAAACGATCGATCCCGCGACCCTCTTCGATCCAAACGACTGGTACTTTTACAATTACTATCCCGCCGGTCGTCCGCGTCAGGCGAAATACGCGCGACTGAGCCATTGGGCGAACCGCACCGGGATTGATCGCGGCGAACCGTCGATCAAACGTTACGCGTTCCATTCGACGATCGGTCTGCGCGGCGTCTTTTCGCTCTCTCCGACGTGGGCGCTCGCATTGCTCGGAGCCCTTCTCGCGCTTTTCCGCGCGAAGTCGTTGGCGCCCGAAGACCCGGAGTTTGCCCTAATTCACGGCGAGTCCGCCCCCGAGTTGGAAAACGCGAAAGCGTCGACTCTACGTATTCTCGCCGCGTTTTGCGCGATCCTTACCGTCGTCTTCTTTGCCTTCTTCCTCACGCGCGATCAAGGCGACAGGAATTACGGCGGAATGTCGTGCTGTCTCCGCTGGTTCTTCCCGCTCATTCCTTTATATATTCTGCAACTCGTCCCGTGCGTCGATAAGTTCGGACGTTCCAAAATCTTCCGCGTGATCGCCGGTCTCGCGCTCCTTTGGGCGACTTTGAGCGCGTTCTACCCGACCTGGTCGCCGTGGATTCATCCGTGGCTCTATCAAATCGCCGTCGATCAAAACTGGACGGTTCCGTACTAGCGACTCAATTCAACTTTTCACGTAACTTGAATAATGGCAAAAGATAAAGATAAAAAAGATAAGAAGAAGAAGGAAGACGAAGGAATCGAACGCGTCGTCGCGGAGAACCGTAAGGCGAAGTTCGATTACGACGTTCTGCAAAGTCTCGAATGCGGAATAGAACTCGTAGGAAGCGAGGTCAAAAGCCTGCGAACCGGTACCGTCTCGCTCGCCGAGTCCTACGCGCGCGTCCGACAGAACGAAGTCTATCTCATTAACTGCGATATTCCCGAGTACATCGACGCCACCCGCTTCAATCACAAGCGCAAGCGCGATCGAAAACTCCTCCTTCACCGCAAAGAGATCGAAAAATTCGCGAAACGCGCTTTGGAAAAAGGGCTGACGCTCGTCCCGCTGAGGCTCTATTTCCGGAACGGACGCGCGAAACTACTCGTCGGACTCTGTCGCGGAAAACAGGCGACCGACAAGCGTCAGGCGCTCAAAAAAGCCGACGTCGAACGCGGACTACGCCAGTTCAAAATGACGCGCCGTTCGTAGAATAACGCGCATAATTCCGAGCGCCTCATGGCAAAATCGCGAACGAAAGATCCCGTCCCTTCGAATTGCGCCGACGCCTTCCCATTTGCGTCGGCGCGCGACGCCCTTTTGCAATGGTTCAAAACGAACGGTCGCGTTCTGCCGTGGCGCGTCGACCCGACCCCGTATCGCGTCTGGGTCAGCGAAATCATGCTCCAACAGACCACGACTCAGACCGTCGAAAGATATTTCGATCGTTTCCTCGCGCGTTTTCCCGACCTCAAATCGATCGCCGACGCCGACGAAGAGGAACTCCTAAAATATTGGGAAGGCTTAGGATACTACCGCCGCGCGAAGTCGATGCGACACGCCGCGATTCAAATCCTCCAAGCGCGCCTAAGCGACCTACCCGACGATTACGACGCGCTGATTAAGTTGCCCGGCGTCGGAAGATACGTCGCCGGCGCCGTCCTCTCGTTCGGATTCGATCGAAGAGCGCCGATTCTGGAAGCGAATACGATCCGCCTCCAAGCCCGCCTTCTCGCACTGCGCGAACCGATCGATTTCGCCGCCGCGCAAAACGACCTATGGAAATTCGCCCTCGAGTGGCTCCCCGAACTCTCCCCTGGTCCCGGAACCTATCGCGCCCTCAATTCCGCCCTCATGGATCTCGGACGAACCGTCTGCGCGCCCAATAAGCCCGCCTGCCTCGCCTGCCCTCTCCGCGCGTTCTGTCGCGCCGCCGCTTTGAATCTTCAGGACGCCTTGCCTATAAAGAAAGAGCGAACGGCGCCGATTCCGCGCCGCGACGTCGCGTTCTGGATCGAGCGCGCAGATTTGCCGATAAGCGACGACTCCGACGACGCCCGCCTCGCCTCCCCGACCGACGTCATGCTCGTCAAACGCGCGAAGGGAACGCTCTGGAGCGGTTTGTGGGATTTCCCACGATTTGAAGATCTCGACGCCGTCGCGCCCGCCTCGCCGGACGCCTTACTCGCCGATGAATTGCGCCGATTTCTACTCCATGAAGCGAACGCGGCGCCTGCCCTCTACGCGCCGGGAGAGACCGTCGCCTCATTTAAGCATTCCGTAACGAAATACCGCGTTACCCTCGAGGTAAAACGACTCAAAATCGAACCTGCGAAGCCTCCCTGCAAGGGCAAAGCGCCCGCCCCCGCCAGCCCGCGAATCTCGAAATTCGAGTCGATTCGCTGGGTCCCTGTCGAAGAGTTGCGCAACTACCCGCTGAGTTCCGCCGGTCGCAAAATCGCGACGCTGATTGCAAGTCAAAACGCCCGCCTTTCTTAATCCGGCGCCTTGACCTTGCTCCGACTTATTGGTTTTGCGTTCCGAAGACGGTATAATAGCCGACGCTAAGCGACCCGACGCAACGCGTTCCCTTGGAAGCGGTGTGTTCAGATAACGTCCGTAAATTCATCAGCGGTTCATGCGAAGATTTTAGGGTATGGCGGATGCGTTGAACGAAGAGAATTGAATCAATATGTAGTTTGAATGTAGAATAACGGCGTTGAGACTGAATGTTTTTATAACGCAAGCGATGAATGAAAAACGGTGAATTTTCATGGCTTATGTGAATATCGGCGAAGAAACTGAAAAGGTTGAATTTAAGAAAAGCACAGGCGAAATGAAAGCAGGCGTCGTTTCGATTGCGTCCATCTTGAATAAACATGAAAGCGGCGATTTGTATTTTGGCGTCAAAAATAATGGGGACGTTATAGGGCAGGAAATCAGCGATTCAACGATTCGCGACGTGAGTCAGGCAATCAGAACCAATATCAAGCCGCCCATATATCCGGAAATCGAAAAGTTGCATTTTGGCGCGCGAGTCGTGATTCACGTGCGATTCGAGGGAAAACGACGCCCCTATCTTGCATACGGTATTCCGCGTATCCGAGTTGCGGACGAAGACGTGCAAATGGATCAGGAATTATACCGCGAAATGCTCAACGCAAGAGAGAATCGCACGGATTCGTGGGAAACCAAAATATCCAAATATCATATTTCCGACGTCGATGACGAAGTTTATAAAAGGTATCTTGAGAAAGCTAGAGAATCCGGAAGAATAACGTTCTCGTCGAGCGAACCGAGAGACGTTATGACAAAGCTGGAGCTTGCCGAGGGAGACGCGCTCTTGAACGCCGGAGCCGCGTTGTTTGTGAATTCAGGGATGAATGAACTGCAAATGGCTGTATTTGCGTCGGACGAGCGTCTGACGTTTCTCGATATCAAAAGGTATACGGGATCGATTTTTCTGCTGGTTGAAAAAGCCGTTCAATATATTGTGGAAACGATCCACTGGCGCGTAGAATTTATCGGTAGAGTTCAGCGTAAAGAAATTCCAGAGATTCCTATCGACGCTGTTCGGGAGGCGATCGTCAACGCTTTTGGTCATAGGGATCTCGAGTCAATGCAAGCGGTCGAGATTGCAATCTATAAAAGCTATATTGATATTTATAGTCCGGGAAAATTTGCGGCGAACGTTTCCCCTGAGCGGTTTATTTCGCAGCCGCTGAAACCGATTCGCAGAAATCCGTTGATTACGAGGACGATGTATTATTCAAAGGATATGGAAAGTTTTGCGACGGGACTCAAACGCATTCATGATCTATGTTTGGAATCAGGCGTCAGAGTGGATTTTCTGACGGATGAATTCGGGTTTACCGTACGTTTTTATAGGCATTGCGGAGAAGTCTGGACGCAAACCGATTCGAGAGATAAACGACGGAGAAATAATAGCTC
>ONGM01000270.1 GCA_900317365.1 uncultured Planctomycetota bacterium
CGAACAACGACCGATTCGATCGCCTTCTCGCCGCGATATTTCACAACGACCTGCGTCGTTTCTCGATCAGTCTCCCAAATCGTAAAGCCCGCCTCTTCCGTTTGATCGAGTCCGCGCTGATAGCCCGGCCAAACGCGATTGAACGGCATGGCGCTCACGCGACAGCGCCAGACCGGCGCCGACTCGCCGTCGAGCGTTACGTCGAAACGGTCGTAGCGCGCCTCAGATTCGGGAATCGCTGGAATTATCGTCTTCGCATAACCGCGCGACGGCGCGACGCAACCAAGACTCAAAAGCAAACACAGGGCGAACAATCGTTTCAACACGACGCTATCCTCCTAAATAATAAACGCAGGCGCCTCCAAGGATAACGGAGGCTTGCGCTCATTATAACAAATTCGGATTCACCGTGCGACGCTTCTGATGAAATCGATTATTTTCTTCCTGCTCTTCCTCAGATTTGCTCTCCCAGTACTCCCTGACTTTTTGCTGGCGGTAAATCGGATCGAACTGGAATTTCGCCTCTTCCGTCCGCAATTCCTCCGGCACCTTACCCGGCTCGTAGACGACAAAATCAAATTTCGATTTCTTTTTGACCTCGACGATCCAACCGCTCGTTTCGGGATTCATGTACTGGTCGTCGATAAGAAAGTACGATTTAGCGAGCTGTCCAATTTGCAACGCTCCGACGTCCTTTTCGGTCATCATCTCGAACCGAATCGCGCTGGTGATATAGACGCGATACGTTCCGCGCGGAACGCCGTCGTCTTTGCGGAACGTATGCAGTGTGTACTCTCCATTTTCGTTAATATCGGAACGTCCCATGACATAGTAGTCGGTAAAGACGATTTGTCCTCGACGCAACGGCGTTCCGTCTGCGAACGTAACGCGACCTGACACTTTGACGTACTTGCCGTTCCCCGCCAGAACAATGATCGCCAACGCGCAGAGAACTACGGCGGGAATGATGCAAAGAACAGCGATGAAAATAGTCTTTTGTCGTTCGGCGTTCATCAAGCGACCTTTCTTTATTCAGACGAGCAAAGACGAACACAAATGAAAAAAGAGCGCGCGGCAAGACGTCGTACGCTCTCTATGGTCGAGAAGAACCGTTCGCAACGCGCGCGAATCAAACACGCGCGTTGCGCGGCGCTCTTGAAAAACAAGAAGACGTTATTCCAAGGTGATGTCGTACGTCATCGACTTCGAAACGGTAACGGTGAGACCGCTCTTATCGGGGTCGTTGTACTTGTCGGCGACCGTAGACTCGGACTTACCAATGATCTCGAAATCAACGGATTGTTCGCCGTCGGCGCCTTTCGTCGTTCCGGTTTTACCGCTCGATTTGAGCATTAACGTTTCGGTGAGATAGACCTTGTACGTTCCGGGATCGATACCGTCGCCCGGCTTAAAGGTTTTCATTTCAAAGGTTCCGTCTTGATTGATTTCGCCTTTGAAAAGCTTGGTATCGTCGGTAAAGTTCACAACGCCGCCGGTGAGCGGTTCGCCATTGGCAAACTTAACGGTTCCGCGAACCTTGCACTTGCCGCATCCAACCGCTAAAATAGCGAGCAAAAGGCAAGAGACGGCAAATATTTTGGAAATTGAACGCATTGCGCTACCTTTACTTTTTGAGACCGTTTTATGAAGGAGCGACTCTGCAAACGCAAAGTCGCTCCGAAAGAAAGTGAGCGTATTCGCCGCGTCGCAGATCTACGCGTAGTTGCGACTAGTTGTTCGGAATCGGCATACCGTCATTGACGTTCGTCATTTTACCGAGAATGTCGTGCGCGGTCGTGCTGCTGAAGAAGTGGACGGAACCGTCGGCGTAAAGGATATTGCATCCGCCGGAGTGCCAGCTACCAATACCAGAGTTAATCGACGGAGCGTGGTGCTCTTCAGAGACTTGACCGTCGTACGGTCCGAGAACGCCGTTCGCGAGTCGAGACGCGGCCTTATCTTTGGATCCGTCGCTCTTATAGGTCCATTCCGTTTGCAAGCACTTGTAGGTCGAGCCTTCGTCGGTCGCTTCGTTCGTGCTCATGTAAGAGCAGTCGTAGCAGTGGGACCATTCGGTGCCGCTCGGGTTCTCCGCTTGGCAGACTCCGAGTTCGCCGATCGGAATATGCTTTTCAGCGATCAGGAACTGATTGCTCGTACCGTCGATGAAACGAGAGAACGTGTCGGTAACCTTGAAGGTTGTGAAGTCCGGTTCGTTGTTCGATTGCAACTTCGTGATCGTAGCGCCGCGCCACGGACCGCGTTGATCGGAGTTGCCGTTGTACGTCGGACGCGTGTTGCAGTGTCGGACGAAGTAGTGCGGGTCGGCCGCGCCTTTTTCGTGCGCCATGAGAATAGCGTAGTCGGTTTGCGGACCGGAAGTCGCCGCGCCGCCGTTGCCGTCGCCGCTGTAGACCTTTTCAGCCTTGCCGGAACGACGAGACGGGCAAATCATGTACGGAACGGACGCCATGCCTTGGCGTTGTTCTGCGGTAATCGCCCACCCGCCGCCGTTCGGATTCCACATATAGAGACCGAGCGTAACGGGGCCTTCCTTCGATTTGCGTCCTTGGTGGTCAAGGATATCGTACAGATTTTGTTGTTCGCAGTACGGCCAGAGATAGCCCCACAACGTGCAACGGTGCCATCCGATCGCGCTCGGCGGAAGACCTTGGCGAGCGTCGTGGAAGTTCTGAACTGCAAGACCGATCTGCTTCAGGTTGTTCGTGCATTGCATACGACGAGCCGCTTCGCGCGCCGCTTGGACGGCCGGAAGAAGCAGGCCGATCAAAATGCCGATGATCGCGATGACGACCAACAGTTCAACGAGGGTGAACCCCTTCTTAGCTTGAGCTTTCATACAACAATTCCTAGGATTAAAACTTCTCGCGAGCAAAGCAAAACTCGACGAAAAAATAAAAATAAATCAGTCCAAACCGTCGTCTTCTGAGAAGCGAAACCTTTCGAGGATCTCGCGCGCCGTAAGGGAGCGCGAGCGTTCGCGTTCTCATGATCGACAAGTCGCTGTTTATTGGTCAAAATGAATAAAGCGTTCAATCGTCGATTCTTATTGCGTCGTCAAATAGCCCACATAACGCCGCCGACCTTTTCAATCGACAACTCTGCGCCACAATTCTCCTATTGTAACAAAAATTGCCGACCTCGACAATAGGTTAATAAAAAAACGCTCAAAATACGACCGTTTTTTACAAAACGCGCCGACTTACTGGTCTAACAAAGGCTCCAATGAACGCGCGGCGCCAATATTAGACGCTCAAATTCGGTCGAGGTTTCGACGCTACGTTTCCCTTTTTCCAAATATTATTCGAATCGCATTTTGTTGCGCGCGACGCGCGTCGCGTCGCTTGACAGATTCCGCGAAAGTTTTACGATAATAACAATCGTTACGCGCGTCGACGCGGCGCTTCGA
>ONGM01000269.1 GCA_900317365.1 uncultured Planctomycetota bacterium
AACGCCGCCAACGACTCAACGCCGAACGGATACGCGACCGCGACCGTTCGCGAACCCTATGCGAACCACACCGCCCCGTATGCGGAAGACGCTTACGCCGCTCGCGACGAGGAAATCCTACAAAGACGCGCTCAGGCGGCGGAAATGCTCGACGAACTCGAAACCGACGACGCGACTGACGCCGACCTATCCCTCTTTGAAGTTGGCGACGACTCCAATTTGAATCCGAACGTCGCGATTCTCGGAGTGGAAAACGACGCCGCGACTCCTGCGGTTCCTTCGAGATCGCGAGCGTACGGCGCCAGCCCGATCGTCGCGACCGATTCCGTGAAAAGGTAAAAACTGATTTCATCGACCTTGGAGGCCGCCTCGCCGACCTCCGCGACCTCAAGACGCAACGCGCGCCAACGCTTACGTCTCGTCCGCAATCAGGCGCCGCAAGACGCCGCGATTTGCGAACGCTCCCCGAGACTTAATTTGTAAAAACGAAAAGAAGCGCGCCGGGTTTAAGATCCCACTTAAACCCGGCGCGCCTTTTTATTTTATCGCGCGGATCGCCCACCTAATCGCGCCGCGCTCCCGATAAGCCCAAACCTAGTTGCGCCTTTCACCGCCGACGTTGGATCCCGGTTCGCGCTACCGCGCGGTTAATAAATCTCCGCTCGCATTGGTCGCTTGCCAGGTTGCAATCGCCCCATTCGCGCCAAAGGCGCCGCTATACGTCACGCGAAACGCCCTACGACAAAAATTACGAAAAAGCGCCGCGTCCCCGCTTGTTTCGCCGTTATATTATCCGGTCATTAATCGAGGGCGTTTTCATTCAAAAAACAAGGCGCCGACTTCCAACGAAGTCGACGCCTTAATCTTTATATCAACCGAAACGCTTCAGTCCAAAGGCTTTCAGCAGTCGTTCAGAACGAGTTCGTCGGTCGCGACGGGACGGGGGCGATCGAGGAACCCGACGAGCACGTCGGCGCGACCGCGGGCGAGCATCTTCTTGAGCGCCTTATTCTCGATCTGACGCACGCGTTCGCGCGTTACCCGCAGATACGTCCCGATCTCTTCGAGCGTGTAATCGTATCCGTCCATCAGACCGTAGCGCATGGAAACAACGACGCGCTCCCGCTGCGAAAGAATCGAAAGCAATCCCATAATGCGGCCGCGAAGGTCGTCGTTCGAGGCGTAATGCTCCGGACGCTCAACCGATTTGTCGGTGATCAGGTCGCCAAAGCACCCGTCTTCACTGTCGCCGACCGGGCGCTCGAAACTCACGGCCGTCGCGCCTGCCATGAAGGCAAGTCGAACGTCCTTGACCGTCATATTCGACATGTACGCCAGCTCGTCGTACGATAAATTGCGACCGGTGCGCTGGAGTTCTTCCTTCTGCAACGCGCGGAGTCGCACGTACGCTTCGTTCATGTGCGCCGGAACGTGAATCGTGCGCGACTGATCGGAAATCGCGCGCGTAATCGCCTGACGTATCCAGCACGTGGCGTACGTCGAGAACTTGAATCCGCGACGATACTCGAACTTGTCCGCCGCGCGCATGAGCCCCGAACTGCCTTCCTGAATGAGATCCGCGTACGATAGCCCGCGATTGCGATATTTTTTCGCGATCGAGGCGACAAGACGCAGGTTCGACGCGGAAAGGAAATTTCGCGCGGCGACGTATTCCAGCTTGTACTTTTCAATCTTGGCGATCCGAGCGTCGAGCGCCTTGAAAGATTCGCCGGAAATTTCGCGCAGTTCGCGGAGCTCTTGAAGGATCTCGCGTTGACGACTCGGCGCGCTGCGTTTGAAGCGCGGGGAATTGACCTTCGCGCGGAGCTCGATAATGCGCCCTCGAGCGCGCTCGAGCATTTTGTAGGCGCGAAACGCGCAACGCGTGCGCAACTCCATCTCTTCCACGATCAGCGAGCAATGGACGCGAATCTTAAAGGAGCGTTTTCTGATCTTTTTCAGTTCGTCGATAATTCGCGCGCGCTTCTCGTCGGACGCGGTTTTCATAGCCTTCTTCAGTCGACGCGAACGCAAATCGATTTCATGGAGCGCCTTCACGGCGGCGTTCAAAGTTCGAGACGCGACGGGCAACCGCGCGAGTCGCTCTTCTTTCGTCGGGTAGCGACGCGGTTTGAAGGTGCGGTCGTACGCGATGGCGCCGGACATGAGGTCGTCGACGACGCGCGCCGCTTCCGCGACGGCGAGCGGCGCCGCAAAGACTATCTTGCGAAATTGTTTGCGCGTCTTTTCAATGCGCTTTGCGGCCGCGATCTCTTCGTCCTGGGAAAGAAGCGGGGCGCGCGCGCAGTCGTTCAGGCACAGGCGCAGAGGATCGGAACACGCTTGCTCGTCGTCGTCGACGTCGTAAAGGACGTTTTCTTCGCTGAAGCCGCTGGAAAGATCGTCGTTTTCCATGTACGAATCGGAATAGGGTTCGTCCAACTCGTCTTCGACGTTTTCACCGTCGTCGTATTCGTCGACGGACTCGTCCACAACGACGTAAGAGCCGTTTTCTAAACGCAATCTTTGATATTCGACTCTCGACGTAGACGCCGGATCGGAGTCGACGTCGTCGATCAAGCTCAACTGTCGCGCGTCGCTTGCGCGACCGCGTTGAGAAGAGACGCTGTCGTTTCGAAATCGTTCGTTCGTTTTCACTGCGGAAAGCTCCTTAATAGCGACGCGACGAACCGTCGATCAAACGGTCGGAAAGCCGCGCGCTGCGTACGATTAGGGTTGGGGAAGGTTCGAGTCTTGCGACTCGCGGCGACAAGACTCGCTAACGCACATTACGCGCGCCAGTCGATCGTTTTTTCGCCGTTGTTAAAAAAATCCGAATCTTTTAGGGCGATTCGAACAAGTACGCCGCACTTCGCGCACAATCGTTAATTATGCTCGTCGTCGCGGCGACGCTGTCTTTCAAGTTGACGCTCGCGAATTTCCATGAGCGTCTGCAATTTGTCTTCCGGCGCGAGTTCGTTTTCGCGCAGCAAACTGATCTGTTTCGGCGCTTCGCGACCGCGTTTCGCGCGCTCAAAGCCGATGAACAGCTCCTTGAGCAGTTCGTCGCGACTCTCAGGCTCGGCGAGCGTTTCCGCAAGTTTCATTTCGCTCGCGCGCTCGACGAGATCGACAAGGTACGAACGCATTCGCTCGTCCTCGTATCGCAGCATGAGATTTTCCAACGTCGGGAACGCGCCGCGTTCGAGGAAATCGCGCGCGACAAGGTCGATCTGCCGCGCGACCGGCGATCGCAACTCCTCGGAATCGATCTTGGCGACGATTTGCGGATAAAGGTCAGGCGCGGCGAGAACGATCTCCAGGTATTCGCTTTCAAGCATGTTGGGCATGAGTCTAGGGGAATCCCACACGTCTTTTTGAAAGGGCGGAAACAGCGCGTCGAGGACGTCGTCCGTTTCGTTCTCGGCGACGGCGACCGGGTAGGTCCACCGTTCGCGCTTGCCGATTTTTTGAGGCGCGTTGGCGTCGGGCGCGGCTTCGTCGTAGCGACGTTCTCGTTCGGACGATCGTTCGGCGTACTCTCTTGCGCGCGCTCTTTTTTCTTCGAGCTGACGTCGAATTTCGTCGTCGGAGACGCGGAACCGCGTCGCGAACCGTTGGGCGGCGCCGATCATGCGCAATCTTGCAGGGTCGTTTGCGGCGCGTCGTTCCTCGGGAAAGAGGGCGAGCACGTCGAGTAGCGAATCGAGCGCTTTCGCGGCGCCGACGACGTCGGACTCGAGGTCAATACCGGCGACGGCGGCGTTGAAGGCGTGGTCGAGCGCGTCGACCGGCTTCGTTTCCAGCGCGTCGCGAAAGGCGTCGGCGCCTTTTTCGAGCAGGAACTCGCACGGATCGTCGTCGTCAGGCAACGTGAGCACGCTCATGTCGACGCCTTGCTCCACGAAGAAGCGCAAGACCTCCTTGGCGCGTTTCTGCCCGGCCTCGTCTCCGTCGAGAAGAAGGATCATCTTATCGGCGAAGCGTTTTAAAATGCGAACGTGTTCCGCGCCGAGCGCGGTGCCGAGGACGGCGACGACGTTCTCAAATCCGAACTGCGACGCCATAATGCAGTCGGTGTATCCTTCGGTGATCAGAACCTTGCCCGTTCGACGGATCGCGTTCCGAGCAAGATCGAGTCCGTAAACCATCTTCGACTTCACGAAGATCGGGGTTTCCGGGGAATTCACGTACTTCGCCGGACTCTTTAGGGTCGTGTTCGGCAGAAGTCGTCCCCCGAAAGCCACGACGCGATCTTGGACGTCGCGAATCGGGAAAATGAGTCGCCCGCGGAATCGGTCGTAATATCGTCGACGCTCCGCCGAATCGAGCGTTGCGCCGGCGCCGCGTCGACGCGGGAGAGGTCGCCCGCGTTCGTCGTAATCTTCGCGATAGGCGAGCGTTCCGGAATCTTCGAGCGCCTTAACGCGTCGTCGGTCGTAACGAATCCAGCTCAGAACGGCGTCGAACTCCATCGGCGAATAACCGATTTTGTACTTTTCAATCGACTCCTGACTGAGTCCGCGTTCTCGCGCGTACTCTCGCGCCGGTTCCGCTTCCGGCGAATTGCGAAAGACCTCGGCGTATTTCTCCGCGAGCCACTCCATCGAACGATACAGAACCGGCTTCGGAGTCGGTTCGTCGACGACGTTCGTGCGCTCGTAGTACGGGACGTCTTGGCGCGGGAGCTCTTGCGGCGATTGCGAGTCGACGATCTCCGGCGCGTCGACCGCCGTCTCGTCCTTTAAGCGAGGGTTCGAGCCGGTCGTTCCAATCTTCTTTTGAAAACGACGTTTCGGTTTAACGAGTTCAATTCCCGCCATGTCGGCGAGGATTTGCATCGATTCTTTAAAGTCGACGTTTTCAATCTTCATCACAAAGGAGAAGACGTCGCCGCCAATATTGCAGACCCAGCATTTAAAGGTCTGACGCGTCGCGTTGACCTGAAGACTCGGTCGGGAGTCGTCGTGCCATGGGCATCTTCCGACGAAATTCGCGCCTTGTCGCCGCAACGGAACGTACCGTTCGACCAAATCGACAATATCGATAGCGTCGCGAATCTTCTCGCGCTGATCGAAAGGATCGCCGAATGAATTAGCCAACGTTAAACGCTCCACGCGCGCAGGTCGTCGCCGCAACGCTTAAAATTAAAAAAATCGTTAAAAACCACTTGACGCCGTCGCCGCAATTCGCTAGTCTCCACCGACGCTAAAATGAGGCAGGGTATAGGGCTAACGCGTCGACCGTCTGAGTCGCGCGCGTCGAATTATATCTTTTAAAAAATCGCCCGTCAATATCAATTTCTCTCAACTTTTGCGTCTTATCCGCCGATAAAACAAGGCTTTACAAAAACGTTTGTTTTATCTATCTCACTCATCTTGTCTATCTTGACAAAGGCGTTTTCGAGGCGTTTCGCGTCTTATTTTAGACGTCGTATCCATTTGATTTTGCGTCCTTTCGTCGACGTCGGCGACCGTCAAAAACCGGAGTTTTGAACAAAGAATCGACAATTGCGCCTTTGACGCAGATAATCTAAATTGCCAACGACGATTTTTCAAAACGAGGAACGCCCCTCGATCGACGCGGGCAAAAAAAGAAAAAAATTTTTTGGCGAGAAAGAATCAAAGCGTCGAAGCCGCCTTCTGAAGAAAGGGGCGAGCCGGGCAAACGTCCCCTTCCCGACGTAAATAGACACAAAAAAAGGCGTCGCAAAGGACGCCTTTCCTTATTCGATTAGATCGATTCGCAACGGAATCGATTCACGCCGAGCGCATTAGCCTTCGATCTTGACGACTTCGACCTGGGTGTATCGTTGACGGTGGCCGTTCTTGCGGCGGCTGTTCTTACGACGACGGAACCAGCGAATGACAACCTTATCGCCTTTGACTTCGCCGAGAACCTTAACGACGACTTTCGCGCCTTCAACGTTCGGTTGACCGACGGCGACGCCGCTTTCGCGACTGATAAGAAGAACTTCGGTGAATTCGAGTTCGTCGCCGGCGGCGGCTTCACGAAGTTCGAGGTTAATGCGCTGTCCGACTTGCGCGGAATATTGATGACCGCCGTCCTTAAAAATCGCGTACATTGACACGTCCTTTCAACTGGAAAACACGGGATCGACGTCGACCCCGTCGATGTTAAATTGCGCGCGTAACGCGCCGTGCGCCACAGATCGTTTTATTTCCCAGAATTAGGCGCGGTCGCTAAACGCGCGAGCCAATTTGACCCGCGCAGGGAACCCCGGCTCCGCTCGTCGACGAGGGATTAAGGGAACGATAATATTTGCGATATTGTATAACGGATTGAAGACTTGTCAACGGCGAAACTAGGAAAGCTCGATCTTTTTCCCAGCTTCGTTGTACACGTCGATCTTGACGTGCTCCGGCCAAACGTTCGACTCGCCTTTCAAGACGACGCGCGCCGAGCTGTCCGACTCGATCTTCGCGAGTTGCGACCGCTTCATATTATTAAGGAACGCGGCGACGTCCTCGGAGACCTCGACGACGATCTTAACAACCTTCGGTTCCTGACTCGCCTGAGTTACGCGTCGGATGATCTCCAGCGCCATGCTTTCGACCGACTTCACCGCGCCGCCGCCGTGACAGCACGGGCACTCGCGATATCCGGAGCGCTGAAGGCCCGGCTTAACGCGCTGGCGCGTCATTTCAATGAGTCCGAACGGGCTCGTCTTCAGTATTTTCGTCTTCGCGCGATCGCGTTTCAAAGCGTCGCGCAACGTGCGCTCGACCGCCCTCTTGTGTTCGTCCGACGTCATGTCGATGAAGTCGTTGACGATCACGCCGCCGAGGTCGCGAAGTCGTATCTGACGCGCGATCTCTTTCGCCGCGCGCAAATTCAGCTGGAACGCCGTCTCTTCCGGCGAATCGTTCGTGCGGAAGTTGCCCGTGTTCACGTCGATCGCTACGAGCGCTTCCGCCTGATCGATCACGATCGACCCGCCGTCTTTAAGCGCCACTTTGCGACTGTCGATCTTCGCAATCTCCTCTTCGACCGCGTACTTCGTAAAGAGCGGCTCGCGATCGTCGTAATACGTTATGCGATCGGCGAAACGCGGCATGATAACTCTCAGGAAATCGCTCGCCCGCTCGTACGCCGAACGTTCGTCAACGATGATCTCGTCGACGTCCGCCGTGAAGAAATCGCGGATCGTGCGGATGATCATGTCGCTTTCTTCGTAAACGCAATTCGCGCCGGGAATGTGCTTAACGCGGCGAACGATCGATTTCCAAATGCGCAACAAGTACGCGAGGTCGGTCGCCAACTCCTTGCGCGTGCGATCGGAGCCCGCCGTGCGAACGATGAACCCCAAGCCTTTCGGAGGATTCAGACTGTTCATTAACGAGCGCAACTTGCGACGCGTCGACTCGTCCTCGATCTTGCGCGAGACCCCGACGCGACCGAGGGACGGCATGAGAACTAAGTAGCGACCCGGAATGCTCAAGTACGTCGAAAGCGTCGGGCCCTTCGTGCCGATTCCCTCTTTAATGACCTGAACGAGGACCTCGTCCCCTTTCTGGAAGATATCCTGAATCGGCGGCTTGTGGCGCGGACGACCCGATTCGCTGAAGTCGTCGTATTCGTCGTCGCGAACGCGCGACCCGCGCCCCATGCGACGTCGATCGTCTTCCCGCATCTTGAAATTCGGCGCTTGCTTGAAATAATGCGGCTCCACGTCGCTAATGTGCAAGAACCCGTTGTGTCCAACTCCGAAATCGACGAACGCCGCCTGAAGACTTTGTTCGATATTAACGATCACGCCTTTATAGATGTTGCCGGCGATATTTTCGTTCGTCGTTCTTTCAACGTACAAGTCCTCCAGGACTTTGTTATTTACAACGGCGATACGGAATTCCTCCGTTTGTCGCGCGTTGATCAGCATTTTCTGAGACATAATGACAAGTCAGCGTAAAAGTTGCCGGAAAAGCGGGGCGCTATTCGCCTTCAACGATCGATCGTTTGCGGTTCGGGAAAATCGAACGAAAGAGTTCTCCGTCGAGTTCGAGGCACGCGAAGATATCGCGCGCGCCGACTTCCGGGCCGGTCTGCGCTAACAATTCAAAGGTCAGACGCGCGCCGTCGATCGCGGCGCGCGCGACCGGCGGTCGAGCGTCGACGACTTTCCCGTTCGGCTTTTCGAACGGACGCGCGGTCGACGCCATAAACGCGCGCAGTCGTTCTCGCGTCGTTTCGAGTAGCGCGGCGGGTATCTCCGCGTCGTAAACGAACGAGTGCGGACGCTGCTTCGGATCGTCTTCTTCGAGCGTAATTACCGTGAGAAATTCAAGACCGTCGACGGACGCCGCGTTCAAGCGCGCGAGCGTTTCCGAAGCCGGCAAATCCTCGTCGAGTATAAGTTCCATCGACTCGTCGTCGCTTGAAAATCCCAACGGCAACGCGGAGAGATAACTCACGCGCGGCTTGGGATGGAAGCCTTGCGACATTGCGACGGGCAACCGAGCGCGACGCAGGATTCGCTCGATCGCGCGAAGCAAGTCGTGATGACCGATAAATCGAAGGTTGCCCTTCTTGCTAAAGCGGATCCTGTACCGTCGGCGAACCATTAAGATCGATCGTTCGACGCGTAGCGCGCCGGAACGCCTTTCACGAATATTTATGGATTTCCTCGCGTTCGCGCTCCCCATTTTAACGCCGCGACGCGAACGTCGAAGCGTCTGTTTTCCTCGGAGTCCGAGGGCGAAGTTAGCGTCCGCGCCGGAACGTACAATTCTCTTTTATGCGTTATGCGCGACGACTCGCCGCGCAATTTCGTCCGCGCGACCCCGAACGACGGCGCCGGGCGTAAAACGTAGCGGTTATTCTACCGTTCAACCTCGGTCGCGTCAAGTCGCGTCGCTCGACGACGGAACGACTTCCGACCTTTTCCTATTGAGACTTTCGCGCAAGTACGCGCGCACGTCGTCCGCCGTCTCCATCATGAGCGCTTGGCGCGCGATCGTCTCGCATTCTTGAATGGAAAACCATTCGCAAATTTCTTTCGTTTCCAGAATGCTCTCCGGCGAGACGCTCAGCGCGCGGAGTCCGAGTCCGAGTAGAAGCGGCACGTTCGCCGGAACGCTCGCCATCTGCCCGCAGACCGCCGTCGGACGACCGTACGTGTTCGCCACTTCGATCGTGCGACGAATCAGTCTCAACAGCGCCGGCGACTCTTGCGCGTAGAGCGAGTTCACCTCTTTATTGCTACGGTCGACCGCTTGCGTATATTGCAGCAGGTCGTTCGTGCCAATACTGAAGAAGTCGACTTCGCGCGCAAACTGATCGAGCATAACGACGGCGGCGGGCGTTTCCACCATGATTCCGAGCGGTATATTGGAGTCGAAAGGCGCGTTTTTCTCCACGAACTCCTCGCAGACGTCGTGGAAAATCATCTTGGCCTGCCGCCACTCTCGAATCGTCGTAACGAGCGGAAACATCACGGCGCATTTGCCGTAGACGCTCGCGCGCAGAATCGCCCGCAACTGCTCGCGAAACATATCGGTTCGTCGCAACGACAATCGGACGCTCCGCAGCCCCATGAACGGATTCGGTTCTTTTTCACGCGCGAAGGAACGGCCTTCGGGGATCTTGTCGGCGCCGAGATCGAAGGTGCGAATGACGGTGAGTCGATCGTGTCCCATCGTCGAGAGGACTTCGCGGTACGCTTTGAAGTGCGTTTCTTCGTCGGGTAAAACGCCGTTTGTGTCGGTCAGGTACAGAAATTCGGTGCGGTAGAGTCCAATTCCGACGGCGCCGTATTCGACGCACTTTTTGGCTTCGTACGGGAACTCGATATTCGCTTCCACGGCGACGTCGACGCCGTCGGTCGTCGTCGCGTAGAGTTTGCGACTCATCTGCAAGCGTCGCCGTCGGTCTTCTTTTAACGCGTCGAGCTTGCGCTGATATTCTTCGACGACTTCCAGCGTCGGATCAAGAATAAGCTGTCCCTTGTCGCCGTCGACGATCGCGAGGCAATTGTCGTAAACGTCGGAGAGAAAAGGGCCGAGTCCGACCACGGTCGGAATACCGAGCGCGGAAGCGACGATCGCGGTATGACTTCCGCGCCCGCCGTTCTCCGTTATGATGGCGAGAGTCTTTTCCGCGTCGAGTTTCGACGCTTCGCTCGGGGCCAAGAAGGACGCGGCAAGAATGGAGCGATTCTCCGATTCGGCGACTTCGTCGCGCGCGACGAGCGTCAATTCGCTCAAGAGACAGTCTTTGACGTCGGCGACGTCGCTCGCGCGCTCGGCGTACGTCGCGTCCGGCAGACTGCGCAGACGTTGCGCGTAGTAGTCGAACGCGGTCGCCGCCGCGTATTCCGCCGACACGTGTTCGTTGGTAATCGCGTTTTCGATCATCCGGCGCAACGACGGATCTTGCAGAAACATCAAATGCGCGTCGAAAATTCGACCGTACTGCTCGCCGATTTGTTCGCTCGCTTCGTCTCGGCTTTTAACGATCGACGATTGCGCGCGCTCGAACGCGTCGTCCAAACGTTGCAATTCGCTCGGAACTTGCGACGGTTCGATCATTCTTCGGCGCACGCTCACGCGATTGTTCGCGAGAACGGTAACGAGTCCGATCGCAACGCCGGGAGAGACTGGTATGCCGTGGTAATATTTCATGTCGCTAAGCTTCGAAACTTGAAAACGCGGTTCAAAAAGTTTCTTTACACTTTAGATTTCGACGTGGCGATCGACTCTGCCGACGCAAATTCGTCTTCATAAAACTTCATATTAAACAGATTGACGATTTCTTTCGTAGCTTCCGATTCGTCGACGCCGTCGACGGTCAGCGCAAGTTTCGTTCCTTGCGGAGACATGAGCGAAAGCAGATCGAGGCAGCTCTTGCAGTCGGCGACGGCGGAGCCTTTCGCAATGGTAACGGTCGATTGATATTTCATAGCCGCTTTGCATAGCAAAGTCGCGGCGCGGACGTGCAGTCCCATGGAATTTGTCAGAGTTAGCTCTGTTCGTGTCACTTTTAGACTCTACTTTCTCGCGACGTTGCGGCGCATGGCGTCGCAACGACTTACGCGCGTTGAGCGTCGCGCATATAAAAAAAGCGCGCCGCGAACGAAGCGGAACTTCGTTCTGAACGCGCAAGCAGACCGTTGAGCGCGGGCAAAAGCCGCGCGCCGCCATGGAACGCCGCGTCGTCGGACGTCGGCAAACTCGGCGTTCCCAAAGAGTCGCGTTTACTTCTCATCGCCGCCGTCGTTGCTGTCGGCCGTTTCAAGCATTTCACTGACGGCGTCCGCCGACGTCGCTTGCTCAAGCATATGAATGAAATTGTCGCTCTTAACGTGCATCGTGAGGTGTTCCAGCGCGCGAAGATGATCGCCGGGACGATCGGGCGGCGAGATCAGCAGGAAGAAGAGTTTGACGTCTTCGCTGTCAAGCGCGTCGAAATTCACGCCGTCGCGACTGATTCCAACGCATCCGATCATGTTGTCAACGCATTGGAGCTTCGTGTGCGGAACCGCGACTCCGCGACCGATTCCCGTCGAACCAAGGCTTTCACGTTTCAAAAGCGCTTCAACAACCAGCTCGGAATCGCTATCGTTGAGACGTCCCGATTTGACGAGCGCTTGAACCAATTCGGCGAGAACTTCTTTTTTGTTCGTTGCTTGCAGATCCGTTACAATCGCGTCTTTGACGATAAAATCGTTACATTTCATCATAAAACCCCTTGCGAAGATTTTTTTCACTGTATTGATCGCATAACGCGTCGCGCGTTCGTCCGGTTTAAAAGCGTCCGACGCTTTACGCTATCATAGTCGTTCCGTTTCGTCGCAAACGACGAAAAAGCCTTTACGCTCAACTCTGATTGTATCGGTCAAAGGCGTTCGACAAGTTGAATTTTATCGTTTTTTGACATTTTGTAAAGGACAAAAGGCGCTCCGTCGCCAAGAAGACGCAAAGGACTCGATAAAAGCGGCGAAACGCACAAAAAAAATCGCGTCCAAGACGCGATTAAAGGAAAAATGAAAGAATGCGCAAAGGCTCATACTTCGTTGCGCGAAGTCGGTAAATCTCCGCTGGAACCTACGCGGCGACCGCGACAAGGGAATCGATCCACCAGCGACGACGACGTCTTGACATATGAGGAACTCCTTTGTTCAAACTGTTCAAACTCGACGCGCGCTCGCACGGACAACCGCGCGTTGGGCTTGCGCGCTACGAATGGGAAAATACGGCAATGTAAACGCTTTGAGCGAAATTTACGGTTTTGCGCTCAACGTATATGAAGTATAGCGCCGTTAGAAAAATCGCCAAGGAGTCTTTTCAACAATTTTTTCTTTTTTTGGCATTTTGTGGCAAATTTACGTAACGCGTTGCGTTCACGCCGAAAAATCGCGGGCAAGAAACAGAAAAAGCCGCTTGCGTGAAGCGGCTTTTCTTTCAGAGAGCTACAGAAATCGCAAACGCGTCGACTCGACTATTAGAAAACGTCGAGGTGGAAGTGATGTCCTTCATGATAGCGACGCGGCGCCGGATAATAGTTTTGATAGCCGGGGTGATACTTCGGAACGCTCATGTTCGCGCGATCGGAGAAGTTGTGCGGATAGTATCCGTAGGGATAATATCGGAAGCGATTCCAATCTTGCAGCGAGCCGTTCGGATTCGCGTAGGGAGACGCTTCAACGATCGGTCGATCGGACGCGATTCTGTCGTTAATGCGATCGGCAAATCCGGGTCGGGGGAAACCGCCAAATCCGGGAAGTCCAGGTCGAGCGATCCCGCCGCCAAGACCGGCGCCGAAACCGATTCCGCCTTGGCATTCGTCGCATTCCGCACAAGGTTGCGTGGCGACGCCGGCGGTACTCGTCGCGGCGGCGACATCCTGAGCGCGAACGTTCGACGCGGTAAAAACAAACGCCGCTACGACGGCTAGGCCAAAGAAGATTTTCGTTTTCATGAGTATTCTCCTGATGCGAGCTTGTCGCGACTTCTTCGCGCGTAAACAAACTCAAAACCAACGGAACGCGCGCATATTCTCTTTCGACGCTGCGCAAGACGCCGCTTGCGTACGAACGGCGTCGCGCCGCGCGTTATTTTCCATGCTTGGAACTGCAAAATCGCTCAATTTTGCAATCTTACCAAGTTACCTATTTTATATATCTTTTCGTCCGACCAGCCGAAAAACTTAGCAAAAAAAATTGTCAAAACCGCCGAAAGAGGGAACAACCTTCCCAAAATCGAAAAAGACGTTATAATGCCAACTCGAGCGCGTCGGGCGCTCAAGCGTCGGGCGCTCAAGTCGCCGTCTGTTCGTTCTTGGAGAGAAAGATGTTTTCAGTCGCTCGCGAGTTCTCGTTTTCCTATGGGCATAGACTCTATCGTTACGACGGCAAATGTCGTCGATTGCACGGACATAACGCAAAAGTGCGCGTGGAAATCCTCGGGGACGAGAACGGCGCGAAGCTCGACGATCAGGGCATGGCGCTCGATTTTGCCAAAATGAAGTCGACGCTCGGACGCTGGATCGACGAGGAGCTCGATCATCGAGTCTTTCTCTCGTCGGACGATCCCCTGGCGGACGCGCTTGACGCGGCGAACGATCCGCCGATTCGAGTCGACGGCAATCCGACGGCGGAAGCGCTCGCCAAGCTGATCTTCGATCGCGCGCGTTGCGACGGGCTCAACGTTGTGCGCGTCGATTTCTGGGAAACGGAAAAGTGCCGCGCGACCTATCGCGCTTAAACGCAACTATTGAGAAACCGGCTCGATTTGCCGTCGCGCAGTCGTCGTCATACGACGACCGGCGTAGTCGCGCGCCGGTCGAACCGAGACCGTAGCGTAAGAAAGGAAAATCGATGAGTCTTCAAAAGGTAACGTGCGTCGTGTGTCCGCGCGGATGTCAGATGGAAGTCGACGCGGAGGCGGGAACCGTCGTCGGCGCGTCGTGTCCTCGCGGCCGCGCTCACGGACTGGCGGAAGCGACGAATCCCACGCGAACCCTGACGACTACCGTAAGAATCGTCGACGCGTCCGGCGAGTTCGTCGACATGGCGCCGGTTCGCACCGCCGCTCCGATTCCGAAAGGCAAGATATTCGACGCCATGAAGACGATCAAGGCGTTGCGCGTTCAGAAACCGATTCGCCGCGGCGACGCGCTCGTGAAAAATATTCTCGACACGGGAGTCGACGTCGTCGCAACGCGCGATTTCCCGTAGCGCGACCGACGCGCCGGGCGGCGTTTTGACATATATATATACAGAGGAGACGCGCGCGACGCGATTGCGCGCTTTTGCCAAGAGGGCGATCATATGAAGAAATACGGCAAACGAGTCGTCGTCATACCGGACGGATTTGCAGACGAACCGATCGAGTCTCTCGGGGGTCGCACGCCGATGCAGGCGGCGTCGACGCCGACCCTCGACAGTTGGGCGCGTCGAGCGGCGCAGGGACGTTCGCACAACGTACCGTCGACGCTTTCCCCCGGCTCGGACGTGGCGACGCTGGCGCTTTTAGGCTACGATCCGCTAATCGCGTACACAGGTCGCGCGCCGTTGGAGGCGGCGGCGCAGGAGATCGAGTTAGGCGCTGACGACTGGGCGTTCCGTTGCAATCTCACGACGCTCAACGCGGGGGTCATGCAGAGTTTTACGGCGGGGCACATTTCCTCGGAGGAGGCTGCGGAACTGATATCGAGCGTTCAGCGAGAAGTCGGAACGCGTTGGTCGGAGATCGCGCCGGAACTCGGGGGGACCGTAGAATTTTACGCGGGGGTCGGCTATCGCAACCTTGCGATTTTCCGTCCGGAGTCGGGTCGTCCGTTCCCATTTGACGCAACGACGCAGACGGTTCCGCCGCACGATTATTCGGATCGTTCGATCGTCGAGGTCATGCCGCGCGGGGCGGGCTCAGAGGCGCTCAATCGGCTCATGGCGTCGTGCGCGGAGGTTTTGAAGGATCATCCGGTCAACGCGAAGCGTCGCGCGGAGGGGAAACTTCCGGCGACCGACTGCTGGCTGTGGGGGCAAGGGAAGCGCCCGAGCGTCCAGTCGTTTGCGGAGACGTACGCCTGGGGGCCGGGGGCCATGATCACGGCGGTCGATCTTCTTCGCGGCATAGCGCGCAACCTCGGTTGGGACGTTCTCAACGTACCGGGAGCGACCGGCTACGTTGACACGGACTTCGGCGCGAAAGGCGAGCGCGCGGCGGCGGCGCTCGACGAGTACGACGTCGTGGTCGTTCACGTCGAGGCGCCGGACGAGTCGGGGCACGAAGGCTCGATTGAGAAGAAGATCTATTCTCTCGAGCAAATCGACGCGAAGACGTTGCCGCCGATTCTCGAGAAGTTGCAAAGCTACGACGACTGGCGTCTTCTCGTCTCGCCGGATCATCCGACGCCGATATCGATCAAGACGCATTCGCGCGGGTTCGTACCGTGGATGATCGTCGGATCCGACGTCGCAGGGGACGGCTTCTCGACGTACGACGAGACGACAGGCGAGCGGGCAAGTCGGTTCTTCCCGCGCGGTCAAGATTTAATGGAGCTCTTTTTACGAGGGGACTTAAAATGAAACGAAACTGGGCGTTTTTCGCGGCGTTTTTATCTGTCGCGCTATTCGGAGCCGTCGCGTTTTCGGCCGAGGACAAGTCCAAGGAGAAAGTCGAATACGATCCCTTCGCGGAATCGCAAAAAGACGACGACAAGTACGAATGGACGGATCTTTTCGACGGCAAAACGCTGACGAACTGGATCGATCTTGAAGACGGCGGAGACGACGCCGTAAAGATCAAAGACGGCGCCATTCGACTCGGCATGGGACCGACGACGACGTCGATTCGGTTCGATTCAGAGACGTCGAAGATCGAGATTCCGACTCAAGATTACGAGATTGAATACATCGCGAAGCGTTACGACGGAACCGACTTTTTTGCGTCGATGACGTTTCCGATCGGCGAATCTTACGTAACGTTCGTCAACGGCGGTTGGGGCGGTTGCGTCGCTGGAATTTCCAATATTGACGACATGGACGCGTCGGAAAACTCGACGTCTTCGTTCTACAATTTCAAGACGGGGCAATGGTATCGTTTCCGCGTTCAAGTCACGGCGAAGACGATTCGCGTCTGGGTCAACGACGAGGCGATCGTCGACTACCCGATCGTTGGGCACACGCTCCGCACGCGCTTTGAAGTGGAAAAATGCAAGCCGCTCGGATTCGCGAGCTGGGTGAGCACGGGGATGATTA
>ONGM01000268.1 GCA_900317365.1 uncultured Planctomycetota bacterium
AGGGGATCCGTCGCCAACGTCGACGCCGTTGTGATCGGGCTATATTCCGAGTTCAGGTAGGTCGATCCGTCCCCAACCGCGCGGACTTTAATCTGATACGAAGCGCCCTTCGGCAGGCCGGTAATCGTATAGCTCGGCGTCGTCGACGATTTCGTCGTAAAGCTCGAACTGCCCGCAGGCGCGCAGGCGATCGTATACCTCGTCGCGCCCTGAACTTCCGTCCAGTTCACGGTAATCGAATTATTCGTCGCCGTCGTTTCCAGAATCGTCGGCGTGGAAAGTTTAGGCGTTCCGAGGGTAACCGTCGCCGTCGGACCGTAGCCGGAACTAATAAAGCTCGTACCGTTCCCGACCGCGTTCATTTGGATCTGATACGTCGCGCCTTCCGTAAGTCTGTCGATCGTATAGCTCGTCATGGACTTACCCAAAGAAACGGACGTCCATCCCGTCGTGTCGGTCTTATAGCGCAGGTAATATTTCGAGGCGTTGGCGACAGGCGTCCAGTTCACCGTTACGGTCGATCCCGACCAGCTCGTCGAGGTTATCGTAGGCGGGCTAAGCTGAACCCGACCGAGTTCGACGGAGAGGACGGCGCCGTATTCCGAGTTGGCGTAGATTTCGCCGTCCCCGACCGCCATCAGTTTGAACTCGTAAGACCCGAGTTCTTCGAGTTCCTCGAGGGTTACGCCTGTCTCTTGCGCGTTGAAAGTCGGGGAAATCGACCATTTCTCGTCCCCGACTTTGCGCGCGGCGACGACGTACCCTTGCGCGTGCGCGGTCGACGTCCACGACAGTTTAACGGACGTGTCCGTCGTTTCAGAAACGCTCAGCGTCGGCGCCGCGAGCGTCGTCCATACGGCGGAGCCTGACGCCGAGTCCGAACCTTGATATCCGTCCGACCCGGTCGCCGTCGCGACGACCATGAACCGCTTTCCGACGTCCGACGACTTCGTCTGATAGCTCGCCGAAGTCGCGCCTTGAACCGCGACCCAATCGGCGTCCCCGGACGCGCTGTACCATTGGTAACTCGCGTTCGCGTTCGACGCCGTAAGTTTCGCCGTCAGAACGCCGCCCGCCTCGAAATCGCCCGTCAGAGATTCGATCGCAAGAACGTCGTCCCCAGTCTCGCCGACGACCGTCTCCGAAATCTCAGAATGCGCGAGGGTCGTGTTGTTCCCAAGCGCCTGAACGGAGAGTTCGTAACGAGCGTTCGGGGAGAGTCCTTCGATCGTATAGCTCAAAGTCGAACCGTCGGAGACGAGCGCGGCGTCGTCGCGCGCAAATTCGAGGGTCGTCCACTCTTCCGCGTCCGTCGCGCGATAGGCGATCGCGTAGCTCGTCGCGCGCGAGACCTTATTCCACTCGACCGTAATCGAGTTCACGGACGTCGCCGCAACTTCGAGGGTCGGGGTCGCCAACTGCGTCGAGACGTACGCCGTCGTTCGCGCGAAGACCGACTGCCCGGCGTAGTCCCCGGTTCCCGTCGCCAGAACGCGGAAGTAGTATCCCGCTTCGGCGAGCGTCGGCGTATAGCTCTCGCCGGTTCCGCCTTCCTCTTCCGGAATCGGGTCCCACGTTCCGGCGTTCGCGAGCGCCGCCGTGCGGGCGCGATACCACTGATACGTCGCCGTCGGCGCAAAATTCGCGTACGTCGGCGACAGCGGCGAACCGACGAGCATATCGCCGGAGATCGTCAAGGACGCCATCGTCGGCGTCGGCGCGTTATATTCGTACGCGCCCATATCCACTCGTGAATTCGAACCTGCGACGCGCGCCCTGCCCTGTAAATCGACCGCGCTTCGAACGTAATCGTTGGGATTCTCGCCAAACGCCGAATAACTCACAACGATCGACGACGCGGCTCTCGGCGAATACTTCGCATGGCTTTGAGTCCCCGTCGTAAAGAGAACTTTCGCCGCCGTGTCGTAAGCGCTGTCCGCGCTGCTAATGACGCCGAGACCGTCCGTCCAGCCGGTGTAGTTCGTGAGAACGTTGCGCGCGACCGTTACGAAGGAGCTATAATTTACGGCGTTACTATTACCACCCCATATAGTGGCAAGAACAACGTCCTCGCTACCGTTCACATTCGCTTGACCGTTCTTCGAGCTGTACGCGATAATCGAGTTATACGCCTCGAAGCGTATGGTCGCCGCAGGTATCGCATAAAGGAAAATGGCGCCGACACTTGAGACGACGCTACCGGCGTTATTCGTATTATAGTGTTGGTCGACAACGTTGCCGACAACCGTCGTATTGTAGAGTTTAAGGGACGCAGTCGCACCCTTGTCGTTATACGCTTCGATCGCCGCGCCAACGGTCGTCGCGGTATTGTCCGCAATGATCGAATTGTTAATCGTTACGTCGCTTGAACTAAAGAACATCGCGCCGCCATATTGCGAAACGTTTTGCTCAAAATAAGAACGATCAATCTCTACGTCTGCTCTGAACGTATGAATAGCGCCGCCGTGACCTGCGGAATTGTTCCTGTTGTATGCTGTTTGATTGCTCTCAAAACGCGAATCGCGCACCGTTAAATTCACGCGTTGGTTGACGCCTCGGACGTAGATCGCGCCGCCGGCGCTTGTACTTCCGGCGTCTTTAACAACATTGCTGCGGAAGACTGAACCTTCAACGACAACGTTGCGATTCGTCGCGTCGTCGTCGTAGTGAGCGTAAACCGCGCCGCCGAGCGAATATCCTTCGTTCCCTTCGAAAACGCAGTCGGTAATCGTCAAATTAACGTTCTTTGCGTAAATCGCGCCGCCGTATCCGCTTTCATCCGTAGCGAGAGGCGAACCGTCGATAAACTTCAAGCCTTTAACCGTAACGTCGGACGCGTACGACTCGATCATGAAGAGGCGCGACCCGAGTCCGGAAAGGATGACGCCAGGCGTACCGTCCGCGATCATCACGCTCGTCGCGTCAATCGTAATCGACTGGCTAATAACGAGTTGCAAATCGAGCGAAATCGTTCGTTCCGCTTCCGACTTGACTCTCGACTCCGAATCGAACACAAACGACGGATCGAACACGATTGTGTCGCCGTAGCCTGCGTGCGCGATCGCCCACGGCAACGAATTCGGAGTACTGGGGGAGTCGTCGTTGTTGCTTACGGACCATGAGCGCGGAGAGCTCGCCGCCGCTTCGTACGCGCCGAGATCGACGCGACCGCCGACAAGACGCGGCGATCCCGCTATATCCGTTGAAACGACGCTCGTCGCTTGACCGCGATTGATCGCCTGAGAATTCCGCGCAAGACGCAGATCGCCCGTCGTCCAATCGACGAAGAGCGGCTCGTCTTGATCGTAGTCGTTAAAATACAAATCGCGCCCGCCGCTCGTCCAGTTCCCAGACGAATCGATCCCCGAGAACGTCAGCACGGCGTTCAACTCCGAACCGGTTCCGTTCCATACGTCGTAATAGTACCCCGGCGCCGCGTCGGCGAGTCTATTAAAGAGAACGATCGAGTCGTTGACGTTGACAGTCGACGCGCGCAATTTTACGCCGTTCGAACTGTCCGGATCGTCGAGATTAGAAACAATATCGACGACGATTCCGCCTGCGTCCGCACCCGACGTGTTGTTCACAACGTCGCAGTTATAGAGGGTTACGTTCGCGTTCTGAACGCAGAGTCCGCCCCCGTAATACGCGTTGTTGCGCTCCATGATCGTATTCGTAATCGTCGCGTTGGAGAATCGCGCGTTATGCTTCGAATAGACGAAGATCGCGCCCCCCATGCCGCCGCCTAAGCTCGAGTCGCTCATCGGCTGGTAGACGCCCGCGCCGTTTACGCCCGCGAGGTTCTCCGAGAAGACGCTAGAATTCACCGTCAACCATCCGTCGAGGCTGTAGATCGCGCCCCCGTAGTAGTTTTGCGATTCATTCTTCGTGAACTCGCAACGCTCGACCGTTAGATCGCCCGCATTATTCCAGATCGCTCCGCCGCCGGCCGGCATGGGCACGTTGAATTTACCGTCGTTTCCGTCGATCGCGATGTTTTCCGTAAAAACAGAATCGCTAATCGTTATTACGCCTTGGTTATTCTCAATTACGCCCGCCGTACCGTTCGACGTGTTCCCCGAAAAAGCCGTTCGATCGATCGTCAAACTACCGTAATGGTTGTAAATCGCGCCCGCCGACGACGAGTCCGTACGATTCTCCGTAAAACTCGAATCGACGATCGTTCCGTCCCCCCCTCGATTAAAGATGGCGCCGCCCCAACGCGCGATATTCGTCGTTTGAACAGTGAGCGTATTGACGAGCGCGTTCGACTCATTGCGATTAAACTCGGTATTCGCAACACGGAAAGTCGCGCCCGACGCGTTAAAGAGCGCGCCGGCCCCGTAAAACGAGCCGTTCTCTTCGAACGTCGCGCCGTCGATCGTGAGAGCGCCCATATTGAGAATCGCGCCGCCATACGACGCGCGGTTGTTAAAGAACTTCGAGTCCGTCAAAACGACGTCCGCGTTCATATTATAGAGAGCCCCGCCCCCTTGCGGCGCGTCGATCGTCGCATTGTCGTCTCGGTAAAAGCCGTTCGCAATCGTTATCCCTTTGAGCTCGACGCGCTGACCCGGCGCGTTCACCGTAATCGCGCGCGTCGTTCCGCACCCGCTCAGCGCGAACCCCTCTCCATAAGGATTCGCGACCGTCGCGTCCGCATACGTCGAAGCCTCGGTCTCCTCTTGAACTGCGTAACCGTTCGCAACGAATCCGGAAGCGTCGATCGTTATCGACTTCGTAATCACGAGCGGCGACGTCAATTGCAGCATTCGCCCGGAGAGTTCGGCGGAGAGCATGATATAGTCCCCGTGCCGCGCGTGATCGATCGCGTAGCGCAACGATTCCGGATCGTTCGCGTCGTCCGAAGTCGACGTTACCACGATCGTGCGACCTGACGTCTCATACGCGCCTAGGTCGACCCGACTCGCCTGGACGCGCTCCTCGCCTGCAAGGTCATAGTCGCCCGAGACGTACGCGTTCGAGCCGACGTTTACAGCGACGGAGTCCGGGTTCAGACGGTAGTCGCCGTTCGTCGGGTCAGCGAAGAGCGCGGCGGCGGTTCCCGTGTAGTAAACGTTGCCGTTGTCGGAGCCAATATTTTGGGTCGATAAAGTGTTGACGTAGCAATAGGTCTGGGTTCCCTGGATATTGTTGGGATGCCAAGCGCCAAATTCCCGATCGCGACTATTGTTGAACGCAACGATCGAGTTGTAAACGTAAACAGCTCCGCTTTGAGAAGGGCTGTTATCAATTGAAACCGTAGGATGCAACGTGTCAGGGGTATTACTGTCATTATTGACGATCGTCGTATTGTATATCGAAACGACGCCGCTTCTAGAAAGATTAACGACCCCCTCCCCGGTGTTGTTGACGATAAGAGAATTTCTCACCGTTAGGTTGCCGTCATATACATTCATCGCGCTTATTTCGGTCGCCACATTAGAGTCAAATACAGAAGAATCAACCGTTAAATTAGCGCTACCTACATAAAGGGCGCCATTATATTTACTTCGATTTTTCTCAAAGCGCGAAGATTGAATCGTTACGTCGGCGCCTGAACAATGTATGGCGCCGGCAGCGTAGGAACGATTCGCCGAGAAGACGGAATCAACAACGCGCAACTCGCCGCCGTGCGCAAATATAGTTATAGCGCCGCCGCGGTTGGTCGTCGCCTCGTTTCTAACGAAATAGCACTTTTCGACGATCAATTCCGAGTTGGCTCCCTCATAGTAGATCGCGCCGAAGTTACTGAAAGCGTTTTCGAGGGACAGCCCTCTGATCGTAACCGCACCAGAGTATTGTGCAATATCAAAGATGCGATGTGAATCTTCCCCGCTGATCGTCAGACCCGGCTTATTTGCCGGCTCGCCGTCCTCTTCGTCGATCCATAAGGACGTCGCGTCGATCGTGATTCCTTCCTGGATCACAAGCTCGCTATTTAGCTTAATCGTCTTGCCGCGCAGCGACTCGTCGAATTCAATCAGATCCCCTTCGTGCGCTCGCGCGAGAACGTAGCGCAACGAGCCTTCCGTCGTCGCGGAGTCGGCGTGCGTCGTTACTGTCCACGTTCGCGGCGTCGGCGGAGTCTGATATTCGTACGCGCCCATGTCGATTCGACCGCCGACCTGGCGTGGGGAACCGCTGACGTCGGCGCAGTCGGCGTAGACAGTAGATATCGAAAGCATATCCTGCCCGCCGTTAATCGCCTGCGAATCTTCCGCGAGGGAGTAGTCGCCGTGCGCCGCGTCCTTGAAGAGCGGACGCGTCGGGTCGTAGACGGGACCGAAATACGAGCGTAGCGAGTTATTGTTATTACCGCGGTACCATCCCGACGCGTCGTACCATCCCGACGCGTCGCTTAGGAGGGAGTAGGATGCGTGGAGCGTCGTAATTCCGGCGTTTGTTTCGGGCACGCCGGACGCGGAGTACAGAATCGAATTATTGACTTCTACTTTCGGCGCTACGGAATTACCGCCATAGGAAAAATGCAGACTCTCGGCTCCGACGTTATTAGCGATCGTGCTATGCGTAATTAGAAACGTTTGATTAGAGGATTGACCGTCGTAAGCCACCGCAGCGCCTCGACCCGCTTCATTGTCGTAGAGCGCGCTATTATTGATCCTGAACGTCGAGTTCTGTTTCGCCGAATAAACATATGCGACGCCGCCGTACTGATCAGCGCTGTTATCATGAAAAACGGTATCATGCCAAGTCGCGCCTTGCACAGACTTATCCGCATAGATCGCGCCACCATTGCCGTGCCATGGAACAATCCCTTTATTAACATAATCCTTAATCTCGTCGTCCCACACACGGTCAGGCAACATGAGCGCAGTAGCGCGGTTGTCGCTAAATTCGTTGAAACCTGCCATATTAAAAACGCCGCCGGTCGTATACACCGCGCCGCCGTCGCCGTTACTTTTGTTCCCGTCAAATCGAGAACCGTTCACCGTGAGGGTCTGTGAGTCGCCTAATTCGGCGTAAAGAGCGCCCCCATGTCCGAATTGCTGGTATCGCACGGCGTTCAAGTATGCGTCGTCGTCGTCGGAAGCGTAGGAATATCCAACTCCGTCTTCGTCCTCATAATCGAAATAGTAAAACGAACAGTATTCCCAGTCCTGCGGTCCAGCATGATTATCCGTAAAATCGACGTTGGTAAAGGTTGTGGAACCGTTGCTATCATAAAGACCACAAATTGAAAAAGCGCCGCCGTCTAATTCGGAGGAATTATTCCGAAACGAGCTATTTTCCACTGTAATGTCGGTATCGTGATTTGAATAAATGTTTACCGCGCCACCGCGCGAATCCCATCCCGAATCAATGATATATTCGAGATCAGCCGATCCTGCCACGTTCCACAAGAATTGTGAGTTTTTAATACAACAAACGTGATGAACATCATCGCCATAAAACTCAATATCAATTGCGCCACCACCGCCGATCATGGTTCGATTCTGCGTAAAAACGCTGTCTTGAATCAATACGCGTTGCGTCCCTATACTGATCGCGCCTCCATAACATTCGGCTTCGTTATTTTCAAAGCGACACTTCGACACGTTAAACGTGTTCGCATTGCCAAAGATAGCGCCGCCATATCCGTATGTTTCCGTATCGTCGCCATTATACGTATAAAAGTTCTTGAAAGTCAAACCAACGAGGGAAACGCTATCGACCGGACCACTAATCGTAATTCCTTGAGTACCGAACCAGCCGTCGATGACGACCCCCGGCGTTCCGTCCGCGTTCAGAAAGCGCGAACCGTCGATCACGACCGACTTATTGATCGTGAGCGGTCCGAGATCAGGGTTAAGCGTAATCGTGCCCCCGACCGCAAAGACCACCATGTCGCCGTCCGCCCCATTGTTGAGGAAATATCGCAACGTCCCGAACATGTTCGGATCGTCCTCAAGCCTCGAAACAACGTGTCGGGTCGCGCCGTACGTAATGAAGAGGGACGACCAATCGGAATCGACCGTCGTGCCGGGCAAGCCAAGCGTACCCGTGCCAAACGCCCTAAATTGGAACTCATAAATCCCGCGCGGAAGATTTGGACTCTGGAAACTCGCCGTCCGTTCCCCGTACGTCTGCCACGTCCCCGAGCCAACCTCGCGATATCGATATTCGTACCCGCCGATCTGCGACGGCGAAATCGCCCACTTGCCCCCAGTCACTTCGCCTTTAAGCGTTACGTTCGTAACAATATTGTTCGAATTCACGCCCATTTGAAGATCCGGGGCGATGAGTTTGATCGGGGTGTATGTGTAACATACTCCGTAGCGTGAATCGACACAGCGAACCTCATAGTCCGTCAGAAGCAACGACGCGTGTGAGTATTTCGAATAACTTACATACCACCTGTCATATCCCGACTTTATAACTTGATCCCCAGCAAGCGCTTTAACTTTAATAGCGTAACACGTGCCGTCGGATAATCCTGTAAAAGTGTATTCCTCAGTTTGTGCGGAGATATGCGCAATCTTCTCAGCCCCCGTCTCCATATTGTGGCAGACAAGCTGATAACCTTTATAGGCGTTCCAGGTGGGATAAGTGATCGTTACGGTAATCGACGAGCTATCAGAAACCTTCGCTGTAAACTCTGGCATACTGATACGCCTGTTTGTCATCGCATGGATGTTACGGGAACTAACAGATCGAATATTACCATATTTCGCATAGACGCAAATATCATACAAACATCCATCGTCAAGTCCTTTAATTGTATACGTTCGTCCTTTCGTCATACAATCTTGCGCCGAAATCTCCTTACTTTTCCAGTAACTATCGCCACTCTCGCGCCACATGACATAGTAACTAATCTCAGATTCTCGGACGTAGTAATCGGAATAGTTCGAAGCAGTCCAATTCACGGTAATTGAATTGTACGACGACGCCGTTGCCGAAACAACAGGCGTGCTCAACTTGGTAGTCGCTGAACGTCGCGTGTTGTTTAACGAATCAAAATGCTCGTTTTTGTAATTCCAGTGATATGGGTGATCCTCGCCTGTTCGCGCAAAGTAATTATCTTCAGCGTTAACGAACAATGTGTTAGACGTCGAGTATCCCGGTCCGTCCGCCAACGCTTTGGCAAGCTCATTCATCCAACCTATGTCTTCACCTGCTGTCGTTTCTGAAACTGTAAACAACCCCAAAAACGTTGTATCTTCAATTGTTTGTCCTTCTATGAAGAAATGACTGCATTCATTAAAACGCGCTGCGGCGCCAAATGAAAAATGCGCATTTCCATCATAGTCGTCTTCTATGTATTCTCGCGCCATTTCCAAAACGCCGCCTGACATACAAAATCCAAGTCCGCACGTTACATATCCTGATTGGATTTGCGCTATCATTTCATCGAATCCGAGAACACGTTGATTGGCGTCGTCATATTTAGTTTTTTTATTCTTCAACGTGGCTTGAATGAACGGTCCTTCAGCAACAATAGATTCGTCGCCAAGCTTATTATTTGGAGTCTCGTCATCTTCCGACGTAATTCCCGGATCAGAACCATGATCATCGATAAGCACCAATAAATGAGAGTTCTCATTCATCTCGCTATTCAAATGGTCTAAACAATGACTTAAATTATCCCTCGTTGGTTTTAAAACGTTCGGTATCCCTTCAAGATCTGAGGTACGATCATAGAAAACATAGACGTCCTGCGGTCTCAGTCCGTAATCAACGGTCAGCGTATTATAAAGCTTACGAATAAGTCTATTGTTGAACCCTCGTTCACCAGAAATATCAATTTCCCCACCAGAAATAAGTAATTTAACCCTCTTGGTTTTAACATGCCCAACAAAGATAATCGCATAGTTATTAGTGAACTGTCCCGCGCGATTCCACTTTGGCGCGGCGCCCTCAAGTTCAAGATTATCCTCAACAACGCCGTTATGCAAAGTATAGACGTTTTCAAAGGAGTCGAAGATATTCTCTGAAAGCTCTTCTTCCTTCCCGTAATTGAAATCGTCGTCGATCAACTCGGAACCGTCAACGCTGAAGTACCGCACGTCCTGCTCGTAGGAGTCGACGAGTTCCGCCTCGATCGCGGAGGCGTCGACCGTGCAGAGGAGGTCGGTGTCGGCGATCTGCACGAAATCGAGCCCGGCGAAATTGAGAACGCCGCTGCGGAGGTCGAAGGAGTAGTCGGTCGGGTTGACGGCGATTTGCAGGCGCTCTTCGCCGACGGAGACGAGGGTAACGGCGCCGGAGGTTTCTGCGTCGAAATCGACGACGATCGTCGCGTTTTCTAGGGAGAGGGTCGTTTCCCCGAGGAGTTCGGGGTTAACGACGACGAGGTCGTCGACCGGGGTGGCGGCGGCGTCGGCGAGGGCGGCCTGGAGCGCTTCGGCGGTGAGTTCAGGCAGCTCAATGACGTTGACGTCGTCTAGAGATTCCGGTAAGGCGATCTGATCGTACGCCTCGCGAAGCGCGCTATATTCCACCGGGTTGACGGAGAGGAGTTCCCGTTCCTCGAGCGCCTCAAGGCGCAACGCTCGCGCCTTCGGCGCCCCCTTTCCTCCCTTGAAATCGCGCTTTTCTCCGCGTCGGGTTAAAGCCTGCTTGAAAAAGAACGCTAGCGATTGCGATTTTTCCATCTTAACGACGTCCCTATTTGTAACGGCAACTTTAGGTTTTTACGCAGGATTAAAGTCGTCTTAAGATGCGCAAAAGGTAACCAAAAGGTATAGGTTTTGGTTAACAACGACTCTAATCCACCATATAGCGCAGTTTATCAAAAAAGCGCCTATTTTCAACCTAAAATCGACATTTTTCTTGTTTTTTTGGCAAAAAAACGCCCTTTTTTTACCTGACCAAAACCTATGATATTTGATTAGGGTATCGCCAACCTTTTTCTTGACGTATTTTATCGAGAAGTCTTAGTTTCCAAGGAATTGACCTTGCGTGGGCGAGGGGTTGGAGTTTTGTTTATTGGGGATTGTACGGCGGATTTCGGGGTTGGCGCCG
>ONGM01000265.1 GCA_900317365.1 uncultured Planctomycetota bacterium
CCGTCGGAGACAGTGAAGACGTGCCAGCCGAACGGGTCTTGAACCCCGGTCGCCGTTTGACAGATTTTGAATTGGAAATAGTCGTCGCGGAATTTCCCTTCATGCGCGTGCGAGCGACCGCGCACGCTTGCGGCGAGAACCGTGAGACGCTTCTTCGTATTGATAACGCCGGAGTCTTCTTGGACGTTCGGCGTTGGGTACGGCGCGTCTTTTGGCGGATTGTTTTCCTGCCAGAGGCTCTGCGGCGCACGGATGACGAGCGGAGATTCGTGTTGACTCGATTCGCCGTTCGGCTTGACGATTCGGACGCGGAAGTTTCCGACGTACTCTTTGCGCGGCGTTCCGCTAATGACGAGTCGTTGGTAATATTGGTTGACTTGACAGTTCAGACCTAACTCTTGGAACGCGCTATTGACGTCCGCCAAGACGGTTACTTTCGACGAAATTTGCGCGGAGAAATCGAAGGAGCGACGAAAGTCTTCGCCGACGACAAGTTTGTCGTTCGTGAATTTGACGTCTTGCGTCCACACGACGCCGATCGTTTCGTCGTATCCGTCGGCGTTGCGAAACGTGAGCGTGAGCGTCGGGCAGTCGTCGGGTTTCGTCGCCGGGAACGAAGAGCCGAGATTTCCGCGATTATCACGCGAATCGCGATTTGAGCAGGGGGTTAAACTCATTGAATCACCGCAGTCAAGGTTGAAACAACGCGTTAGTATAATTCGTTAAATTGAAATGGAGTCCGGAGGCGGGGGAAGCTCGTCGTCGTCGGTCGCCGCGTCCGACTCTTGCGCCGCCGGAACGATCGCCGTAGAGACCCAGGTAACGAACTGCGTGAAGGTAGCGGCGTCGAGCGTCTCGAGGGATTTGACGTCGTCGGTCAGGGCTTTGAGGGGTTCGACCTTCGCCTTCGGCCCGGCGGCGCAGCAGATGATCTTGGCGAATTCGTAGCTTTTAATCCGTTCGACCATTTGGTTGAAGAGAAACGTGTCGGAGGGCGCGCCGTCGGTCATGACGACGAGGATCGGCTTCCAGTCCCCTTTTGCCTCAGGCGTGGAGAGAACGACTTCCTGATCGTAACGGTCGAGCACGAGTTTGAGCGCTTCGCCGAGGTTTGTCGGGGACGTCCTCGGCACGGGAATATCGGGTATCGAGACGCTTCCGATTTCGGTGAGGGGGACGCATAGTTTCGCGGTCAGGTCGTATGTAATCACGCTCACGTACGCGGATTCGAGCGCGTAGGGATCGCGCCGCAGCGTTGAGATGAGTGAGGATAGACCGACCTTAACGGCCTCGATCGGCGTGCCTCGCATCGATCCCGACGTGTCGATTAGGATATAGATAGGTAATTTTCTCATGGACTTTTTTCATTTATGCCGGAACGCTCGAGCGATCGCGCGCAGGGGAGCGCTCGAGCGAATAGACGCGGACGTTACGATTCAAAGCGTTACGGTTGAATGAGCGTGATTTCCGGCGGCGGAGGCGGTAGTTCGTCTAGTCCGTTCGTTTCCGTTCCGGCTTCGATTTGTTTACTCGACGTGGAGATACTTGCGGAAACCCACTTGAAGAAGGCGGCGAAGGAGTTGGAGTCGGAGGAGGCGAGTTTGACGACGTTTTCCGTAATTTGAGTGAGAACGCGTTCGTCGGCGCCTTCGACCGCGCACGCGACGACCGTGCCCCATTTATACGCCTTGAATTTGGCGAGTCCGTCTTTGACATTGTCGGTCGGGCAACCGTCCGTCATAATGAAGACGAGGGGCTTCCAGTCGCCTTTTTGTTGCGCGGTCGTTTTACTGACTTCGCGTTCGGCGCATTCGGTAACGACTTTGAGGGCTTCTCCGAGCGAGGTTCCTCCGCCGGCGGTGAGGGTCGGCGCCTTGAATTTTGCGATTTCGGTGAGCGGCACGATCTGTTGGACGTCGCTCTCGAAGGTGATAACGCTGACGAAAGCGGATTCGAGGGCGTAGGGATCGCGGCGGAGGGTCGACTGCAGAAGTTGCACGCCGTTCTGCACGGCTTGGATCGGTTCGCCGGACATTGACCCGGAGACGTCGAGGAGCAGGTAAACGGGTAATTTTCTCATAGGACTTTTGATCTTTCGCTAACGCGTCTCGCCGCGCGCAGCGAGGCGGCGAGACGCCTGATTTCGCCGTAGTTTGCGAAGTTGACGTTACTTGATATTGACGCCGAGTTTTCCGGCGATGACGCCGAGATCGCTGTCGTAACCTTGTCCGATGGCGCCGAATTTCCATTGTCCGTCGCGTCGGTAGAGTTTCGCGAAGATGAGGGCGGTGTTTTCGCCGGCGTCTTCGGTGAGTTCGAAGCGCATGATCTCCTGTCCGTCGGAGTTATTGACGAGTCGAATATAGGCGTTTCGGACCATACCGAAGTTTTGTTTTCGTTCTTTGCCTTTATAGATCGTCACGGTAAAGATGATCGATTGAACGTCGGCGTCGACCTTGGGAAGTTCGATTTGAATCGTTTCGTCGTCGCCGTTGCCTGCGCCGGTTCGGCTATCGCCGCCGTAGGTCACTGAGCCGTTCTTCGTCGTCGGTTGGTTATAGAAGATGAAGTCGGCGTCGGAGCGCACCTTATTTTGGGCGTTGAGTAGGAAGCAACTCGCGTCCAAATCGAACTCGACTCCGGGCGTTTCGCTCGGGTTCCAGCCCAATCCGACGGTTATATTGGTAAGACCCGGATCGATCGTTGTGTTTTCGCCTTTGGCAAGACTAATGGCCATCGCTACGTCCTTTCGTGTTTAGTGTCCATTGCCAGTCGCGCGACTGTCGCGCAACGTCAATATAGGTTCTTCGAAACGATTGTCAACAGTCGGGCAGATCCTCGAAAAACCAGCCTGTCGCCTCCTCGACCCCCTTAGCGCCGAGATTTGAGTCGGGAAAATAGGAGGTTGTTAAAATAGGAAAGACGTGAGCTGGGTGAGGTGAAAGGGCGTTTGGGGCCGATTTTTTTCGGGAAAATACGGTTTTTTTTCGGAAACGGGCCACCCGCCTGGCTACGACCGCGAACGGAGCGCCAATCGCCTGCGGAGCGCCGAAAAGGGCGTCGGCGAGGGCGGCGACGGGATTGAAAAGGCGAGGATTGTTTGAAACGGTTTCGTAATTATTTAAAATTTCGCTTGCGTTTGGATTATTTAGGTCGTATATTGTGTAAGTTTGTTAAACTCAATAGTAACGATAGAAGAGATATACGTCGACGAGACTGTTTATTGATGGTAGCTTAATATATACAATTCAAAAGCGATTTTTTTACTGAACACTATTCAGAACCTGCGGCGGCAAGAATTATAGCTAATATGACAATCCCCAAAATAGTTTTTAATACTCCAAATATACATATAGCTAGTATAATTAATACAATAAGACCTCCAGCTAAAATATCGACAAGACATCCCATTGAAATCTTGGGTTTTGATATATTCTTACTTGGCGTCGCGTTGTAAGTTTCTGCGTTTGGCGTACCATACGCCGATGAATCGCTCCCGCGCGAATTTTTGTTCGTCTTCTTACTATTGTC
>ONGM01000264.1 GCA_900317365.1 uncultured Planctomycetota bacterium
CTACGCTCTGCGAATTGGCTTTTGGAACAGCCTTCGCGTTGCGTTAGCGTCTTCGACGGGCACGAGTTCAACGAGATCGACGCGTCGCTTTCCGATCAATCGCCTTACTATTTCGATTGGAATTTCCAATTCGAGGTTTGGATCGATTTATCTGGATTCGGTTGCGTCGGTTGGTCGAAGGTCGTCGAGATCGACGATACGTTCGAGTACGTTCCCGGCGAGGGGAATCTTGTAACCGGGACGTTCGAGCATATCGCGCAGGAGACGATTAATCTTCAAATTGAAGGTCAAGAGAAGCCTATCGGTTGCACTCCGACGCATCCGATCTGGTCGGAAGATCGCGAAGAGTTCGTCCCCGCCGGCGATCTTTTCGAAGGCGAGCGCGTCCGCGTGCTGAACGGCGATACGAAGCGCGTCGTTCAGAAACTCCCGCGACCTGGTCCCGAGGTTGTTTATAACCTCGAGGTCTTTGGGGAGCATGTGTACCATGTTACCTCCGATGGGGTATTGGTTCACAATGATTGTCCTGAAGTACACTGTATATATTATGCAGAAAGAGATGATTTAGTTTCATATATTGGACGTACCAATAACTTTCCGCGCCGCTATAGGGAACATATAAACGAAACCAAACACATTGACCCGAACGACATACGTTATCCAATAAAAATAGAAGAATTAGACAACCTTACAAAAGACGAAGCAATAGTATTAGAAGATATGCTTATTCGTGCACTTGGATTGAAGAAAAAAGGTGGGCAACTAGACAATAAGATTAATGGCGTCTCTCTCAAAAATAGAAAAGCTGATAAAATACTGGAACTTCGAAAACAAATGCGAGACAAATTACAAAAGCTACTTGATGAGGACGATAAGGCGTCTGGTTCAAAAAAATTGCCAAATAAAATTAGTGATCTTTTCCAAAAGGCCATTGACTATGATAAGAACAATTGGCCAAATCCCTAAAGTACTAGTATTTTGAAAGAAAGTAAGTAAAATGGCTTCATTTCGTATATACAGCGGAACTGTCTTCGAATTTCAAGTGGACGGAATGTTATACTACTTTCAGATAATTCGGAGAAAATCGGATTGTTATGAGACAATAAGACTTTTCTTTAAGGGTGTTCATGAACGCCCTCTTGATATGGAAGCGTATATTTCACAAAGTCCCAGTAGTTACTTCATGTTCTATGTTAATAAAGAACATATTGGAAAGACATTTTCTATTGTTGGTCGGTATGCGCTAGATTCATCAAAATGGAAGGATGAAGCTCCTGTTTTTGTGATTGATGGTTGGCCGATTATTGATACGCGACCGCGAAGTGAAAGACCTGAGATTGACTGGGATTCTCCGAATCGTCATGAAGCCTATGAAGCCGTAGAAAAATATGATCGCCAGTTTTTTGAAAGCTGGATTTCGGCTTCGAGCGACTCCATTGATTATTTTCCAGAATGGAAAATTCGCCATCGTTATAATGCATTTGTCAACTTCTGGGGAGGGAAGTATAATGCTCTTCCCCCTGAATATATGTTAGAATATCCCTCTTGGACTGGCAATGTGCAAGACGAAGTGCGTTTTTTTGTGAATCATGGAATGACTGCACGGGAATATTTTTATCAGAGATTGATTAGCGAAGATCCAGTCAGTGTCGAAGACCGCGTTATTAAAACGTTGAAAGATATCGTAAATAATAACAATGCGGTTCCAGATGTTTTTCCTGAAAATTACAGAGGAGGAGATTTGGTGGACGACGCCAATGCAGGCGACGTCTTCGAGATATATAACAACGGTCACTATTATTACTTTCAAGCGATACGACAAATTAGTTTTCGAGGCTTTGTTTTCGAAGACTTTTACTCTGAACCGTTTCGCTATATACTGAAAATAGCATACGCTCGTTTTGATAAACGACCGAACGATATTGCGAACGTATTTCGTTCTTATCCGTCGCAAACAATTGTAAGCCCAATTAAAAAGAGAGAAAGAGAAAATATTAAATTTGTTGGTAATTATGAGTTCGTTTCAGAATGGCGCGACGCTGATCCACCCTTCTTTTTGGTAGTTGATCAAGACGACGATGAATACGGCGACCTTTCTGAACTTAATGAATATCCGTTGCGACAATGGAGCGTATTGGTACTAAGCGATCATCCAACGCATGGCGTCTATCAAGTTACTGAGTACAGAACCGGTTATCGTTTCCCATCGAGGTATCGTAACTACCCGATATTTTTTAAATTGACGTTTAAGGGGCGCGTTATCGGTTTTACCGGTCTGCTTCCACGCGAGGTTGATTTTTACCTTGCGAACGGAAAATACTTTATCGACGCAATCGCTGAAGCCTGGAATCCAGAGCTTTTTCTTAAATGGGCAAAAGAAACGATATGGACGGATCGTCAGATCGTCGAAGAAAGGAGCAAACAAAGACAAGACGACTCCTTGGTATTTGTTCCTTATAAGTTCTCTTCGTCCGACGTTCGTCGCCGCGTTAAAAAGCTTGTGAATATGCAACGTCGTCGCAAGCAGTTCTCAGAAGAAACGCTCGTTGAATTTGAAGAGATTCTCAATGAGTTCGTCGACAACATAGTCGGTAAGAAGGACGATAAGAAGAATATCAGAAAATGGGCAAAAACGGCGATTCGCAAATTGAATCGCGCGAATAAAAAACTCGATCACAGTCTGATAGAAACTCAGGAACGTGACGAGTTGTTTCAATTCTTCTTCGACGCCGGTTGTTATGTTGGAGTCGATATTTTTGACGTTGTCGACGAGACTCGCGATTGGTAATTTTTACAAGGAGATCGTGCGTCATATCGTCGACGAATACCCGCGATGGGCGCCATTTCGTCGGCAATGCGAACTCCGTGTTGTCGAGCGATTCTTTGAAGGCGTTTCGAGCGCCTTCAAAGGCTCGTGTCGACTTCGGTCGGAGGATAGAACGTCGTCAAGAGCGGGAAATGCGGCTTAGGTTGTGCAATAAGGCAAGCGTTTCACAGGCGGTTGTTCCTCGTCCGACGTTCAAGTTCATGTCCATCGCTCGACGCTTATCTTTATTGCGAAAGGCGGTAATCTCGGGCAAGAAAATCCGCAAATCCCATTCGAGCCGGAAGTTTTTCCCGAAGAGTTCGCCGTCGACGCCGATATGGAGAATAGGGCGTCGAGCGTCGTTGATGAGTCGTCGGCGTTCATTGGATAGCGTCGCTCGTTCATCGGGCTCATCGTTGCCGATTCGGTTAGCGTTCTGCTTCCGGTGGAGCAAACGTTTGTTTTCCGATAGTTCGGGAACCGCGCCGAAAAGTGAGTCGGCGAAAGAGAAGAGGATTCGCTAGTGAAAGCGCAGACAGAGCAGTTGAAAGCGAAAGCCGCGCCTTTCTTCAAGCGCGTTTGCAGTAGTCGGAGATCGACTATTGCGCGTTTGTTCGTCTTTGCGCTTTGCGTGTCCGCGATCATTGC
>ONGM01000263.1 GCA_900317365.1 uncultured Planctomycetota bacterium
TCCAGCGCCGGCTATGATTTCGACGTTAAGTTTTCCGAACTTATCTGGCCTAAAGACCTCCCTGAAGATCCCCTCGACTCCCTTGTCTTTTTTGTGAGAGAAGTTCTTACGCTTATTCAAAAGAAACAATATGAGGAAGCGACGGCTAAGGCCGAAGAAACGCTCAGAAAGACTCTTGACGATAAAGCGCCGTGGAAGATTCAAGACGAACCTGGCGACAAAGAATTTGAATGGAAAATGTACGGCGAAGGAATGCAGGTCAATCGCGCTATGCAACTTCTGGGGTTCGCGTACGAAATGCAAGGTCGTTATCGTGCGGCTTTTCAGACCTACTCAGTCTTGTACTGTTCTAATCCTCGACTCATGAAGTGGACGCAAGCCCGAATTTACTATGAGAGCGAGCATTACCGCGAAGCCTATGGGGGGGTATGTAACGTACTCAAAAATGAATACTATTATATCACGCCGGAGAGTGTCGACAGAACCATCGAAAAGGTGAAAGCCGCCGAAGAAGGATTTTACTTCAAAGAGCAAGTAAAAGAGAAAAATCACGGAGTGATACCGGAGGCTGAAAGAGACCAATTACCTATTCGGTATTTTAAAGTAGGGATTCCAACCGGCATGAATGAATTTTACGAACTGGATAGGGAGGTTCTCGAATTGTATCGCATTCGCAATTGGTGCGTTCGCTTTATGCAACCAGATTTCAATTATTCATACAGCAACGTCGATTTTCCGACGAGCGCCGACGAATATTGGAGAATGACCGCGAAAACTCGCGAGTTATACGCACAGTTCGTTAAGTTTATGGAATCGGAGTATGAAAAGCGCTTGGAAGAGAATCAAAACAGCTCGCAACGACAGCGACATTCGATTCAATCAGAAGAAGCAGTAATAAACCTTCTTCGGAAAATGCTTGAATTGCCTTATTGATTAACATGACGGCAAATGGTCCAACCGTTTTATTTGCCTCTTGGCATTTCTACCTTGACCATTCGAACGGCGCGTCGGTATCAACGAGGTCGATCCTCTTGGAACTGGCGCGTCGCGAGTGGGACGTTTGCGCGCTGTGCGCTTTTACTCAGGATTTCAGCGAAGCGAAAACTCTTGCCGAGACCTTGAAGAGCGTCGGCGCGCGCGTAAGAACGCGAACCTCAGTTGGCGCTTATACGACGACAAGTTTCCAAGACGGCGGAATTCGTTCGCTTGTGATCGAACCTTCGCAAAGACGTCGAATACCGACTCCGCAAGACGTCTCGTTCTTCATGAAAGCGTTCCAAGAGACGCTTGCTCATGTTCGTCCGCGCTTAGTTTTAACGTACGGCGGGCACGGAGTCGGCGAATCGATTCTTCGGGAATGCCGTTCTCAAGGAATTAAGACCGTCGTTCTTTTACATAATCTCGCGTACAATAGCAGGAGCTATTTCAACAACGTCGATCTTGTGTGCGTTCCGTCGCAATTTGCCGCCGATCATTACCGCCGCAAACTCTCGATATCTTCGTCGGTGGTTCCGCCTCTGATCGATCTTGCAAGCGTCGACGAGGAGTCGTTCTCGAAGAGCGAGTCGGAGCGAGAATACGTTCTCTTCTTTAATCCCGAGATCGGGAAGGGGCTTGGGTATTTCATCGGCATAGCGCGCGCCGTTTGGGAACGTCGACCGGACGTGAAGTTTCTTCTCGTTGAAGGTCGTTACGGTCGTCGAGCGCTTTATTCGCTCGGAAAGGACGCGTTGCGCAACGTCGGCAATATCGATTTCGTAGCGAATACGCCGCGAGTGAGTCGTTTGTTTGAGCGCGCGAAAATCACGCTTTTTCCGTCTCTGTTTCAAGAGACGTTCGGTCGCGTTGCGGCGGAGTCGCTGAACGTCGGCGTTCCCGTCGTCGTATCCGATCGCGGCGCGCTTCCGGAAACGGCGCGCGACGGCGGTTGCGTTCTCTCTATTCCCGAGAAATATCAGCCGGACTTCGGACCGATCCCAACGGACGCGGAGGTCGAACCTTGGGTCGACGCGCTGCTACGTCTGTGGGACGACGACGCGTTCTATCGAGAAACGCAACGCAAAGGATGGGCGCAGGCGACGCGATGGCGATACGACGCCGTCGCCGACGAATATGAAAATCTGTTTATCAAGCTGACACACGATTGAGATTCCCTGTTTGAACTAGAAAACTGAGATAAAACACAGAGATTAGGGAGTTGTTTTCCGAAAATAGAAGTCGCCCCCTTGCGCGGATGGAAAAGGGCGCTAAAATAGACGAGAATGTTCGTTCCGTTACGGACTCGACGCGGGTCGTCTTCGGCGGAGCGATGAGAGTCGATTGTGTTTAGCGTTTTGATTGGCGCGACTATCGATTAGGACAGCAACAACTTTAAGAGAGATGGAGAGGCTCCAATGCCTAAGGTCAAAACTCACAAGGGAGTTGCCAAGCGTTTTCGCGTTACCGCTAACGGCAAACTGAAGCATCGTCACAGCGGTACGAGCCACTTGGCTTGGCGCATGACTAGCAAGCGCGTCCGCAACCTTCGCGGTACGGATCCGGTCGCTACGTGCGAAGAAAAACGATTGATCAAAGCCCTCGGAAAAGGCGGACTTTAATCGTGCCATTTGCGTCGCGCGTAGAACGCGGCGCGCGTCCGAAGTCTCGGCGCTTCGCATTCGCCGAGAACGTTCGGTTTTCTGAAAACGGGTCTTTAACGCCGATTGTATTCGGGACCTGGTTTTCGTAGGACGTCGGATTCGTATGCGACGGTCGCGCAAGCGACTTGACGGCGTGTTCGATAGAAAATCAATTATAGGAATTTGGTACAATGAGAGTAACCAAAGGCGCGGCTCGACGTCGAGCTAAGAAAAGACTATTCAAGCGAGCTAAGGGTTTTCGCGGCGGTCGCGGTAAACTTCTGCGCACAGTAAAAGAGACGGTTCTTCGCGCCGACGTTTTCGCGACGCGCGATCGTCGCGTTCGCAAACGAAACTTCCGCAAACTGTGGATCATCCGTATCAACGCCGCCGTTCGTATGCGCGGACTACGATACAGCCAGTTCATCAACGGTTTGAAGAAGTCGAACGTCGTTCTCGACCGCAAAATGCTCGCCGACGTCGCCGTCTTTGATCCCGCCGCTTTCGACAAAATCGTCGATATCGCCAAAGCCGCTCTCTAATCGAGCGTTCGCTTTTCCGACGGCGCTTCGTCGGAATCAATGAAATAAAGCGCTAAGACCGCATCGTCTTGGCGCTTTTTTGTTTCTTGCCCCGACTTCTTCTCGACTTTTCCCACGCCGCTATCCCACGCCCCTAAACGACCGCTCGCCTTCTAACGTCGTCTAAGAAAAACAACGCCTCAAGGTCGGGATTTCCGCACAACCTTGAGGCGTGAAAATAACGTCAAAGGAGATTCGACGCCTGTCGAAAACGCCTACTTCGCCTTACTCGGAATATCGGCGATTTTAACGCGTTGGAAGACCAGCCCGCCCATCGTTTCGTAGAACGCGCCGAGCGTGTCGTCGTCTAATTTCACCAGGCACGAATAGCCAAGCCCGCCGGGACGGTACAGCGTGAGCTCGCGCGGCCACGTCTGACCTTCGTCCTCGCTTAACTTGATCGTCATGTCGACACGACCTTTCGGATGATTCGGATTCATAAACGCGAGAAGGTCGCCGTCGTCCCCGTCCGCCTTCGCCTTGACTCGAATGAGACTCGCCTGACAGACCGGCTCCACAAGCGCCTTCTCCGACGTCGGATGCTCCGTCCACGTTTTGCCGTAGTCGGTCGTCGTCGCAACGGAACGCGGCTTCCCATTGAAATTGCGCATATTGAGCATGAGCGACCCGTCGTTAAGTTCCACGACCTGGCTCTCGCACGTCATTTTGTGCGCGCCTGTTCCCCCGCGCCACGTTTCGCCTTTGTCGGCGCTCGTGAGCAACGTCGAATACCAGACCCCGTCCTTGTCAATGAATTGCGCCGGGAAAACCAGCTTCCCGTCCCGCGTCGTTATACCGCAGCCTGGACCTTGGAAGAAGATTCGCCAATCGACGTCGGGCGCCGCTTCGTTCGTTACGTCTCGCGGCTCGCTCCACGTCGCGCCGTCGTCGTCGCTGTAGCATATGATAAAACGTCCGGAACGACCGAATTCTAAGCCCGGCTCCGAAGCCGCCGTCGATTTGCCGTTGTGCGCCCAAAGCGCCGCGACCCAAACGCGCCCGGTCTCCGGATCGACTAAGATCGAAGGATCCCCGACGCCTTCCTTCGTTTCGTCCTCGCCTTTCTTGTCGATGACGACCTGCATAGGACTCCACGTTTTCCCGTCGTCGAAACTGCGACTGCACATGACGTCGATATTAGCGGGTAAGTCGGGATAACCGTTCCAGCGCGCGTCGTAAACGGCGACGAGGGTTCCGTTCTTCGTCTTAACGATACCGGGAATACGATAGACGTCGACGCCGTCCCATTTGACGTCGCGCACGACCGTTCCGAAACGATACTTGATCGGCGCGGCGTTCGAGAGAATCGCCTTGCCGTCGACGTAAACGGACGACACGCCGATTTCTAAGACGTCGTCGAGGGTCGCGTTCTCCGACGGAACGACCCAGATCGAGAGTTCGTCGCCGTCCGCGAGCGCGCTAGGGAGGGCGATTGCGATCGGAATTTGCGTCGCCGTCGCGCGATTCGGATCGACGTCGGACCCGCCGTCGGCGTCGTAAACTCCCACGACTTTGTCTTTGACGCGCGCTTCGATTCGTTTAATAAATTTCGGCTCGGAAAGGGTAACGACCGCGCGGTCGATCGCGTCGGAATTGGTCGGGACGCCGATTCTCTGAACGCAAGTCGCGCGATCCGTTCCGTCTGAATTCCACAAAATAGGCGTTTGCGCCTCGCCGATTTTCAGTTCGATTGTCGGCGCGTCGCGACCGATCGCAAAGGGCGTCGAGGCGGCGAGCGCGCAAAGAACGAGCAGAATAGAAAAAGGTTTGAACATGTAGAAAGCTCCTCGATGACGTCGGAAAAGAAACGCCGCCGTTCGCGCCGACGCGTCGACGCGAACGACTAACGCATAAGAGACGATCGCCGCGTTACCACATGGCGTATTGCGGAATATCGAGCTGTTCGCCGTCTTTGAGCGCCGATAGGTGCGCGACGACGCCGGGGACCGTCGTGTTCAGCGCGACCGCGACGTTCACGAGCGGATGCCTGTTCTTGAGCACGGATTCGACGAAGTTCGAGCCGAGGTAGCCGTGCGAGCCGCCGTGTCCGCCGGCGCCGACGGTCGGCGGCAACGCGGGCTTGCGGAGTTCGCCGAGCTTTTCGACGATTTCGCGGGTCGCGTCGTTAAGAGGAGCGTACCCGCCGTTGACGGCGCCGACTTCGCCGCGCATGCGTCCGGTTTCGCCGCCCCAGCCGCAGGAGTCCCAACTAACCGCCATACGAGCGGAGCCGCCTTCCGAGGTGGAGAAGAGCGCGACTTCCGTTCCGAACGGGTTGTCCCACGGGTTCGCGTCTTTTTGATATTCTTCGAGACCGCTACGGAACCCGACGCACGAAACCTTCGTAAAGGAATTTCCGGTAACGCACGTGTAATATGCGTTTGAGTGGGTGGGGTACCATTGCGGGGGCAGGCCGCGCCGCCAGTTTTTATATCCGGCGAGCGTTCCGACGCCGTAGTGGTAGTATTCGCCTTCGGTGTAGATCATTTTTCCGAAGCCGCCGGCTTTGTAGATTTTTCGCGCCATATAGACGTCGTCGTGGAAGGAACTCGTTTCAAACATACCGTAGAAGAGTCCAGATTCTTTGACCGCTTCGTAGAGTCGATCGGCGTCTTCGAGACTTCCGAAGATCGCAGGCACGGCCGAGGCGACGTGTTTTCCGGCTTTGAGCGCTTTAATAACGTGGTCGCAGTGGCTCGGCGCGTCGGTCGCGATAAAGATCGCTTCGATGCTGTCGTCTTTAATCATTTCTTCGAGGGACTCGTAGGTCTTTTCGCAACGGCACGCTTTGGCGAGTCCGGCGCATCGATCCGGGAAGAGGTCGCTTACGGCGACGACTTCAACGTTCGGGTGATTTTGGAGTTCGAATTGCGCGCCGAATTGGCAGAGACCGAATCCGACGATTCCCATTTTCAGTTTACGATCGGTGAACGGTTCCCATTTTTCGGCGACGTTGACGTCCGTGTCGGTTTCGTCAAAGCCTTGAATTTTCGGCTTGGTCACTTCTTCGGCAGACGTTGCGAGAGGGGCCGCAAGCGTGGAGAGCGCGGCGCCAAATGCGGAACCGGCGAGGAAAGAACGACGTGAAATTTGAGTGTGGCTCATGGTAATTCTCCTGCGCGCGCCGTAACGCGCGGTTTTGTGGATTTGTGCCGGACGTTGCTCCGACGGTTTTGCTTTATTATAGGAAACTGTTTTTTAAAAAGCAACTTTTCTTGTTTTAAGAAACGCCTTTTCTAACGCCTTTTCTCATGAGCGCCCCATTTTCAATCCAATCTTGCATTATTTTTGTCGACAAATACAATGGAAACTGTGGCGCGGACGTCGCGCGCGAGAATATAAGGACAGGAACAAACAATGGAAGAACGTTGTCAATTTGCGATCGAATTAGCGCGCAAAATGGGAGATTTTACCCTCGAATACTTTGATCGAGCCGATTTAGCCGTCGACTGTAAGTCGGACGGCACGCCGGTAACGCTCGCGGATCGCGGCGCCGAAGCGCTCGCCCGGCGCCTGATCGCCGAGCGCTTTCCCCACGACGCCATTCTCGGGGAAGAGATGGGCGAGAGTCAGACCGATCAAGGCGACACCGAATGGCGCTGGATTCTCGACCCGATCGACGGTACGAAATCTTTTATTCACGGCGTTCCGTTCTATAGCAACCTTATCGGAATTCAGAAGTCAAGCGAGCCGGTCGTCGGCGTGATCTGGGTTCCGGCGCTCGGGCGCGGCGTTTGGGGGGCGAAGGGACGCGGCGCTTGGGAGTTCTTTAACGACCCGACGAAGACTCGCCCCGCGCGCGTCTCAAACGTTGACAAACTGTCGAACGCCCTCTTTCTCACGACCGACTGCTACGATTTCGATCTTGTCGGGCGAGAAGGCGCCTACGACGAACTCGAAGCGAAGACCTTTCTGACGCGCACCTGGGGCGACGCTTACGGGTACTATCTCGTCGCGACGGGCAAGGCGGAAATCATGATCGATCCGTTCTTTGAAATATGGGACGCGGCGCCGTTGAAAACGATACTCGAAGAGGCAGGCGGCGCGTTCTGCGATTGGTCGGGCGTTCCGACGATTACAGGCTGCGAAGGTTTAGGCGTGAACGCGGCGCTGAAGGACGAGGTCGTCGAGGTTCTGAAGCGCTATCCGAAGACGAAAATTCCGACGCGCAAGCATTTGAGCGAGGAGTCGGACGCGTAAAAAAGAAATTTTCTTTCTTTACTTGAAAAGGAAGCGACGTTGTAATACAATTTAGTTTGACGAGGAGAGATTGTTCGCGCGTGCGGACGGTCCGTCGTCGAAAACGTCAACGATTAGATTGCGAATGTGTCGCAGGAGAACGAAATAAATGGGCAACGTGGGACGACGGGTTTTTTTGAATTCGAAGACGATCGCAGGCACGGTTTTTACCGGATTGACGCTTCGCGTTCACGCCGGCGAGCGCAACGAGTTGAAGGTCGGTTTGATCGGATGCGGCGGACGCGGGAACGGCGCGGCGCGCAATACGCTTAACGCCGACTCGAACACGAAACTCTACGCGGTCGCGGACGCTTTCTTGCCGAAAGCGCAAGCGGCGGCGGAAGGTCTCAAAACGGCGTTTGAAGATCGAGTTGACGTCGGAGACCGCGTTTTCTCCGGACTCGACGCGTATAAGAACGTCGTTGACCTCTGCGACGTCGTTCTTCTCTGCGAAGCGCCGGGATTCCGCTATCGTTCGCTCGCATACGCCGTCGAAAAAGGCAAGCATATCTTCTGCGAAAAGCCGGTCGCCGTCGACGCGCCTGCGATTCGCTCCGTTATGGAATCGTCCCGAATTGCGAAAGAGAAGGGGCTGACCCTCGTTTCCGGACTCTGCTGGCGCTACGATTACAACGTCCGCGATATCATGCAACGCGTTCTCGACGGCGCGATCGGCGATATTACCTCCGCGCGTCTGACCTACTGCGGCGGTCGCGCATGGACGCGTCCGCGCGCGGAAGACGACACGGAACTCATGGCGCAAGTGCGAAACTGGTACAATTACACGTGGCTCTCCGGAGACTTTAACGTCGAACAGCACGTTCACACGCTCGATAAAGCCTTGTGGGCGATGGGGGACGTTCCGCCTGCGGTCTGCTACGCGCTCGGATCGCGTATGCAACGCACCGATCAGCCCGATTACGGCGATATCTACGACTCGATGGCATCCGTCTTTGAATATACGAACGGCGTAACTTTCTATTCTTACTGCCGACAGCAAAACGGTTGCTGGGGCGAGAACAACGCGCGCTTCGCCGGTACGAAAGGATACGTTACTTCCACGCTCGGCAAAGGGACGATTACCGATCTCGACGGAAAAGTCGTCTACGAACGCCAGAACGTTCCGTCCGATATGTATACGATCGAACATCAAGAGATGTACAAATCGATTCGCGGCGAAGTCGACGTTATTAACAACGGCGACTATATGGCAAAAGCGACCATGATGGCGATCATATCGCGCGAAGCGTGCTATAGCGGCGCGCGGTTAAATTGGGACGACGCGATCAATTCCGACAAGTCCTACGCGCCTTCCTCCTACGACGAAAACGGTACGCCTTGGAACGTCCCGGACGAGAACGGACGAATTAAGATTCAGGTTCCCGGTCTCGGCCTGGTCTACCATACCGTTACAAGATAACAAGATAAGTTTAGTTATTCGCGCGAGTTGTTGCGCGCAACTTTTAAAGATATTGCACCCCCGATTACGGAGAACACGTTATGGCTAATTTCTCTCGACGCAATTTCCTTAAAGCGACGGCGCTTAGCGGCGCGGCGCTGGCGGTCGGAACTCCGCGCGTGCACGCTGCGGAAACCGGTCTGATCAAGGTCGGACTCATCGGTTGCGGCGGTCGCGGACGCGGCGCTGCGGCGAACACGCTCAACGCCGACGCGAATACGAAAATCTACGCGGTCGCGGACGCTTTCATGCCGAACGCTCAAGCGGCGGTCGAAGGCTTGAAGACCGCTTTTGAAGATCGAATTGACGTCGAAGATCGCGTTTTCGCCGGTCTGGACGCTTATAAGAACGTCGTCGACGCGTGCGATCTCGTGCTTCTCTGCGAAGCGCCGGGGTTCCGTTATCGTTCGCTCGCTTACGCCGTCGAACAAGGCAAGCACGTCTTCTGCGAAAAACCGGTCGCGACCGATATGCTCGGCATTCGCTCCGTTATGGAATCGGCGAAAATCGCGAAAGAAAAGGGACTGACCCTCGTCTCCGGACTCTGCTGGCGTTATGATCTTAACGTTAAAGACATTATGCAACGCGTTTGCGACGGCGCCATCGGCGATATCACGTCCGCGCGACTCACTTACCTGACGAGCAAGCTCTGGACGCGTCCGCGCGCTCAAAACGACACCGAAATGATGGCGCAAGTTCGCAACTGGTACAACTACTCCTGGTTGTCCGGCGACTTCAATATTGAGCAGCACGTCCATACTTTGGACAAAGGTCTCTGGGCGATGCACGACGTAGCGCCGGCGACTTGCTACGGTCTCGGCGGGCGTATGCAACGCGTCGAACAGCCTGAATACGGCGATATCTACGACTCCATGGCGGCCGTCTTTGAATATCCGAACGGCACGACGTTCTACTCCTACTGCCGTCAGCAAGACGGTTGCTGGAACGAGAACCAAGCGTACTTCGCCGGTACGAAAGGCTTCGCGTCGATTCTCGGACGCGGGCGCATTACCGATCTCGACGGCAAAGTGATTTACGAGCAAGAGCGCGTCGATTCCGATATGTACACGCTCGAACACGTCGAACTCTACAAGTCGATTCGCGGCAAGATCGACACGATCAACAACGGCGACTACATGGCGAAAGCGACCATGATGGGCGTTATGGCGCGCGAAGCGTGCTACTCCGGCGCGAAACTGAAGTGGGACGACATGCTGAAGTCCGAGAAATCCTATCGTCCGAGTTCCTACGATTGGGACGGCAAGCCGTGGAATCTTCCCGACGAAAACGGTCGTTTCAAGATCCAGGTTCCCGGCCTTGGGCAGGTTTACCACTCCGTTACGCGTTAATCGCCGCAACGTTCGAACTTTGCGCGCGTTTGACGATCTAACGTTTGCGCGCGTATGACTTGCGCCGATCAAGCGTTGATTCGCGTCGCTTGATCGGCGTTTCATTTCCATGACGTCGCGCAATTACGCGTGCGCGCGGCGTCGATACAAAGAAGACTCCTTTGAAGAACGAAGAAACGCAGGCTTGTCGCGACGCGTCCGAATTTCGCTTCGATCCATTAACGGAGCGATGGGCGCTCGTCGCGGAAGGTAGAGGAAAAAGACCGTCGAATATCGCGCGAAAGCGCGACGACGATATTGGGGACCGCACGAAAGACGAGGCCTCATGGCGCTGTCCGTTCTGTCCCGGCAATGAGAACGAAACGACGCCCGCCGTCGCGACGATCGTTTTAAAGCGCGTCGTCGACGATTCGCAAGACGTCGACCGATTAACTCCGGACGATTTTGAAATTTTGGACGGCGGCCGCGTCAACCCGGCGCGACGCTGGTTTGCGCGCGTTGTGGAGAACAAGTATCCCGCGTTTCGGGTAACGGATTTAGTCGGTAGTCCGACGTCCTTTGCTAAAGTGGAGCGGGACGCGTCGGGGTTCCATCGCAGCTTGCGCGCGTTCGGTCGGCACGAGGTTTTGATCGACACGAATCGGCATATTCGCGGATGGGGCGAAGCGTCTCGGCTCGAAGTTCAGTTGGTGTTTCGCGCGTTTCGTAGCCGACTTCAGGCGTTTCGCGACGCCGGGATTTTCGGGTACGCGTTTGCGTTCAAGAACGTCGGAGAAAACGCCGGCGCTTCTCAACCGCACGCGCATTGCCAACTTACGGCGACGGAAGCCGTTCCGCGCGATATTGTCCGCGAATTTGACAATCTCGCGCGACTCGACTCCGCTTACGGATCCTATTGGGACGCCTTATTCGACGTCGAACGGCGCGCGGGCGTCAGAATCGTTTGGGAAACGGAGCGCTACGTCGTCTATTGTCCGTACGCGAGTCGATTCCCAGGCGAGACGGAAATTTGCCCGAAATTCGACCGTCGTTTTGAAGATTATGACAACGAGGAGCTTGACGAGCTGGCGACGTTGGCGCAAGAGGTCGCGCGCGCGTTGGAGCGTTGCGCGCATTCAAGCGCCGTCGAGCGCTCGGCGCCGCGCCGCGAGCCGTTCGACTACAACGCGTTGTTGAGAAATATTCCCTACGTCTTTTCCAACGACGAACTTGCGCCAAAGTCGTTGCGTCCTCGTTGGGCCTTTTTGCCGAGTCTTGTTAAAAAAGCCGGGTTTGAACTTGGCTCCGGTATTGATATTAACCCGGTCGCGCCGGAGACGATCGCCGCTAAGTTGCGCTCGTACTTCGCGTAACGTCGATTCTATTCCTTAGTTGACGAACCGTCAACGCATTTGAAAGCAACAATTATGACGTCGCCATCGTCTCCGCAGACTCGAAAGGTCTTGCCGTCGGCTTATCGCTGGGAGCTTTTGGTCATTCTTTTTCTCGCCTATTTTTTCCATCAGTCAGATCGCGCAATTTACGGCGTCGTCGCGAAATCGATCCAGGACGAGTTCAATATTAGCACGGAACTCCTTCTTCGCACGCGCACATACATGTTCACGATTATGGCGCTCATCGTTCCGCTCGCCGGATTTGTCGGCGACAAGTTCAATAAGCGCAAACTGTTAATTTCGTGTCTCTTCTGTTGGAGCGTCGCGACGATTTGCACCGGTTGCGTTTCTGGCGTCTGGGGAATGATTATTTTTAATAGCGTCGGCGTATCCGTCGCCGAGGCTTTTTACGGACCGGCGGCGACGAGTTTGATCGCGTCGTACCATAAGGAGACGCGATCGATCGCGCTTTCGGTGCATCAGACGGCGGTCTATTTGAGCGTTATCTTTATCGGCGCCGTCGGCGGATGGATTAGCGAACGATTAGATTGGCGGCACGCCTTTTGGATTCTCGGCGGCGTAAGCATAGCCGTTGGCGTCCTTTTGATCTTTAGACTTAAAGACCCGGCAAAGTATCAAATCGAAGGCGATTCCGAAACGGAGACGACGTCGAAGACGAGCGAAAAGGTCAACGTCGTTGATTTCTTAAAGATGATCTTTGCGAATCCGTCGGCGCTCCTTCTGACCGTTGGGTTTACGGCGATCGTCTTCGTGAACAACGCGTTTCTAAATATTGTGTCCCTCTTTTTGCAAGGGAAATTCGACCTTAAACCGACAGCCGCCGGTTGGAACGGAATGTTCTGGCATCATATTGCGGCGTTTGCGTTTATCTATGTCGGCGGTTTCCTTTCGGACAAGGCGTCGAAACGCTATCCGTCCTTCCGTCCGAAACAACAGTTCATCGCCATGGCGCTCGGCGTCCCGATCGTCTTTATGATCGGTCGCGCGAGTTCCTTAGCGGCGGTGTACGCCCTCTTTTTCGCAATGGGCGTGTGCCGCGGGTTTTACGAATGCAATACGCACGCGTCGGTCTTTGAAACGATTCCGACAAAATATCGATCGACGACCGTTGGCTTTATGATCATGTTCGCCTTTATAATTGGCGCGTGGTCGGCGCAAATTGTCGGCGCGTTGGTCGATAAATACGGCGTTGATCGCGGTTACGAACTCGGTTTTGCCATGCTTTCCGGCGCCTGGGTCGTCGGCGCGATTTGCGTTGGCGTCGCCGCATTCTTTACCTTCGACAAAGACCGCGCCAAACGAATCGCGGCGGAAGAAGAACCCCCGCGCCTGAGCGTTTAGCCTCGCTCCTCCCGACAGACCAAAACGACCGCCTCGCGCCTCGGCGCCGCCTGGGCGGTCGTTTTATTGTTGGAGGTCTGTTGGGAGTCGACGTCTTTTCTCGTATAAGCTCCTCTTTTCTCCTTTACGACGCCGACTTTCTGTTCGAGGCGCTCGGATAGGGAAGGGCGAGGGCTTGCCTTTTCATTTCAACGCATGGAACGAACGCTTTTTCTTTACGATTTTTTTCAAAAATTCCCTTTCAATATTGTCGTCAAGGGAAGAAACCTATAGAATCGGTTCCACTAGTGGACGTAGGCGCCGACGAGCGCCGCGACAATTGACCCGCATAGGCTCATGTAGACGAGAATCGCCCATGACTTCCCGCCATGACAAACCGCGCGCGCGACGAGGCGCGTTTGAGACCCTCGAGGAGCGTCGACTCCTCGCCGTCTCGGCGCCGTCGGAACTCGCGGATTCTCAGGCTGGGGGGCGGACTGTGGAAGTTGCGCAATGCGCGTCCGAGGCTTCGTTCGAGTTGCGACGTATTAACATTAACGAGATTCGCATAGGCGACCGCGTTCCCGGCGTCAACCCGGAAGGGCGCGACGGAAGCGACGAAGCGCTTTTCGCGAGCGAAGACCTCTATATTTTCACCTTCCGAGTTCCGAAAGAGGACGAAACTTTTTGCAAAGCCAAACTCCTGCGCTCGGAGAATTGGTTGAATGATCAGCAAGCGCGGTTCGCAAGCGTTGTTGACGGTCATGAGTTTAATGAAATCGACGCTTTGCTTTCTGAACGGTCGCCCGACTATTTCGACCTGAATTTCCAGTTGGAAGTCTGGCTCGAAATGTCGGAACTCGGTTGCTTCGGCTGGTCGCAAGTTGTCGACGTCGACAGTACGTTCAAGTACGTTTCCGGCGAAGGTAATCTCGTAACCGGCACGTTTGAGCATATAGCGCAAGAGACGATCAATCTTCAGATTGAAGGTCAAGAGAAGCCCATCGGTTGCACGCCCACTCATTTGATCTGGTCTGAAGATCGCGAAGAGTTCGTGCCTGCAGGCGAACTTTTCGAAGACGAACGAGTGCGCGTCTTGAACGGCGATACGAAGCGCGTCGTTCAAAAACTTCCGCGACCCGGTCCCGTGCCCGTCTACAACGTCGAGGTCTTTGGTGAACACGTATATCTCGTTACGCCAGACGGGGTATTGGTTCATAACCATTGCGATGAAATAGGTAGTGAAAATACTCATGATGAGTGAAGCTAGTCGATAAACTGTCAGACGTTTTTCTCACTATTAATCACTTTGTTGGTATGATATAACATAATGGAGATACAATGGCAAAAGCGAAGTATATGAATAAAGCTAAGGTTAAAGATTTTCAAATCTGTGTGGATCAAATCCGACCTTTCGTGTACAGAGGAGATTTTGATAGCTCGTTTGAACTCTTAGACGAGTTTCGTATTGGTCCGAACACCCTCAACCCGCGAGGGCGTAATTTTGCATTTTGGCTAATCGAAGAACAGAGTCCTGAGGAAGAGGATTTAACGACCCAAGAAGAAAGGCGTCTGTTCTTTGAATTTACAAAATTGTTCATTGACAAAGGCGTTGAAATTGATCATCAAGATAAATATGGCGTTACATTACTGAATTGGGCGACGTATACGTATTGTAGTGAACTTTGCTTATTTCTTTTGACGCGTGGAGCCTCGCCTAACATCGTTGATTGTAATAGATTGACGCCATTGGACTACGCAACATATGAAAGATATGAGTGGGGCGACGCCTCGCTTGCCGTAGCAATGGGGCAAGTTCTTATCCCGGCTCTATTGAGAGCCGGCGCCGATCCATATCTGCCGTATCCTTCCTTAAAAGAATGTAAGAAGAACGTCAATTTATCTTGGAATTTAAATGAGGAGGAGAATGGAATTGAATATAACAATCTCATGGAACGTGTAGTCGATTATTCCCATTGTCAGGAAATGGATGAGGATTTTAGGACTAATATGAAGCTTTTTCTTGACGTCTATCGGGAAATTAATGGACAAAATGGCGTCGTTTCACAATAATGAAATCTTCTGAGACATGATGGCTAGATCGTTTTTGCTTGCTCTTTGCGCGACGCCGCCATAGCGCCGGCTTTGGGGCCGCCGCGTAAATCGCCTGATAAACGACTGACGGAACGTAGCGTTTCGTTGAGCTCCCAGCCAATCCAAACGGATAATGTGGTTTCAGTCGAGGAAACCGATGGGGTTGTCGGCTTTTGAGTTCTTACGTTCTTGCCAACCGACTCCCGATACAAGCAGGAAACGATCAATCTTCAGATTGAAGGTCAAGAGAGCTTATCGGTTGCACGCCTACCTTGCCTCAATGAACCCCTCGACGAATACGACGAACTCATTGACCGGTTCGAAGAGACGGTAAAGAACGCCGCGTGCGCGTTCGCTTAGCGCTGTTTCATGGGAACCGTCGTTGTCGCGCTTGATTTGAGGGCGTCGGCGGTCTCATGCTAACGTCTGTCGTCGGCTCTTTCATCGTGGACGTCGTCGGCGTCGGTTCGTCGTCGAACGCGTTTGACGGGCGCGATTTCGTCGACAATCGCGAACTCAGTATGGGCGAGCGGGTCTTTAAGAACGTCGGGCGCTTTTGATCTCGCGTCGACGGCGTTTGGCGGACTCAACGTTATTAAAGGGCGGTATCCGCACGAGGGGACGGCGCGACAAACTCGGCAAATATTTCGCCGGGCGGCGCTTTACCGGGGCGGCTCTTTACCGCCGACGTTCCGTCGATTTATTCCTCGCCGATCGCCGTCGTCGGGAGGAGAACGTGCAAGACAATCCGACAGTTGCCTATTGAAGCGGAATGTCTTTTCGAAGAAATCGTCGTCGCCGCCGATAAGGAGGCAGGGAGACGAGCGCCGTCGACGAGACGTCGCCCTTTGCCTTGGTAGAGGACGAAGTCGTGTTCGACGAATCGTAGACTTCGGCTTCTGAATCGTCGTCGCCCACATTGTTTGGTTCGATCTTGAGGCAACGACAAACGAAGGCGTTCCTCGGACGCGTATTCGCTCCAACGATTCGTTCACTTTCTGACGTTTGTCGTTTCATATAGTCTTTGAAAAAAACTCTTCTTTTCCCTTATGCAAGTTTCACCGGGTTATAATAAGGTCGTCGGCGCTATTGACGCGGCGTCGAGATTTTATGACAAGCGTTTAAAAAGGAAACGGCAATGAACGGCAGTTATTCAACCAGTCCGGCGAGGATCAAGCCGAAGAAATCGATGGTCAAACCTCTGTGTCCTCAGATAGGGTCGATGCATCCGAAGTATATTTGGCAACGCTTCGTTTTCAATTTGGGTTACAGTACGCCGATGTGGAAGGCGTTTTGTCAGATCATGAACAACGGCGATTCCAATCCTGCGGTCGTATGCAATCTTCAGCCATTGCTCGTCGCGGCTTATTCTTTCGATTGCGACTGCGCCGTACTAATTCGGTATCCCGACGATTTCGCGCAGAAGTTCAAGCTTCAAAAAGGCTCGCGTTTGCTGAGCGTGAACACCTATTCCGAGGATTCCGAACCCGACGTTGTTCAGGGCTCGCGAAGTTCCCGCAACTGGGGTGCGTTCCAACCGCGAATCGCGAATTTTCTCACGGAAGACGTTAAGTCGGTTCAGCGTCGTATGAACGATTTTTCGCTTGACATTTGGGATTACGTCTATCAGTGCGGCGTCGAGTACGCCAAACGTTTCCCGCATCAAGCGCGAAGCGCCAATCCGATGTTCCTCGAATACGTCAAATATTAACGATTTCGCAACGACGAAAAGCGAGACGACTCCAAGACAAGGGGCGAAAACAATTGATTTTCAAAAGTTTTCGCCCCTTATTCTTTATTGAGAGATCGTTTCGAGACAGGGTAGGGTTTTAATTGTTCGCGCGTTCGCGTTTGGCGAGTTCGACGTCGTTTTTGAGCATGTCTTGGACGAGCGTTTCAAAGGAATGTTTAGGGCGCCATCCGAGTTTTTCGCGCGCTTTCGAGGAGTCCCCGCAAAGGTAATTGACTTCGGTCGGTCGAAAGAATTCCGGGGCGATTTCAACGAGCGTCTTGCCGCTTCGACGGTCGACGCCCTTTTCGTCGACGCCGGTTCCGCGCCAGACGAGGTCGTAGTCGAGGTCGCGAAAGACGATCTCGAGAAATTCACGCACCGAATGCTGTTCGCCGGTCGCGAGCACGTAATCGTCAGGCGAATCTTGCTGAAGCATGAGAAACATCCCTTCGACGTAATCTTCCGCGTGTCCCCAGTCGCGTCGGGAATCGATATTCCCCATTCGCAAAGTCTCTTGCAACCCTTCGCGAATCCGCGCCGCGCCGCGCGTTATCTTGCGCGTTACGAAGTTTTCGCCGCGCAACGGACTTTCATGATTGAAAAGAATCCCGTTGCACGCGAAGATTCCGTACGCTTCGCGATAGTTGACCGTCGTCCAATAGGCGTACAATTTCGCAATAGCATAAGGGCTTCGCGGCGCGAAGGGCGTCGTCTCGCGTTGCGGCTTTTCGCGAACGTCCCCGAAAAGTTCCGAAGTCGACGCCTGATAGAACCGCGTCTTCTTTTCGAGACCGAGGCGACGGATTCCTTCCAAAAGGCGCAATGTTCCGAGTCCGTCGACGTTCCCTGTGAGTTCGGGCACGTTAAAGGATTCTCGCACGTCCGACTGGGCCGCGAGATTGAAGATTTCGTCCGGCTCGTACGTTTCAAGAATACCAATGAGCCCGGCGCCGTCGGTTAGGTCGCCAGGTACGAACTGGAGCTCGGCGCCGTTTTCCTGCCGTCCAGGCGTTAGATCCGCCAGCCTCGACATATTCGAAGTGGAAGAACGTCGCACCAACGCGCAAACGCGTCGACCTTCCGAAAGTAGTTTCCGAATGAGATACGATCCGTCTTGACCGGTCGCTCCCGTTACGAACGAAGTCTTCATTATGCCGCTCGCCTCCTTAATAGAAAACGACGAAACGTCCAACATCCGCGTCGAACGTCTCGTCGCCATACGCGCCCTCATTGTAGCGCCAACCGCGACTTGAGCAAGTCGCCGTTACCAGACGATGTAATTGCCGCCGTAGGTCAGTCCCGCCCCGAAACCGGCGAGAAGGAGTTTGTCCCCCCGCGTCAGAAGCCCGCCGCGATTCATTTCGTCTAGCGCGATCGGAATCGACGCCGACGCCGTGTTCGCAACGCGCTCGACGTTAATATAGAACTTATCGTCGTTCTCAAAGCCGAGACGCGTTCCCGCTGAATGGATAATTCGATAGTTCGCCTGGTGCGGCACGATCTTCGCAACCTCGTCCATCGTGAGATTATTGCGTTCGAGAAGCGTGGAGACGACCTCCGCTATCGCCTTGATCGCGAACGTATAAACCTGCTGCCCGCCCATCTGCAAGACGTGCGCCAACGGATGATGGAGCGAGTCCGACGAACGATACCCGCCTTCGAGAAGCAAGTGCTTCCCCCCTGCGCCGTCGGCCATCATTACGGAATCAACGATACCGCTTTGCGGAACAGCGGAGTCGTCGTATTCCGGACGAATCACGACGGCGCCCGCGCCGTCTCCGAAGAGAATGCACGTTTTATGATCGTTCCAGTCGACGTTTCGGGACATGACTTCCGTCGCGACGAGAAGAATCGGACGCGTAAAGCGCGGGTTATAATAGTAGTTTTTCGCGATTTCAAGGTTGTAGATGAACCCGCAACACGCGGCGCTCATATCGAACGCGGCGGCGTTTGTCGCGTTGAGTTTGTCTTGGAGAATGCACGCGGTGAGCGGCGTAGGGGCGTAGTCCGGGGTCGCCGTGCTGACAATAATCAGCCCCAAATCATCCGCCGCGATTCCCGCCTGATCCATAGCGCGACGAGCGGCGACGAGTCCCATTGCCGAAGCGGATTCGTCGGGCGCCGCGATATGCCGGGCGTGTATCCCCGTGTGAGAATAAATCCATTCGTCGGACGTTTTTGGCAACCGCTCCGCTAATTCGTCGTTTGACACGACGCGTTCCGGCAGGTAGGATCCCGTTCCAGCTATAATTGCTCGAACCATGATTTCGCTCTTGTTCGTAAATTCAAATTGATCGCCGCGTCGTTTGACGTCTCGCAACGCGTCGATCACTCCTTTTGGGCGATACTAGTCATAGTTCGAAACGGCGTCAATATGAATTTCTTGACGCGCGCGTTATCGCAAGTTTTTTACCGGACGTTTTCAACTGCTTGACAAGCATGACGTTGCGATCTACGACGTCGTTTCGTCAACGACGAACTCGCGTTCGACGACGGAAAAAAACTCTTCTTCCGTTGAAACGCGGCCGATTTTATCGCGGAAATTTCGTCCGCCGGGTCGACCTTTGGAGTAATGACAGGCGAATTTTCGCATGAGCACGACGCCGCGTTCTTTTCCGAAGCGTTTTGCGACGAGCGCGTAATGCGTGAGAAGTAGTTCGCGCTGCTCGCGCAACGTCGGTTCAGGCGGAGGCGTTTCGCCTCGAATGAGGCAGGCGATTTCGCGGAAGATCCACGGACGATCCAAACCTCCGCGTCCGATCATCACGCCGTCGACAGGGTAGCGTTCGAGTCGATCGACGGCGTCTTGAGCGGAGCGCACGTCGCCGTTTCCAATGAGTGGGATCGATTTCAAGGCGTCCTTGACTTTGGCGATTTCGTCCCAATCCGCGACGCCGGAATACATTTGCTTTGCGGTTCTTCCGTGCACGGTAATCGCTGCGGCGCCGGCGTCTTCAACGGCTTGCGCGACGTCGCGCGCGTTGACGGAGTCGGCGGCGAGACCGAGCCGAATTTTAGCGGTAGCGGGAACGGGCGCGCAAGCTCGCGCGACGCGTTCGACGATTTCGCCGATTTTTTCAGGGTATCGCAGAAGGTATGAACCGCTTGCGGAGCGTTTTGCGATGGCCGGCGCTGGGCATCCGAAGTTCAGATCGACGACGCTAGCGCCGTACTCGTGCGCGAGTTTTGCGGCGAGTCTTTCCAAATCGTCGGGCGAGTTGTCCCAGATCTGAACGGCGAGCGGCTTCGGTTCGTCTTTAACGCCCCAGAGTCTTGCGAGCTGTTCGTCGCCGTCGTCTCCGACGTGCGCGAACGCGCGAGCGCTGACCATTTCCGTAGCGATGAGTCCGACCCCGCCGAGAAGTCGTAGCAGTTCTCGGTGCGCGTAGTTTGTGTATCCCGCCATAGGCGCGGATAGAATAGGGGGCGAAACGACGAGTCCGCCGATCTTGAAGGACGTTTTCACAGGGATTCCTTGACGTTTGGTATTCTTGCGACTTTTGACGAAGCGCGATTGTCATTATCGAGGTCGAATCGGACGCCGTTGCGAGTCGGGTGTTGCGAGTCGTGGGAGCGTTCGAAGGACTTGCGCGTTCCGCAGAGTAATCTTTCAAACGATTACGCCGATTGTAACGGTTTATTAAAAGGCGACAAGCGCGGAGCGTTGCAGAAGAGATCGTAAAACTTGACGTTTAATTGCTGGGGATTATAATCGACGATATGCCGTTCGCGCGCGACGTACGTTTTTCGCGACGCGGTACGATTGACTTCGACGAACACGGTTCGCGTTTCCGACGCTTGCGTCGGAGAATGGACGGCGCCGTTAGGAAGAGGAATAGTCTATGAGATCGCTTTGGAGCCTGTTGAATCCGCAAATTAAAGTTCTCGATTGCACGGTGCGCGACGGCGGACTGATTAACGATCACTACTTTAGTTACGAATTTGTGTCGGCGATTTATCGCGCGTGCGTCGATTCGTGCGTCGATTACCTTGAACTCGGTTACAAGAACTCCGACAAGCTTTTTTCCCCGGACGCGAACGGCGCTTGGAAATTCTGCAAAGAAGACGATATTCGTCGAATCGTCGGGGACAATCCGACGGATCTGAAGCTTGCGTGCATGATCGACGCGACAAAATCCGATTGGAAGACGGCGGTAGTCCCGAAATCGCGGAGCGCGCTCGATATGATTCGCGTCGCGTTTTACGCTCACCAAGTCGACGAAGCGATCGCCATGATCGAAGATTCTTACGAAAAAGGCTACGAGGTGAGCGCGAATCTGATGGCGGTAACGTCGATTTCGGAAACGGAGATCGACGCGGTTCTGGATCGTCTCGTGAAGTCTCCGGCGGCGGTCTATGTCATCGTCGATTCCTTCGGATCGCTGACGCCGCAACAGACGAAGTATCTCACGGAGAAGTATATGTTGCGCGCGAAGGAAGCCGGTAAAGAGGTGGGAGCGCATTTCCACAACAATATGCAGCTTGCGTTTTCGAACACGCTTGCAGCGGCGGAGCTCGGCGCGACGCGACTCGACGCGTCTTTCGGCGGACTTGGGCGCGGGGCCGGGAATTGCCCTCTCGAACTTCTGCTCGACGTCGTGAATCCGAACCGTTACAAGTTGCGGCACGTTTTTGAGACGCTCGAAAGCGAAATTCTTCCGCTTCAGAAAGAAATCGAGTGGGGACCGTACCCTCAGTTCATTATGACAGGTCAGTTCAACACGCATCCGCGCAGCGCGATCGCGGCGCGCAAATCGCTTGAAACGCGAGATCGCTACGCGCAGTTTTTCGACAAGCTCGACGGGGAAGCGTCGGAAGTGAAATCCAAATAGTCGGCGCGCGTTGTTGTTGCGCCGGATCGCTCATAGGTAGGAATAAAGGTTATACAAATAATGGCGACGTCAGAGAATCAACCGAAAAAAAAGCTCATCGAACCGCGCACTTTGAAAGGGTTTCGCGATTTTTTACCGGAAGCGATGATTCCGCGCGAAAGACTGATCGAGCGCGTAACGAAGACATACCGCAACTACGGTTTTTGTCCGATCGACACGCCCGTTTTGGAATACCTTGAAATCCTTCTCGGCAAAGGGAGCGACGAAACGGACAAGCAGCTGTATCGTTTTAAGGATTCCGGCGGCCGAGAAGTCGGCATGCGCTTCGATCTGACGGTTCCTTTCGCGCGTTTTTCCGCGCAGCATCTTGCGGAGATCGGCCAACCGTTCAAGCGATATCACCTTGCGAAAGTTTGGCGCGGCGAAAACACTCAAGCGGGACGCTATCGCGAGTTCATGCAATGCGATTTCGACACGATCGGTACGACGAGCGTTTTTTCCGACGTAGAGACCGCAATGGTCATTAACGACGTCGTTGAGCGCGTCGATTTGCGCACGGAAGACAGCTTTACGAAGTTCAAGATTCACGTCAACAGCCGTAAGATTCTCAACGGCGCGCTTGAAAAGATCGGGCTTTCGGATCGTTCGACCGCCGTTTTGCGCGCGCTCGACAAGCTGGCGAAAATAGGCGCCGATCGAGTCGTTGAGGAAATGAAAGAGACCGCTTCGGCGACGGAAGAGCAGGCGCGTTCGATTCTCGCCGTCGCGACCGCCGAAGGGTCGAACGAAGCCGCGCTCGCCCGAATCGAGAAACTTTTGGAAGGCTCCGAACTCGGGCTTGAAGGCGTCGCCGACTTGCGTCAGATTCTCGACTCGACGGCGTCGGCGGGTATTCCGAAAGAACGTTTCGTGGTCGACGTTTCGATCGCACGCGGACTCGATTATTACACGGGTACGATTTTCGAGACGTTCCTCGACGAGATTCCGCAACTCGGAAGTATCTGTAGCGGCGGACGTTACGACAACCTCGCCGAACTTTACACGAAACAAAAACTTCCAGGAATCGGCGCGTCCCTCGGACTCGATCGACTCTTCGCCGGGCTCGAAGAGCTTGGCATGGTCGAGAAGACCGCGACGACGGTGGACGTCTTTATTCCGATGTTCGACGCTTCCCTCGCGACGCGTTACGTTACGCTCGCCGCCGGGTTGCGCCGCAAAGGAATTGGCGTCGAACTGTATCCGGAGGCGAAGAAGCTCGGACAACAGTTGAAGTACGCCGATAAGAAAGGCTTTAAGGTCGCGCTCGTTATCGGCTTGGACGAATCAGCGCGCGACGTCGTCAATCTTAAAGACCTGCGTTCCGGCGGACAGTTAGAAGTTTCAGCGGAAATCGAGAGTCTCGCGAGCAAAATCCATTCCGTTTTGTCCGACGGATTGGATCCGCAGTAAAAGGGCGTTCCGCGCAACGGAAAGGAGCGAGATATGAAAGTTACGTTGGCTGATCCGCGCGGGTTCTGTTCCGGCGTGAATCGCGCGCTCAATATTTTAACGACCACCGTTAAAAGCGCGAACGAGCCGATTTACGCATACCATGAAATCGTGCACAATATGTGGGTAGCGCGAGACTTTCAGCGTCGCGGCGTCGTCTTTATCGATTCTCTCGACGCCGCGCCTGACGGCGCTATTCTGCTCTTTTCCGCACACGGCGTCTCGCCTCAAGTTCGCGCGGAAGCCGCCGCGCGCAAAATGAAGACGATCGACGCCACGTGTCCGCTCGTCCATCGCGTGCACGATCTCGTGCGACAATACGCCGCCGACGGCTATAAAATCGTGCTTATCGGGAAAAAAGGGCACGACGAGGTGGTCGGAACGCTCGGCGAAGCGCCTGACGTCGCCGTGCTCGTCTCCACAACCGACGACGTCGCCGCTCTTGACTTCCCGCCTGACGTCAAGCTCGCGTACATGACTCAGACGACCCTTTCCGTCGACGAAGTTTCGCGAATCGTCGACGCGCTCCGCCGGAAGTACCCGCAAATCGAAGCGCCTCCGCACAACGGGATTTGCGACGCCACGCAGCGTCGGCAAGAGGTTGTGCGACGACTTGCCCCGGAACACGACGTCGTTATCGTTATCGGAAGCGTGAACAGCTCCAATTCCCAACGCCTGGTTGAAGTCGCGCGATCCGTCGGCAAGCCCGCCTATCTCGTCGATCGCGTGGAAGATTTGCCCTGGAGCGCCCTGACGCCTGAGTCATCCGTGCTTCTCACCGCAGGAGCGAGCGCGCCGGAGAAAGTCGTTCAGACGTGCGCGCAATTCCTGCGCGATATTTAAGATATTTAAGACGCGATATTGAAAAGACGACGCCTTAACGAAAGGTTTCAAATCAAGATTGCGACGATCGCAAGCGGACGCTTAGATTTCGTCCGCTTGCGTTTTTACGCGACGTTATTCTTTTTCCGCGCGCTGATCGACGCAATCGATATTGGCGTCGCGAACGATCGACGGCGCTTCCCAGTCCTTTGTCATCTTGCGCGGCAGTTCAAAAACTTTTCCGTCCTTTGTCGAAAAGCGGAGGTTCGAAATGGATTTTTCGCGTCCGCTACCGTCCGCCCAGAACGCGTAGAAATCCGGGGACGCGTCGACTGTCCGGCGCGGGAAGCATTGATTGTAAAGGCTTCCCTCCGTGAGTTGGTATTCCTTCGACCACGTTCGTCCGAAATCGCGACTGATCCACTGCGAGATTTCGCCGCCTGTATTGTAGCCTTGCGGACCGTCCTCAAAGGATCCGACAAGTCGAACGACGCCGTTTCCAACCTCTTCTGGGTAAATATTGGAGAACTCATAGTTGTTGTCAACTTGGCAGACTTTGGAAAAGAGCCACTCTTTACCGTCCCAACGCGCAAAGCAGAAATCGCGCGGTCCCGACTCGGGGCCCGATTCGAAGCCTTTGCTCGTAACGTACGCGATCATCGGCCGACCTTCGGAGTCGTACTCTAAGTCGGTAATGTAGACGTTGAGGTTTTCTTCTTCGTAGTTTCTTACTAAGGCGTCGGAGTCGGACTTGAGAATAGGCAGTTCCAGGGGCTTGGAGTCGACGGCGCGCCATGTTTTGCCGAAGTCGTCCGACTCCATATAGTAGATATTCGTTCGCCAATTGAGCCCGACGCCGCGATTTCCGCGAGGCGATCCCGGATGATAATTGAACGCCGTGCCCAAAATAACGCGAGGCTTGCCGTCTTGATCGCAATTTGTTAAATCGTAGCGAACTTTGGCGTTTTGATAATGTCCGATTTCAATAGCGGCGAGCGGCTTCCATTCGCTCCAATGAATTCCGTCTTCGCTCGTCATGAACGCGAGAATGCGTTGCGCTTTCGAGTTTGGATCGCTTTTGGCGACAAGTTTTCGATCGTAGGTCGTAAAGAAGGCGACGAAGCCTCTTTTGGGAACGTTCCATATTTGGAGGTAGGAGAAGTTCGTCATTGGAACCTGGGCGCCGTCGACGATCTTAGTCGGTTTGACGCGTTCAAATTCCGAGACGTCGTAAGGCCGCAAGCTACGATGAACGAAGGAGGGGCGCGAGGTTCCGTGAGAGGTGGAGAAGACCCAAACGTAGCCTTGATCGTCGACGGAGATCACGGGGTTGTCGTGGGCGTCGTTCGTTTGCTTATCGAGCAGAACGGTCGGGCGGGAAACGAGGCCGGTTTCACCGTCGTAAACGCCGACCTCGTGCCATAGCGTTTCTTCCGACGGATCCGCGCCGCCGTAGCAGAAGAACGTCTTGTTGACTTCTGGGCGAAACACGGAGAAGGGGTAATGATTTGCGCAGTATGTGCCCAGCCCTCCTGAGTATTTGTAGACGTATTCGTTATTCAGTTTTTGATTGTAGTACCAAATACCTCGGTATCCATCGTCGCGTCGATTGAGGAGTCGATCGTCGAGGAGTCGTTTGGCGACGAGGCTAGGCGAGGCGGCCGACGTCAGGTCGTCGCCGTCGGAGGCGAGGCTATCGCGATTCCACACGGCGACGAGTCCGTCAGGCAGGCTTTTGGCGTCGGCGCCGACGAGGCGTTCGACCTCCTCGGAGGTTAGCGTGCGATTCCAGAGCGCCAGATCGTTAAGTTTTCCTCGAAAGGGCCGACGATCGGCTCCGTCGACGGCGCCGAGAATGAGCGTTTTACCGTTGAACGCGTCGGGCGCCATTGACGCAGGGGCGGACTTGGAAGCGACGAGCGCGCCGTTCATATAGATTTTAATCGTTTCGCCGTCGTAAGTTCCGGCGTAATGCGTCCACACGTTCGGGCGCGGTTGAGGCGCGAGCGCGTACGCGTATCCGCCGGGAACCTTGGAGGACTCGACGAGCATACGCGTCGCGTTGCGGAAAGTATAAAAGGTAAAGAAGCGCGCCGGAGCGCCGACGCTCATAATTCCGAGGGACTCGTCGGCAACCGCCGGATTGACCCACGCGGAGACGCTGAACGCGTTCGTCGTCGTCGCGTCGTTAGGGAGTCTAACGGCGTACGGGGAGTCGTCGAACGGCAGGCCGTCTTGCGGCGCGTCGGCCGCGCGCGCGTGCGAGTTGACGGCGATCGCGAGGAGCAACGTAAGGACGAATAAGGCGACGCGGTTCGGCATGGCTTCTCTCATTTTATACCAAGAGGTTTAAGCGGGTTGGCGCGCAAGGTTAAACTTCGGGGAGTTCGTAGCCTTTGCGACGCGGACGGTCGACGTAGGAGTTCGCTTCGTCGTCGCCGATGAAACGCTCTTTGTCGGGATCCCAGCGCAACGGGCGGTTGAGAATGCGCGTGATATTGACAAGGTGGCAGACCGTAATACTGCGGTGTCCGATTTCGACGTCGGCGTGCGGGCGTTCGCGGGTCGCCATGCAATCGAAGAAGTTTTCGATATGCGGGCGGGCGATCCAGGTGGGGCCCTCGGGCGGATCGGGTTCGGGGGCGTCGGCGATGAGTTCTTGCGGATTGGCCTTGAGGTTGTTGCGATTGATTTCGAGGGAGCCTTTTTCGCAGCGGAAGATCGCGCCGCCCATCGGAGCCTTACCGTATTCGAGGTCGAAATGCACTTCCGTACCGTCGGCGTATTTAATCGCGACCTTTCCGTCTCCTTCGGGCATAGGCGAGGTCGCGACGGGGCCCGTTTCGCTTGCGCCGAGCGCCCATTGGATTTGGTCGACGCCGTGGGCGCCCCAGTTGGTCATTTCGCCGCCGGCGTATTCTCTCCAGCCCATCCATCCGAGGAGCATACCGTTGAATTTATGGTATTGGGTCGGACCTTGCCATGCGTCCCAGTTGAGACCCTCGGGAATCGGTTGTTCTTCGTAGTCTTCGGGGATGCTATTGCAGAAGGGGTAGTTGCACGCCTGAACGAGTTTGACGCGTCCGAGCTTGCCTTCGCGGACGAGTCGGCAGCCGTACTCGTTGAGTCTCATCGAACGCTGTTGCGAACCGACTTGGAGAATTTGCTTGGAATTTCGGACGATTTTGACGAGTTGGCGACCTTCGGCGATATAGGTCGTGAGGGCTTTTTCTGCGTAGACGTCCAGTCCTGCGAGAATAGCGCGCGCGGCGGCGATCGTTCGACAGTGATCTTGCGTAACGACGAACGCGGCGTCGAGCTTTTCATTCTCGTAGAGTTCGACGTCGGAGTCGTACATATTCCACGATTCGCCGTCTTTAATGAGTCCGGAGCCTTTCTTTTCGTTAACGCAGTCGATCATCTTCGAGCGCCAGAAGTCGGCGACGGCGACGATCTTCGCTCGCTCTTGAGGAATATGTTCCATGAGTTGTCGGGCTCTACCCCCGCAACCGACGAACCCGACGATGATTCGATCGTTGGCGCCCGCTTGACCGGGAGCCGCCAGCGCGGAACGCGAAATCAGCGTAGGAAGCGCGCAAGCGCCTAAAAACGCGCCGCTCGTTTGACGTATGAAATCTCTTCTCGTACGTTGTGCCATGTTTACCCTGCTAGTGAGTTTGGTTTCTGAGACGCAAAAGAACTGTCGATTCAAAAACCGGCAATTCTACCCATTACTGTATAGATTATACAGTCGATATAACAGACGTCAAAAAATTCATTATTTTCTCTGAAATAACTTGATTTTAGGTAAAAATCCGATTTGAATATTATTAGCGCGGTCGTTTATGCTCCGACGTTCATGATTGATTGGCGTTCGCTAACGGCAGACGACTTTAAGGCGCGAGTTTTGCATAACTTTTGTAAGGGGCGACTTCGTATGATACGGTTAAGCGTGGTGCGAACGTTATTCAGAGCGCGCGTCATGGCGGCGGCGCTTCTCGGCGTTTTCTTGATTTCATTTGTCGCATTGGGAGACGAATCGCGCGTTTGGGTCGATTCAACGGGAAAGCACAAGATAGAGGCGACGCTCGTTTCTCATACCGACGCGACGGTAAAACTACGTCGAACGGACGGTCGCATAATTGAAATGCCGATCGACAAACTAAGCGCCGACGATCGCGCTTTTCTGAAAGGCGGCGATCCTCCGTCCGACTCCGGAACGGTCGCTTCACAAGAAAAGCAGGAAAAGAAGGAGAAGTCCAAAGGGACCGCTTCGAAGGAAACCGCGCCGAAGAAAACAACGTCCGACTCGACGCCTGCGTCGTCCGGGAATTTACGCGTTTCAGGCAAGACTTACTCCGCCGGCTCATTCGGCGATAAAGTTTACTTTGGCGACCCCAACGACGTCCTTCTGCTTCCCAAAGCTCCTGTCGAAATGGAATGGAACTATCGGCCTAAAACGATCGAGGCGCCGGAAAAAAGCCGGGATCGCAACTTTTCGATCGGTAAAAATTCGGCGCTCAAAGAGAAGAAATTCTCTCTGCTTCGATTTGTCGCCGACGTCAACGATCCAAACGCGCCTATTTACGTGTCGTTGGCCGATCCGGCGTTAAAGAACGAGACCTACGTCGCGCGTTGCGATCGTGCGAAAGGCTCCTTCGTCGTCGGGACCGTGCCTTTTGCAGAAGCTGCGTTGGCGGACGTCTCTCCCGACGGAAATTACGCGCTTTTCGTTGTCACAAGAAAACGACCTGCTTCGCAGAAAAAATTCTATCTTGCGATTACCCCGCTAAAAGACCTCGCCGATGGACAGGAACTTGGCGATACCGTGCTCTTTGACCCTTTTTATACGGAAGACTCTGAAGTAGACTCTGACGTAGAATCTGACAATTCCGATTCGGAAACGCCGCCGGCGCCGAGGTTTGCCAGGCCGTCGGCGTTTGACGGACCTTCGGCGTTTGACGGACCTTCGGCGTTTGACATGCCTTCGTCGTCTGCCAAGCCGTCGCCGGTCGTCGCGGAGAAACCGACGACTCCTAACCTTGATAAACCGGCGTCCGAACCCGGATCGTTTGAATCTAGGCGGGACGCCGCGAGGGCGAGACAGGAGGCTTTGAGGGCCGAGATGGAAGCCCGACACAAGCAGCACGAAAAAGAGCTTAACGACATGATGGGCGCGATGAGGGATAGACTTCCGGGTAACCTTCCGGGTAATCTTCCGATTAACCTTCCGACTATGCCGGAGCCGAACGCGTCGTCGCCAAGGCGCGGCGCAAGTTCGTTTGATTTCGACACGCCGAGTTTCGAACCCAAGTCGAAGAGTCCGGATCCAGGCGAAGTTTACGAAGCGTTCTGGATAGATTCCTCGAAAATTCTGGTACGTACTCAAGGCGCCGTTACGCTTTGGGATCTTACGACGTGTCAAGCGATCTATCAGATGGTGACGGCAGGCAGGGTTCTTGTGGTCGATCCTTCGCGAAAGGCGTTCGTTCTCGCGTGCAGCGATCTCATCTCCGTTTATAGCGCGTTAGACGGTAGTCCGTTAGGTAGTTTGCCTCTGAGTTATTTCGGCAAAACGCGCGCGTCGGAAATTAAGTATACCAACGCGATCGTCGCATTTTCGCCAAGCGGACGATTTTTAGCCGTCTCAGAGTCTGGGAGCGTTAAAGTCGTCGATATGGAGAAAGGCGAAATAAGCGCTTCTTTTGTTATCGTTGACGACTCGCCTGGTCGCTGTCTTGTCTGGGGAACCGACGAGTATTTGATCGCAAGCGGCGTGGGCTACGACCTCAAGACGCGTTCCCCTATCTGCTGTTATTTAGGACTTGAGAACGCCGTGACGCCTACGCTAAACGTCGGCGGACGAGTGTGGGCCATGACGTCCGATACGACCTTGGTCGGCGTTGAACTTCCGCAGTCTGCGGCGCTCGAAGTCGTTCAAACTGTGCGAAAAAAGGCGGAAGAAAAGAACTACGAATTGCAACAGGGGGACGCCTTGTCGATTCGTTGCGAACTCAATAAATTCCATGATCAAAAGCAAGTCGAAGACATTCTCAAAAAGGCGCTTGAAAAACAAGGGTTCAAATACGATCCAAATTCGAAATTAACGCTGATCGCTAAGACGGTCGACACAAAGAGGACCGAGGTCATTACCGTAGTTGAAACGGAAGAGCGCGTTCCTGTTGGGCAGCAAGAACTGCCGCCGGCCTTGAGAGGATATACGCAACGTAGAGTTAAGCAAGAGAAGGACGTAGAGGTCAAAGTCTACGAGCAATCGCTTGTGATTGAGAAGGACGGGAAGCCGATCTGGGAAGATTTCAGCGAGACGGTGGGGACAATTGACGGCGAGCGTAATTGGAAGTCGATTGAAAGACAAGTCAAAGAATTGAACGTTCCCGAAATCGGTTTTTATAAGAGCGTCCGATTTCCTAAGTTCATTGAACGCGAGGAAAAACCGATAACGTCCGCGAAGTCGACGATGAAAGCGAAAATAACTTCTTACGGACTGATGTAGGTTCTTGACGCGTAAGGGTTGCGGCGTCGGTTGAGCGTCTAGCCGCTTCGTCGCCGCGATCGTTTTTCGTCGATCTGTTTTTCGACGATCGTCTCTTTTCAGAATTTCCCGAGCGGCGGCGGCGCGTTTGTCGTCGCCGCCTGCGGTTGTCGTCGCCGCCTGCGGTTGTCGGGCGATTTTGTCGCCTCAATTTGAGTTTCTCCCCGAGTTTCTTCCGTTACGTTTCGTATTGTTTTCGACGTCGGGAAACGATTATTTTTTTGGCGGTTCGTTGATTTTATCATTCAATTTAAGTTAAATGTATAGCGTTGGGATTCAAGACATTCTCGACGATTGACGTTTTCAAGGCTCGGACGGGCGGCGATAGAACGTCGATTGGGTCCGTAAGGTTCCGTAAAGGCGCCGTAGTGATCGCGTAGCTTTACGCTAAAAGGGGTTAGCAATGAAACAACCGAGAACTCGACTATTATTGCGCGGACTGAATTTATTCGCCGCAGCGTTCTTTTTGTCGCTCATTCTATCGACGTCGACCGTCGCGTTTGGAGACGAGACGCGCGTTTGGGTCGATTCGACAGGGAAATACAAGATTGAGGCGACGCTTGTTTCGCATACGGACTCAACGGTCAAGTTGCGACGCGGCGACGGACGCATTATTGAAATGCCGATCAAAAAACTGAGCGCGGAGGATCGCGCCTTCCTCGAGAGTTACAACGACAACCCGTTTGAAACCGGTTTGGTCTCTGAGTCCGAGTCCGACGAATCGCCTGACGACGGCGCGGCGGGATCCTCGAAGGGTTTGCAAATTTCCGGTCGACGCGCTACGCTGAAGGGTTTTCCTGAGAAAATCTACGTCGGCGACTCCGACTCCGCGCGCAATCTTCCCGACGTCGGCGCCAATATCAAATGGAGCTATCATCCTCAGGCGATCAAGGAGCCTGAAAAAGGGGACTCTTATACTTTTCCAATCGGCAAAAACTCGGTTTTAGGGGATCGATTGTCCGTATCGGAACTTCGACTCGTGGTTAATCCGCTCGATCCGAAAGCGCCGATCTATGTCGGATTGACGTCGACGTTGCAGAATAAGGATTCGTTTATCGTTCGGTGCGATCGTGAGAAAGGCGTGGTGGACGCGTCCGTTTTGCCTGTGCAAGAAGCCGTTTTGCACGACGTTTCACCTGACGGCGCATACGCGCTTGCGATCGCGAAACTTCCGGTGGAGAGCCTGTCGAAAAAGAGCTTTATCGCGATCGCGCCCCTTGCCGGACTCGGCGCGCAACGGGAGCTTAGCGACACGGTGATCTTTGGACCGTATTACAGCGACGAGCTCGCCGCCAATATTCTCAAAGCGACAAAGATCGAAGAGATCACCGACGCCTACTGGGTCGACTCCTCGAATATTTTGACGCGGTCTTCAGGGGGCGTCGTTAGCCTTTGGGATCTCCGTAACTGTCGCGCGGAATATTCGCAGAAGGTCGGCGACGCCTCAGTGATTCTTGACCCAGCGCGTAAAGCGTACGTCGCCGCGAGCGAATCCGTCGTGAGCGTTTTCAATATCGCCGACGGCGCCGCGTTGGGACGCGTGTCTCTCACCGACGCGAACGAATCCGCGCCTATTAGTTTTGTTCGTTACGCGGCGGCGTTCTCGCCGAGCGGGCGGAAATTGGCGGTTGTCGGCTCGAATAAGGCCGTTGTCGTCGATATGGAGAAAGGCGAGAAGTTGACGTCGATTCCCGTCTCCGGATTGTCCGCCGACGTCGCGTGGGGAACCGACGACTACCTCATTGTCAATTCCGTTGGATACGATCTTAAGACCGGATTTCCCGTGTGTCGTTACAATGGACTGCTGAGTTGTCACGGGAGCATGGTTTATTCGAACGGGCAAGTTTGGTCGCTCGTCTTGGATCATACCTTGGTTAGCTTTGAAGCGCCGCACGCCGCCGCGCGTTCCGCAATGCAAAATATGAAAGCGGACGACGCGTTTGAGCTGTATCCCGGACTTGCGCTTTCAATCAAATGCGAGCTTAACAATCTCCACGATCAGAAAGAAGTGGAGAACTACTTGAAAGATTCGATCGCAAAAGCGGGATTCAAGTACGATCCGAAATCGAAGATTACGGTCGTCGCTAAGAGCGTCGACACAGGCAAGACGGAAGAGATAACCGTCGCTTCCGTTGAAACGTCGTCTCCATTTGGAATTGGGCGGCCTTTCCCGCGCGCCGGATTACTCGGTTCCGAGCGGCTTAAAGAGGCGAAGACGATGAGTCTTAAGATCTTCCGGCAGTCGATTGAGATCGAAAAAGACAAAAAGACGATTTGGGGATTTAGCGAAGAAACGATGGGACCGGAACACCTCGAGCGCGATCCTGATAAAACGATGGAACAACAGGTTGAAGAGTCGAATAAGCCGGAAATCAAGTTCTTCCGTTTCGCGCCGATTCCGCGTTACGTTGCGAAATCCGGACGCGCAGGCGTCGACGCGGCGATTAGCGCGAACGTAACCTCGTCCGGATTGAAGTAGTCGCGTCCCTTGCTCGATCGCGTCGCTCGGGGCGTAAACGCCTATTGTTCTAGCGAGCGCCGCGTTCGAATGCGAGCGTAACGACGGTCTTATTGCGGTTTTCGCGCAAGCCGACGTATTGCGCGACCGCCGCAAGATTCGCGCCGGTTGAGACGCTGGCGACGATTCCTTCCGTTTTCATGAGGAGTCGTCGCCATTCTTTCGCCTCGTTCGTTGAGACGCAGGCTATTCGAGTCGGAAGGTTGCGGTCGAAGAATTTGGGAACGAAACCGGCGCCGAGTCCGACGATCCCGTGCAAGCCGCTTGCGCCTTTCGTTAGGGTCGGCGACTCCGACGGTTCAACGGCGATGAAATCGGCGTTCGGATTCATACGTTTCAAATATCGCGCGACGCCGGTAAAGGAGCTTCCGGACCCGACTCCGGCGACGAACGCGTCGACGTCGCCGTCGAGCGCGCGCCAAATTTCCGGTCCGGTCGTCATTTCGTGTACGGCGACTGCCGCTGGATTGTCGAACAGGTTCGGACGCCAGTACGCGGACGAGTCGCCGCCGATTTTTTCTAATTCTTTTGCGCGCGCAATAGCGGCGTTCATTCCGCCGCGCGTCGGCGTTAGTTCGACGCGAGCGCCGAGTTCTTCGAGGCGTTTGACCTTAGAGCCGTTGAAATCTTCCGGCGCGACGATCGTGAGAGGGAATTGGCGCGACGCCGCGAGGCACGCCAACGCGAACGCTTCCGCGCCGCGCGTCGCTTCGACAACTTTCGTCGACGGGGTAATCAAGCCGAGTTCGCGCGCGGATTCGTACATAGCGACGACCGCGCGATCTTTAATCGAACCGGAAGGACCGAGCGTTTCCAGTTTCAGAAAAACGCGCGCTTCGACGTCGGCAAAAAGAGAACGAAGTTCGACGAGGGGCGTGTTAAACGCGGCGTCGAAGATCGATCTTGCGGGGTTCTCGCCGCTTCTTTGCGGCGACGACGAACTTGTCTTTGCCATAGTTTTCTCACCGTTTTTTTACCGGTTCGACGCGTCGCCGACGCGTTGCGGTTCTAAATTGGAATTAACACGCCTTGAAAATCAGGCTCCAGTCGAGAAGAATTCCTAATAGCGCGTGCTGCCCCCAGCCTGAAAAGATCGAACGCGTGCGATAAACGAAAAAGCCCCAGAGAAGCCCGCCTGCAACGCATCCGAGCGTTTCTGAAATCGGGTGTCCGTAATGGAGCATCGTTGAGGCGAGGACTTGAATCGTTACGGCGGGTACGGGTCCGCAGGAATCCGCGAGTCCAAGTTGAAGAAAGCCTCGGAACATGAATTCCCACGCTAAATAGTAAAGCGCGAGGTACATAATCGAGTGGGCGACTAGCGCGCCGTAGGACGCGCCGGCCAACGGATTGAAAGGGTAGACGTCGTAAAAACTCTTCGTTTCGCCGCTTAGCCAGCCCATAACGACAAAGATCGGCGTGAAAGAAAGGAACGTGACGAGCGTTCGCTTGAGCGAACCGAGTCGCAAACCGTAGTCGGCGAGCTTCTCTTTAAAGACGAATTTTACGATCAACGCCGGGCACACGCCCATGAGGAGAAAGGCGCCCCAGAGTTTGCGCGCGTTCCACAGGAACTGCAAGACGCCGAATTGAAGGGAGCCGTCGAGCGGGCGGACGGTTTCCGCGTCGGAGCCGGCGAAATTCACGGCGAGAAGGTTGGCGCCTGTCTCGGAATCGGCGAACGGAGGCGCCGGAGGAATGTATTTCCAAAGCGTTAGCGCCAGCGCGGAGTAGAGAAGAATGACCGCCGGTTTGAAACTCTTTTGCGAATAGAACTCAACGAGAAAGTTCCAGGCGGATTGAATCGGTTTGACGTCGTAAATTTTGGACGCGAAGTCGACGGAATTTTCTGCGGAATTTTCCGCCCGATTGGTCTGAAATAGCATAGGACTCGCCGACAAGAGGAGAGAAAAGCCGATAAAATAGGAGCGTTTTTGCGCGACGACGCGGCGTAGGGCGCCTCAACGAAAAAAGGCGCTACGCCGCGTTAGAACGTCGAAACCTGTGGGGCTAATTCGCCCACTTACCGCATTTCACGCAGTACTCTTTCTTTTGACCGAAGCCGCAACTACTGCAAATGCGTGCGTTATAGTAGTTGTTTCCGACCCATTTGCCGCACTTTACGCAATTGTCTTTCTTTTGACCGAATCCGCACGAAGAGCATAGACCGGCGGGGAAAGAGGAGCTACCGACCCATTTGCCGCATTTCACGCAATAGTCTTGTCGTTGTCCGAATCCGCACGAATTACAGAGTTTGCCGTAATATCGCGGAGCTGCGGCGTTTGCGGAGGCGACTGCGATAATGAGTAGCGCTACGGCGAGCGCGATCGACTTTTTAAGCATGGCGAACTCCTTTCTCTTATTCTTGTTGAATAGACGCGAGCGCGGCGCAGTCGAAGGCGTCGTGCGTCAGTATTATAGTCATTCTTTTTATTTGCCGGTAGACGTCCAAGAAAACTTTTTCGTTATCCGGAACAAATCGACCGCCGAAAAGCCGGCATTTTTAATTCCCTCTAACAAAGTATGTTTTAACAAATAAGTCTTTTCTAACTTGACAAATCTCGGCGCGGCGCTAAAACTGTTTTGATAGACTCGTCTAACATTTGTCAGCGACGTTAAGACGGTTGAAATTTTAGCTGGCTTTTTGAAGACGCGCCGAACGATCGTGTCGTCAATCGAAAGGTAATGGAAATGAAGGATAATAAATCAAACTTGCGCAAGGTTTTCGCCATTCTGACGAAAACGTCCAAGCGTTCGCAATCGAACGGTCGCGTTCTAAAATTGGAGTCGCTCGAGAATCGAGAGTTGCTCTCCGCGTCGACTTTGCAAGACGCGCTGACGACCGAGGAGTTAGTTTCTTCTAAAGCTATTGTCGCTTCCGCAGAGAACGCCGCGGCGCCGATCGATCTTTCCGGCGCGGATCTCGACGCGGACTGGATCGTCGATTCTAACCTTGACGACGGTTCGGAAGGCACGTTGCGATACGCGTTAGAGCGCGCGCAATCCGGCGACAAGATCGTCTTCGCCGATTCTCTCAAAGGCGCGACGATTACGCTCGTCGGCGGTCAGTTGTCCGCGACGAAATCGGTTGCGATCGACGCTTCGAGTCTTTACGACGCTGAGAACGACGCGCCGGGTCTGACGATCGACGCGAATCAGAGCGGGCGTATTTTCCATTTTTCCGGTTCGCAATCAAACGTCGAACTCGTCGGCTTGAACTTAACCGGCGGTTCCGTCGACGGCGCAGGGGGCGCGATTTACGCCGCGTCGGTGAATCTGACCGTTGCGAATAGCGTATTCGAGGGCAACGCCGCGACGGGAACGGGCGGCGCGATACGATCCGCGAAGGGAGCGTTGACGCTTTCCAACGTCGCCTTTACGTCGAACGCTTCGACGAGTTCAGGGGGCGTAATCTCGGCGAACGGCGGAATTTTGACGATCAACGACTCCGCTTTTGTCGGCAACGTGGCGACGAATTCCGGCGGGGTCATTTATCTTTCCTCTGAGACGGCGGTTGTTTCCGGAGCGACGTTTACCGGGAACGAAACGGAGAAATTAGGCGGCGTAATCGCGGCGACGAACGATTCTTCCGTAACGGTCGACGGATCGACGTTCAGCGGCAACACGGCGATTTCCGGCGGGGCGATCTACCAGACCGGCGGTTCTTTGGCGATTACGAACGGCGTTTTGACCGAGAATAGTAGTAGATCGTACGGCGGCGCGGCGTATCTTAAAGGCGTCGGCGAGGCGACGATTACGAGTTCGACGATAACGAAGAACACGACGTCGAGCTTTGGCGGAGCGATCGCCGCGACGGGCAATACGAACATAACGTCGACCGACGCCGCTTTTTCCGAGAACAACGCGTCGATCGGCGGCGCGTTCTATCAAGTCGGCGGATCGCTCGCGCTAACGGACGGCGCGGTTTCAGAGAACGGCGCAAAGACGTCAGGCGGGGCGATTTATCAAGCGAACGCTCAAGCGTTGACGATTTCCGGCGCGACTTTTGCCGATAATACGGCGGTCGGCAACGGCGGCGCGATCTACGTCGTCGGGTCGACGGTAACGATCCAAAGCTCGGAAAATTCCGCAGTTTCATTCACAGGCAACGCGTCGCAGAAATTTGGCGGCGCGATCTACGCGTCGAAGGTGAACTCTTTAACTTTGACCGGCGGGCAGTATCTTAACAACGAGGCTTACGCGGGCGGCGCTCTTTACGGCGGCTCTGTCGCGGCGTCGGTCGTCGGGGGCGAGTTTAACGCGAACAGAGCGACGCAGAACGGCGGCGCTTTCTTCTTGACGGAAAGTCAGGGGGACGTTTCCGGCGCGTCGTTCGAATCGAATACGGCGTCGGCGAACGGCGGCGCGGTGTATTCGATCACCGGCGGGCTGACCGTTTCAGACGGAACGACGTTTACCAGTAACACGTCGACCGGGTTAGGGGGCGCGGTTTATCAAAACGGCGGCGCTTTGACGGTCGATTCGACGGTCTTTACCGCGAACGCGACGGACGCGAACGGCGGCGCGATTTACCAGACGAAAGTCGAATCGAATATTTCAGGCGTTGAATTTATCGGGAATAGCGCGGACGTAGGCGCTGCGGCGTACGTCGGCGCGGGGACGGCGAACGTATCGTCGACGCAATTCGTGGGCAATACGGCGACGGGCAAGGGCGCGGGTCTCTTTGCTTCCGGCGCGACGGTCGTCGCAGAGAACGCGCTTTTCGCAGAAAACGCCGCGCCCAACGGCGCCGCTCTCTTCGTCGGAAACGCCTCGAATCTGACGATTGCGAACGCCACGCTCGCCAACAACTCCGGCGTCAGCGTCGTCAGACTGAACTCGTCGACCGGCGCGATTAAGAATAGCGTCGTCGCGCTTAACGACGGGACGGAATTCGTTTTTAGCGGCGGCGAATTGAACGCGTTCAATACGCTTTCGAGTTTTGACGGCTGGACGAGCGGCGCCAATAACGTGTCGTACGACGCCGAAGCGCCCCTTTTTGTCGAAGGCGGATACGAGCTCGCGGACGATTCTCAGGCGATCGACCTCGGCGACAACGCGTACGTAACGAGCGAATTTGATCTCGCCGGCGCCGCGCGAATCGTGAACGACGTCGTCGACCTCGGCGCGTACGAGAATCAGAAGAA
>ONGM01000262.1 GCA_900317365.1 uncultured Planctomycetota bacterium
CCGAGAGTCTTCGTAAAAACGGTTTTACCGAAGATCAGATTCGAAAGTTATTAGAAACGGAGTAACACGTTAGTGAACGTGAAGTTGGCGAAGATCAAAGATACGGCTTGTGGCGCGTCGATCCAGCGAGATCGTCGAGAGTATGCTATAAACGGTTTTACGGATGCGCCGCAGATTCAGATCGCGTTAGGCGCGAGGTTTGAGAAGTAAAACGAACGAAAGGCTTTCAATGAAATACGCGAAACTAGGCAATAGCGGAATCGAGGTTTCTAAGCTCTGCCTTGGGTGCATGAGTTTTGGCGTCGCGGGGACGATGCACGACTGGACGCTCGATCAGGCGGGGACGAACGAGATCGTCGGGCGCGCGCTCGAACTCGGGTTCAACTTCTTCGACACGGCGAATCAGTATTCCAACGGAACGAGCGAGGAATTTCTCGGGAAGGCGATTAAGGCGCGTACGACTCGGGATAAGGTCGTGATTGCGACGAAGGTCTACTTCAACGAAGGCGGGCTTTCGCGCGCGGCGATTTTGCGCGAGATCGACGGTTCGCTCAAACGCCTCGGAACGGACTACGTCGACCTCTATATAATCCACCGGTTCGATAAGGAGACGCCGATCGAGGAGACGATGGAGGCGTTGGACTCGCTCGTCAAGGCGGGCAAGGTCCGCGCGCTCGGCGCTTCGGCGATGTACGGGTACCAGTTCTATAATATGCAGCTCGCTGCGGACAAAGGCGGGTGGACGCGTTTCGTCTCGATGCAGAACCATTACAATCTCCTGTATCGCGAGGACGAGCGGGAATTGATCCCGATCTGCGACCAGATGAACGTCGCGCGCACGCCGTACAGTCCGCTTGCGGCAGGCAGGCTATGCCGACCCGACTGGCATACGAACACGTTGCGTAGCCAGACGGACAAAGTTGCGGTCCGCAAATACGACTCGACGGAGGAGACCGATAAGGAGATCGCGCGCCGCGTCGGCGAATTGGCGGCGAGGCTAGGCGCGACGATGACAGGCGTGGCGCTCGCGTGGCAGTGGAAGAAAGGCGTCGTTTCGCCGGTGATCGGGGCGACGAAGACGCGTTACCTTGACGACGCGGTCGGCGCGTTCGACGTCGAACTCTCGGACGAAGACGTAGCATGGCTCGAAGAACCGTACGTTCCGCATAAAATCAGCGGCGCGCGGTAGTTCGAATCGTCGGTAGGCGATTTTTGACAGGCGAGCTTATGGAGAATTTGCGTCGCGATTTTCCGGCGTTCGTTTGACGTCGAGCTTTTTTCAGCTTCTATTCGCGCGACGCGTTTACCGTTAGAAACGAAGGGTAACGGAATATTATGAAGAGACTTAACGTTGTGAACGGCCCGCAAAACGTTCCCGCGATTATTTTGGGCTGTATGCGCATGCCTGCGTTGACCGTTTCGGAAGCGGCTAGGATGATCAACGTCGCCGTCGAACTCGGCGTGAACTTTTTCGACCATGCGACCTGCTACGGAAACGGCGAGGCGGAGACCCGGTTCGGCGACGCCTTTAAAGAGACGGGCCTGAAGCGCGAGGACGTCTTTATTCAGGGGAAGTGCGGACTCTGCTTCGATCGGAACGAATTTGACTGGTCGAAGGAGACGATTCTGAAGAGCGTCGACGAGATCCTCGCCCGCCTCAAGCAGGATTACCTCGACGCGTTGCTTTTGCACCGTCCCGACCTGATTTTCGAGCCCGAAGAGGTCGCCGACGCGTTCGATCAGCTTGAAAAGTCCGGCAAAGTGCGCTATTTCGGCGTGAGCAACGTTCCGACCCTCATGTTCGAGCTTCTCCAAAAGCACGTTAAGCAGCCGCTCGTCTTTAATCAGTTGCAGTTCTCCTTGGAGCAGTCGCAACTGATCGACCAGCCGTTCTATATGAATAACCCGAAGTCGGAGCGCTCGATCGCCCGAGATCAAGACACGCTCGACTACTGTCGCCTCAAGGAGATTACGGTTCAGGCGTGGTCGCCTCTCCAGCGCGGGTTCATTGCTGGCTGCTTTATTGACGACCCGGACTTCCCGGAATTGAACGCGGCGCTGCAAGAGCTCGGCGATCAGTACGGTATCTCCAAAGCCGCGACCGCGATCGCCTGGGTCTTGCGCCATCCCGCTAAAATGCAGGCGATTACCGGCACGATGAATCCCGATCACCTAAAGGATATCTGCGCCGCCGCCGACGTCAAAATGACTCACCAGGAATGGTATAAACTTTACCTCGCCTCCGGTAAGTTCCTACCGTAACCCCAACGCTCGGAAACGCTCGGGCGTTTCATCCCGGTTCGCGCTCCCGCGCGCGTGGTGAATCACCGCTCCCGTTGGTCGCTTACCGGGTTGGAAATGCGTCAAGCGGGCGAAAAGAGGAAACGCGCGGATGCTTCGGTTCTCGTTCCCGGTTCGCGGAAACGTTCGGACGTTTCATCCCGGTTCGCGCTCCCGCGCGGTTGGTTCGGTTCTCGCTCCCGCTGGTCGCTTGCGTGATTGCAATCGCTTGGATTCCGCGTCGCCTAACGCGTTGCTGAACGCGTGTCGGCGGCGCGGGCGGCGTCGCCCCATTCGCACATTTGGTCGAGAATCGGCATGAGAGATTTGCCGCGTTCGGAGAGGCTGTATTCGACCTTCGGCGGGATTTCGAGGTAGGCTTTGCGAACGACGAGTCCGTCGTTTTCGAGTTGTTTTAGGGCGGCGCTGAGGGTTTTGAAGGTAATTCCGCCGATATATCTCTGCATTTCGTTAAAGCGCACGACGCCGAATTCCATGAGGGTATAGAGTATGACCATTTTGTACTTGCCCTGAATGAGCGACATTGTGTAATTGAATCCGGTCTCTTCGAGGCGACATTCGGTAATACATCGGGTCTCCATGGCGCTTTCCTTGACGATAGTATCTATCCCAAAAGTGCGTACTTGTTTAATTTACAAGCTCGTTTATAAATATACCGACGATATAAGAATCGTCAACCAACGGGAGCGACGACTTGTTCTCCGCGCGGGAGCGCGTATCAGGATGAAACGTCCAAACGTTTTTGTACGCGAATAATCTAATAAAAAAATAAGGAGAAGCAAAATGAGATCGGAAATCAAAGAGTACGAGGCGGTCGAGGCGGCGGCGATGAAGTTCGTCAAGAGCGTTGCGGAAGGCAATAGCGCGTACGCCAAGGAGCTTTTCATTGACGAGGCGGTTCTTTTCGGCTACCTTGACGGCAAACTGGAACACGGCTCGATTCAGCAGTTCTATCATAACGTCGACACGGTTCCCGGCGGGGACAATTTCAAGGCGCGAGTCGACGTCCTGCTCGTGGAAGAGAGTCTCGCCGTCGTCCGCGTGCTGGAGGAAGGCTGGGGGAACCGAATCGACTTTACCGACGTTCTGCTCCTGCTGAAAATGAACGGCGAATGGAAATGCGTCGCCAAAGCGTACAATCAGAACTCGAACACGATTCAAGCCTAGGCGCGCAATTCAACGCCTGCGCCCCGAAAAACGCGAGGCGGGCTAGGCGAGGCGAGGCGGCGGGCGAGAACAACCTGCCGCCTCGCCTTGACTTTTCTAATTGTCATAACTGATTTTAGGTTACAAACGCGGCGTTAAATAATTAGACTCTCTCGAAACAATCCGCAACAAATTTCTCTAAAATTCACCTGTTTTCCCGATTTATCATTGACGCGCCCAATATTGAATTATAATGGCGTCAAAATAGGCGGAGTTGCGCCCTCCGTTGGCGCCGCGACTCCTAGAAGTTCGACGAAAGAGTTTGTAATACGCAGGGAAACAATCGCCATGTTCGCGGAAACGAAGAGAGACCGTGCTCGAAAGGAGCGTGATTCGATCCGCGTTTTCGCGATCGCGTTCCATGGCGGCGCGGCGAGGCTCAGAGATGCCTAAGCCCTTCAACGAACGCGAGGCCGTCCTTCTCTTAGACGCCTATTTGCAGATTCAAAGCGGCGCCCTTTCGCGCGCCGAGGCGATACGCAACTGCTCCGAGCAGTTGCGACGTATGGCCGTCAATTCCGGCGAGGAGATCGACGACTCCTTCCGAAACGAAAAGGGCATATCTCTCCAATTGTACCGAATGGACTCCTCGTGGCTCGGGCATTCGCGCGACGGACCCCTTTGTCATCTAATCGGTACGAAGCTTTTCGATAGGATTGTTTTCCTTTTCCGCAACGACGCCCAACGATATCAAGAACTACTAACCGAGGCAAAAGCCATGGCGAATATGAACGCGCAATCGACGAGAGAAACGGCGTTTCTGTCGTGGCTTTCCGATAAGGTTCCGAGTTATCTATTCGCTATTTATGACGGCGCGCTGACCGAAGTCGGACGCTACGGTAAGAGCGTCGGGATGATTAGGACCTCCCTCTACGACGAGATCAATCTTGGCAATTTGACCGAACTTCGCGGGCGGATTCGTCAGACGCCTGGGTACAAATCGAAATTTAAAAGGGAAAAAGAGCGAGTTGAAGAGACGCTCGACTACCTCGCCGCCTACCTCAAAGAGCAGGACGAAAAAAGAGCCGAGTTCCGCGCTTGGGCGAGAAGCGATCATAGCGCCCAGCAGGCGGAAGATCGGAGCCGAAGGCAGGCAGGCGAGGCGGGCTACGAGGCGGGCGGCGCGGCGGGCGAAGGCGACCCGAACCCCTCCGCCGACGGTGAAAGCGCCGAGCGCAAGACGCTCGACCTCGCGACGCTCGACTCCCTCCCCGCGACGCCAGACGCCGAGGCGTTGGCGCTCCGGTATTTCGACGATAAACGACCGGAGAAGAGTTGGAAGGGTCTATACGTCGACGCGTGCTCTCTCCTGCTGAAAGATCATACGCGAGCGTTTGCCGTTATGCGGCGCGCGTCGATGAACGGCGTCGGGAAATCCTGGCTGGTCGACGAAGAGCGCGTCTATCGACTCGCGACCGGCGAGCGAATCGGGGAAGATTATTACGTCGACACGAGCCGGAGTCCGCTCGAACTCATGCGGAATCTGAAGGCGATTCTCGACCAGTGCGGCGTCGACTACCAAAACGTCGCGATCTCATACGCGCAGCCGGCAGGCGCCCTTCCGACGCCCGAGCTTAACGCCCCGAGCGCCGAATCCGAAGCTCTAAGCGTCGCGCAAATCCCCCCGCTCGACGAGGCGACAGGCGAGGCTGAGGCGGGCGAGGCGACCGACGACGATCTCGAACTCAACTCCGACGATCTAGCGGCGGACGAGGCGGACGACCTAGCGCTCCCTGTCGTCGACGACGATTTCGACGCCTTCCAAAACGAGGCAGGCGAGGCGGACGACCTAGCGCTCCCCGCCGTCGACGACGATTTCGACGCCTTCCAAAACGAGGCGGACGAGGCGGACGATCTCGCGACGGAGCCTGCGTCGGACGATTTGGCGCTCCCCGCCGTCGACGACGATTTCGACCCCTTACTTGACGAGGACGCCCGAAAGGACGAAAATAAGGAAATCGCGACGGCTCCTAAGTCGGAAGAGAGCCCGACTACCGAGCGCGATCTTTTCGAGGAAATCTTTGCCTGCGGCGCGGATCATGGCGAGGCGGTCGAGGCGGAGGAAGTCGAGGCGAACGACGCAACGAACGAGTCCATAGAAACGGAGACGAATAAGGTGAAAGAGACGCCGAAAGACCCCGCTGGACCGAAGAAAATCAACTTTGAGAATCCAGGCGACCTAGGGCATACGAAGCCGATTTCGATTTCTTATTTCGGGGATGAAATTTTCGAGGAGACGTGGCGCGACGTTTTAGTCGACTCCTGTCGTTATCTTTATAAGGACAATCGCGTCGGTTTTGAGAAGATGCGGAGCGATTCGTTGGCAGGTCGAACGCGAACGTGGCTCGTCGATAATTTCCACGTCGATCGACTGGTCGCCCCTCGAATGATCGCCGACGATTACTGGATGGAAACGCGTCTCAGCGTCGGAAGAGCGATCAGGCTCGTCAAGTGGATTTTAGATCAATGCGCGGTCGATTACGAAAATCTCGCGATCCTCTACGCGCCCCTCGACGAGAAAAGCGCCGCCGCGTCGGCCAACTCAGACGATTTGTATTTCGACCCGGACGACGATCGCGACGCTGAAGAATGGAACTCGACGGACGACGATTTTGAATCGCTCGCGTTTGACTCTCAAAAATTGCTCCGTTTTGTTCGCGTCGGCGATTTGGCGTATGTGAAGTCGTTGGAGGATACGACTCCGGTCGCCGTTGCGTACTTTAACGAAGAGATCAAGGAACGATCCTGGAACGACGCCTTCGTCGACGCTTGTCGGTTCCTCTGCAAGGATTCTCGACGTATCTTTGAACGAATGCGCGACGATAGCGAAAGCGGCGCCGATTCCCTCTGGCTCGTCGGCGATCGACTCTCGACCCGACTAAGTCTCCCGAAAATGATCGACGACGGGTTCTGGGTGGAAACGAATCTCAGCGTCGGCGATATGGCGCGACGATTAAAGCGCGTTCTCGATCGGTGCAAAGTCGATTATGAGAATTTGACGATCACATACGTCTGGACGCCCCAAACGGAAGAGGACGAGCCGATCGTTCCCCCAACGACGTTCCCCCGATTCTCGCAAGAGGAACGCGCGCCGAATTTCCCGGGCGACCCCGACGAAAACGCCGCCTCCGACGTCGAGCGCGGCGCCGACAAGTACGCCTCGGAGAAGTACGCCTCGGAGAAGTACGCCGACGACGACAAGTACGTCGACGACGAAGACCTCGACGATTACTCGGAGCCGGAAAATCGTCCCCAAAACGACCCGCCGCGCGACGACTACGAGTTCTTCGACTTTACGGAGCTACCGTCGATCGCCTTTACGAAGCCGATCTTTCTGCAATATTTCGGGCGCAAATTCGACGTCAATTCGTGGCGAAATCTATTCGTCGTCGCGTGTCGTCTCCTTTACGAGGACAATTCGGAACTCTTTGAAATTATCCGCGACGATTGCATCGCCATGGACGCGAGACCGTTGATCTCCGACGCCGCCAATAAGGGTCGGCAGACCATGTCGGCGGAAATTGCGCCGGGATATTTCGCGGAAACGAATTTCAGCGCCCCTGACCTCATGAAGAAACTCAGGGGACTCATGGTCGAGTGCGCGGTCGATTGCAAAAGCGTCGTCGTCGCGTACGAGTCGACCGGCGTGGTTCGCGCGAGATTTCACCGTCCCGCGTCGCGCTATTCCAAGAGGGATAAAAGGACGTTCCGACTCTGGCTCAAGGAAGTGAAGGATCTCGACGAGGCGGACGTCGATCGCGTCGTTTCGACAATTGAGAGGGCGGAAGCGATCGCCGTCGAGCAGGGGCTATATTCGACGCGACTCTTTACGTCGAAAGTCAAAAAGGCGAAGGAGACGGCGCTCGCGCTCTATTCCGACCCGACGTTCAACATGACCGACGAATGGGAAAGCCGTTCCCTCCGCGCCTCGATCTCGTTACTCTTCGAGTTCTACGCCTACCGCGCGCCCGTCCCCGCGCCTGCGTTTGAAGAAGAATGCGAAGAAGGCTTCGACAGAGAAGAAGACTACGGCGAGGCGCCGCGCGAAGAGGAAGGCGTCGAAGAAGAGGCGGAAGAAGAGTACGCCGAGGAAGACGCTGAAGAAGTCGACGAAGAAGGCGAAGAGGACGAAGTCGTCGACGAAGAGGACGCCGAAGAGGAAGACGTCGCCGAGGAAGACGTCGACGAGGAAGAGGAGAAGTACGAAGGCTCCGACGAAGAAGAAGACTCCGAAGAGGAAGACGTCGACGAGGAAGGAGAGGAGAGCGAAGGCTCCGACGAGGAAGACGAAGAAGAGGACGCAGACGAAGTGAACTCCGAAAAGAAAAAAATCTCGCCTAAGGAGAAAACGCGTTATCTTCGTCCGGAGAAAAACGCGTTCTATCTGTGGCTTCGCATTGAGAAGGATCTGTCCGAGACGACGAGCGAATGGGTTGTTCGGGCCGCGAGTCAGGCGGAACGTTTTGCCGAAGAACGCGGTTTTGCGCACTATCGACTCATGTCCCCCTCCGCCGCCGAGGCGAAGGCGACGATGGACTTGCTCCTGGAGAACGCCGAATTTGCCGAACTCAATCGCGTGCGGAACCATCGTTACACTTATGCGATTAATAAGCTCGCGGAGTTCTACGGCGAACGAGCTTCTAAAGCCGCCAAGTCCGCCGCGTCCGCTAAGCCTGCCGCCGAACCGGTCAAGCCTGTTGCGCCCGCTAAGCCTGCCGCGCCTGCTAAGCCTGCGACCGAACCGATCAAGCCGGCCGCCTCGCTCGTTAAGCCTGCCGAGGCGTCGCAGTACGCCGACGCGCGGAAAGAGGCGTTCTATCGCTGGCTCGTCGACGAACGGCGCGTTGAGGCGCGCGAGAGCCGGAACTACGTTGCGATCGCGAGCTGGGCGGAATCGTTCGCGAAGGATCGAAAACTCGCCGCGAACCGTCTCTATACCGACGACGTCGCCGAGGCGAGAACGACCGCGCGCGCCCTCTTGGCCGACTCCGAATTTCGACGTCGCGACGCCGTGCAAAACGGCCGCTATCGCGCCGTCGTTACCGCTCTGACGGATTTTTGCGACGCCGAAGAGATGCGCAAAGCGGCGCTCGCCGTTAAAGCGTCCGCTAAAGCGCCTGCAAAAGCGTCTGTCCAAGCGTCTGCAAAAGCGCCTGCAAAAGCGCCTGCAAAAGCGCCTGCTAAAGAAGCTGTCAAGGCGTCGACCAAGGCGCCTGCAAAAGAACCGGCCAAAGAGCCTGAACGCCGCGAAGCGACGAACGCCGCCTCCTCGAAGGAGAGCAAGCCTCGATTTTTCCACAGTATTAAGGACGCCTTCTATCAGTGGTTGCGCGAAGATCTGCGCCTGCCGGAGCAGGTCTGTAAGAATTGCGTTGCGATCGTTAGCTGGGCGCAGTCCTTTGCGAAATCGAACGGGTTCGCTCATGCGGAACTCTATACCGACGACGTCGAACTCGCTAAGAAAACCGCCCGCGATATCTTCGCCGACCAGGAATTTAAGCGTATCAATCGCGACCAGGCCGGCGGGCTGGCGGATCCGATTGAGAAGTTAATCGCCTTCTTCGATCGCGACTCGGAGCCTGCTCCCGACGCCGCGCCTGACGCCGCCGAGCCGGAAGTCGCGCCTGTCGACGCCTCCCCTGACGCCGCCGACGCCCCCGACCCGGAAGTTGCGACCGCCGACGCATCGCCTGACGACGCCGCAGCCGCCGCCGCGACTCCGGACCCCGAGCCGATTCGCAGGGCGTTCTATTCCTGGATGCGCCGCGATCAGCGTATGACGAAGCAGGAGAGTCAAGATTGCCTTCGCATCGTGATTCGCGCGGAGCGTTACGCCGCCGACCATGGCCTGGCGTCGCAGACCCTCTTTACCGACGATTCCGACGAGGCGCAAGCGACCGTTCGCGAACTCCTCAACGACCCCGAATTTGACCGTCGCGATCGCGCCCAGAAAGGGAAGTTCAGCAAGGCGCTCTCCAAGCTCCTCCTTTACTATTCGGAACGACCGGCCGCCGAGTCGGCGCCTGCCTCCGCGCCTGCGCCGCAGGTCGACGCGACGCCTGTCGACGCCTCGCCTGACGTCGCCGACGCCGCCGAACCGGAAG
>ONGM01000258.1 GCA_900317365.1 uncultured Planctomycetota bacterium
CGGCAATACGTCGCTGACGCTCAAGGGACTCAAATTTACCAAAGGAAAGTCCCCTGCGTGCGGCGGCGCTATCTGGAATAACGGCGACCTGACCGTTGAAAACTGTCTCTTTGCGGACAACAACGCGACGTACGTCAACAACTCCGGCGGCACGGGCAACTATTACGGCGGCGCGATCGCGGTGAAGCCGGGCGCAACGCTGGTCGCGAACGGGACGACCTTCACCGGAAACGCGGGCGGTGGAACCGTTTCTTTCCAGACGGAACGGGCGTCCTTCCTTACCGACTGCGTCTTCCGCGGCAATATAGCGCAAGGGGTCTATGCGACGACCAATTACGAGGGCGTCGCGGGCGAGGTTTCTTTGGCGGGCTGCGTCTTTGAGGAGAATAAGAACGACGGGGTCTATCTATACGACAACGACGGGGGCGTCGTTTCATTGACGAACTGCGTCGTCGAAGGAAACGAGGGCTTTGGCGTTTACGCGTATAAAGGCTCGTTAACGGCGACGAATTGTACTATCGAAAAGAACCAAAACTACGGCGTTTTCCTCTATGAAGGCTCCGTAACGGCGACGAATAGCGTCTTTCAAGAGAATCTCTGTGGAATCTATCTAGCGTACGGCGGAGTTACCGCGACAGATTGCGTATTCCAAAGGAACAACGGCAAAGGCGTCTACGCAGGCTCCGGCGAATTTTCCGCGACAAACGTCGTGATTCGCGATAATAAGTCGCAGGGGATCTACTGCGCCGGCAAGGGAACGATTAACGCGACAAACTGCCTCGTTACCGGAAACACGGAGAGTTGGGGCGCCGGCATGGCGCTCGTTGGCGTTGCGAATCTTTACAACTGCACGATAGCGGGCAACGTCGCGACCAGTTCCGCAGGCGGAGTCGGCTTGAACAGCGGCGGCGTTCTCAACGCGTACAATACGATAATCGCGGGAAACACCAATAAAATAGTCGGTGATATGTACGCGTATAGCGCCGACTGCACGGTAAACGGCTACAATACGCTCTCGCCCTTTACCGCGTGGACGTCCGGCGCGAACAACCTAACCTACGACGCCTCGAAACCGCTCTTTACCGACGCGTCGGGCGGCGACTATACCCTCGCGCAGGATTCGCAGGCGATCGACAAAGGCGACAATTCCTTCGTCAAGACGAGCGTCGACCTTGCGAATAGAACGCGTACGAACGACGGAACCGTCGACCTCGGCGCATACGAATATCAAACCGCGCCGGAGCCGATCCAACTCGCCGCGCCGACCAATCCTCGCACGACGGCGCAAACCGCAACGACGGCGACCCTCTCTTGGGACGCGGTCGAGCATGCCGCCGGATACGAGCTTGACTATAAGAAAACGACCGATTCCGACTACGCGACGATCTCCGTCAACGCCGATACGACGAGTTACGAACTCGCCGGGCTTGACAGTACCGCGACCTACTATTGGAGGGCGCGCGCCATCGGCGACGGGACGCGCTACCTGACCTCCGATTATACGGCGACCCAAACCGTCGGGCGGGATCCGGAACCTATCCGACTCGCGACTCCGAATCCGACCTACGCTCCCGGGCAGAAGTCGATCGCGGTTTCCTGGGACGCCGTGCCCAACGCGTCTTCGTACCGAATTACCTACAAGCCTTCCGGCGGCTCCGTCGCGTCGGTTAACGTCGCCGCCGCCCGAACGAGCTATACGATCGCCAACCTTGTCTCCGGAACGACCTACGCGCTTCAAATGGCGGCGCTCGGCGACGGCGCGAACTATCTCACGAGCGAGTATTCGGCGTTAACCTCCGTTCAGGTTCCGCAGAATCAAGACGAGTCTATCGTCGTTACGACGGCGAACGACGTCGTCGACGCGAACGACGGGGTGATCTCCCTCCGCGAGGCGATCCGCAACGCAACCGCAGGCGACGCGATTACCTTCGAGAGTTCGCTCAAAGGAAAGACGATCGTCCTCAATTCCGCCCTCGGGCAATTGCAGATAAATAAGTCGCTAACGATCGACGCGTCGAATCTTTACGATACGACGACAGACGCGCCGGGCGTAACGA
>ONGM01000253.1 GCA_900317365.1 uncultured Planctomycetota bacterium
GAGCGCAAAACGAGATCCAACGTCCGAACGTTTCCGCTTCGTCGTTTTTCAACCCGGCGCGATCTTGCGTTTTGCGACGACTTCAAATAGAATGAACTCGCAGACGTTTGCAACGTCTAATCAACACGGCAAAACGAAAACAGGAATTGACGCCATGAAATCATTTTTACACCGCGCCGCGCTTGCGGTTTCCGGTCTCGCGTTCGCTCTGGTCGCTTCCGCGTCCCAAGCCGCCGACATTGCTCCGCCTAACTACGACGAAAGCAAGGTTCCGCAGTTCACTCTGCCCGACCCGCTCGTTACCCAAGACGGAACGCAAATCAAAACGCCTGAAGAATGGCGAGAAAAAGCCCGACCGGAAATTCTTCAGCTCTTTAAGAACGAAATGTTCGGCGAGTATCCCGAAGCGGACCTGTCGAAACTGAAGTTTGAAGAGATCAAGACCGTCGACGCGCTCGACGGAAAGGCGATACGAAAAGAAATCCGCATCTTCTTCGACTATCCGAATAAAACGCCGAAAGCCGACTTAATGGTTCTCATTCCGAAAGACGCGCCGAAACCGTGCCCGGCGTTCCTCATGCCGAACTTCCAAGGGAACCACACCACGACCTCCGACCCGACCGTAACCGCCGTCGAATGCCCCAATCGTACCAGAAACGCGAACCAAACCCCGGAAAGCGTGCGCGGCGTCGCGAAATCGCGCTGGGATTACGACGCCATTATTAGTCGCGGATACGCCGTCGCGACCGTCTATTACGAAGAAATCGAGCCGGACTTCTCCGCCGATTTCCAATATGGCGTCCACACAATCTTTACGAATTTCAATAAAGACGCCGACAACTACCCCGCCGCGATCTCCGCTTGGGCGTGGGGTCTCTCGCGCGCGCTCGACTGCCTGCAAACGATCCCTGAAATCGACGCGAAAAAGGTTATCGTCGCCGGACATTCGCGACTCGGTAAAACCGCGCTCTGGTGCGGCGCCAACGACGAACGGTTCGCCGCCGTCATCTCGAACAATTCCGGATGCGGCGGCGCCGCGCTCTCACGGCGAGAATTCGGCGAACGCGTCGATCGTATCAACGCCTCGTTCCCCCACTGGTTCACCAAAAAATTCCACACCTACGGCGATCGCGTCAACGAACTGCCCTTCGACGAGCATGAACTCATCGCTCTCGCCGCCCCGCGACCTGTCTACGTCGCAAGCGCGGAAGACGACCAATGGGCCGATCCGAAAGGCGAGTTCCTCTCCTGCCTTTACGCAGAACCCGTCTATAAACTCTTCGGTCTCGAAGGGCTCGGCGGCGTTACGGAACAACCGAAAGTCAATACGCCCGTCGGCGCTACGATCCGATACCACATTCGAACCGGCAAGCACGACGTTACCAGCTACGACTGGGAACAATATCTGAACTTCGCCGATTCCATTTTCAAAAAGTAACGCGCAACGTTACCAATTCAAATCGTGGTCGGATTTTACGGCTGAAATTGCCCCTCGCGCGACGATCGGCAATTTCAGCCTCGCCTGTCGACTCTCTCGGAAAGGACAATGGAAATGCCGGAAGCCTCCTCGAAACGTTCTAGCGCCTCCTCGTCGTATTTGCTCATGGCGATCTTAATCGCAACGATCGTTCGCGGCGGAATACTCTTCAGATCCCTTGATTCCTTTAACGCCGATCCCGACGCCTATCAGCGCCTCGCCGACAACCTGTGGTCCTTCGGCGTCTTCGGCTCCGGTAAGACCCCGACCGCCTTTCGCCCGCCCCTCTATCCCGCCTCGCTAAGCGCCCTTATCTACCTAAGAAGCAGCGCCGACCGACCCGACTCGAAACCCTCCGATCAAACGACGCAAAAAACAAACTCGAAATGGCAAAATTACTTCGACGCCAAGCTGGCCCTCTCTAAAAACGCCGCGATCGCCCTCTGGCATTGGCTCCTCGGAGTCGCCGCCGTCGCGCTCGCATTCGCGTTAGCGGTCAATCTGGGCCTCTCGAAAAAACTCGCCTGCCTCGCCTCCCTACTCGTCGCCGTCGACCCCATTCTGTTGGGACAGTCGCGCCTCGTTATGACTGAAACAATGGCAGCCTTTTTCGCCGTCCTCTGTCTGCTCGCGGCAGCGCTCGCCGTCAAACGCCGCAACGTCTCAAACGCCGCCTTCGCCTACCTGACCCTCGGCCTACTCCTCGGACTCGCAACCCTCTGCCGCCCCACCTTCTTCGCTTTCGCCGCCCTCGTCGGTCTGAATCTCCTCGTCGTCGAATTCGTCGATCGCAAAAAGCGCCCGACCCTGCGCCTCGCCGCGCTACTCTGCGGACTAGCCCTCGTCGTCGCTCCGTGGACCGCGCGAAACTACCGCGTCTTTAACCGCCCGATCGCGACCACCACCCACGACGGTTACACGCTCATGCTCGCCAATAACCCGGAACTCTACCGTCATTATCAAACCGCCGATCCGTTCTCCCTTTGGGATTCCGCCGCGTTTCATAAACGTACGGAAAGCGAATACGCTCGCGCGTTGCAAGACGCCCAAATCGCTCCCGGCTCCACAAACGCGGAACTCTTCCAGAACGAATGGACCCGCGCCCAAGCCGTCGACGCTATTCAAAAAGAACCGCACGCCTTCCTCTTCTCCTGCCTCGTCCGCGCCTGCGAACTCTGGCGCGTCGCACCCCACGACGTCGACCCGACGATTGCGGCAAGCGCGCGATCCGCCTCGCCTCAATCGTCCGCGAAAATCGACGCGTTTAAAAATCTTCGGTTCGGAATCGGCGCCTTTTATATCGTCGAGTTGACGCTCGCCTTCGTCGGCGCGCTGAAACTCTGGTTCGCCCGAAGAAAGGCAAAACGCGCCGACCCGTCCCTCCAAAGCGCGTGCCTCTCCCCCTGGATTTGGGGGTTCCTACTCGTTATTTCGGTGCAAATTCCGCACCTCTTCTTCTGGACTAATATGAGAATGCGCGCGCCCCTGGAAGTTTTCATTCCGATCGTCGCCGTTTTCGTTTTCGCAAAAAGCGCGCGACAAATCGAGGAACCCGCCCCCGAGGAATCCGTCGCGTAGAAACGTTAATTCTGCGATTATC
>ONGM01000252.1 GCA_900317365.1 uncultured Planctomycetota bacterium
GGCGAAGCCGATGAGTTGCGAATACGGTTCCTTTAAGAACCCGACGCCGGGTCGAATCCGCGACTGCACTCTGAAAAACTTCACCGTCTACGGGGAGAAAGGCGCGTTCGGCGGCGAACTCTACGTCGCAGGACACTCGCAAGAAAGCGACGTGCGCAACTTAGAGATTATCGATTTCGATTACTTCGGCGAAAGAATCAAGCGCGACTCGCCGTGCGTTGTGGTCGGCGATTTCGTGGAAGGGCTGAACGTCAAATAAGGTCAAATAAGCGCGACGACGTTCAAACGCCGCCGCGCTCAGGCTTTGCTGGGAGTCTATCCCTTTAAGAAACGGCTACCGCCGGGCTAATCCTCTTCCGGATCAAACTTCTTCCAGAAGGTCTCGACCGGCTCTTTAACCGAATCTGGGACGTCGAGTTCCAGCTCCGGGGAACATCGATAAAAGGCGTGCGAACCGATTGAAGTCAGTCCGGCGGGAAGCGCGACTTCTTTCAGGTTGAGGCAACGGTAAAAGGCGCTTTCTTCAATTTTCGTTACACCGGCAGGAAGCTCAATCCTTTCGAGCGACTCGCAGGCGTCAAACATGCGAAAGGGAATCGTCTCTAGTTTAGAGGGCAAGGTAACGGACGTCAGCGATTTGCACTCTTCAAAAACTCCCGAATGGATCGCGACGAGACTCTCCGGCAAGCGCGCGATCGACAACTCCGAACAGTAAGCGAAAGCGGACAAGCCAAGCTCGGTCAGCCCGTCGGGCAAATCCGCCGCTTTTAAGGAATCGCAATGCCGAAACGCATCGTCGCCAATCGTTCTTACGCTGTTGGGAAGAACGATCTTTTCAATGGTCTTACATCCGTCGAAGGCTCTGGCGGCGATCGTCGTTACGCCGTCGGGAACTCGATACTCGGATAGCTCAAGTCCCTGCGGGCAACTCACGAGCGTCGTCATATCGCGCGTAAAGAGGACGCCGTCGCGCGTTATGAAATTGGGATTCTCCGGCGCGACCTCGATTTTACGCGTCCCGACGAAAGCGCCGCCGCCAATCTCAACCACGCTCGCGGGAATAAAGACCGATTTCAAAGGACAGTTTGCAAACGCGTCTTTACCGATCGAAATCAGACCGTCAGGGAAACTGATCTCGTCAAGTTCGTCACAAAGCTCAAAAGCTCCAAAATCAATCTTTTTGAGCCCTTTCGGAAGCTCGACTTCGTGAAGTAGATTGTTGAGTCTAAAGGCGCAAGAGCCGATCTCCGTCAGTTTCGGCGAAAAGGAAACGGACCAAATGTTGCAACCTTTAAAAGCTTGGCTTTCGATCCGCGTTACGCCGCTGGGAATCGTCAGAGAGCCGTGAACGCCGGTAAAAGCAAACGCCCCGATTCCAAGGCTCCTCAGATTCTGCGGAAGCGCGTCGAGCGTTAATGACTGACAATTCCAAAAAGCCTGACGCCCGATTTCGACTAAGCTATTCGGAAACGTAACGCTTCTTAATTTCTCACGATCCATAAAAGCGCAAGACGCAATCTCCGTTACGCCTTCCGGAAAATCAATTCGTCCTTTCACGGCTCTGCCGCCGTAAACGCATTTCCCGTCGTCACTGTACTCAAGCTTTTTCATAGTCTCAAAACGCTCCATACGAACCTACGAATAATGCTTGCGTCGCCCTTCCGACCTCGTCGAACTGCTCGACGCCGTCATTATCATTTCAATTTAGATCGTTTGCTAAAGCGAAAAAAGCTGATTTCAAAGAAAAAACGTCGCGGCAATTATTCGGCGCGTCCAAAGACGAGCTTGTTCCACTCCTCCGGCGTCGAGTCATACATAAACGTTTTTACGGCGCCCGAAACTGTATAACAAGAAAAGGAGCCTCCCCGTCCTTTCAATAGATTCCTTTCGGACGCGGTTTTCTCCAACTCGGCTTTAAGCTCTTCGCAACGAAGCTCGGCGTCCGGTTGCATCCAACAAATCGGGGTCGCGCGCTCCACAACAAGCGCTTGTTTTAAAGCGTCCTTGTTCTCACGACAACGTCTCCAATCTTTTCCGACCCCCGACTCGTCAAAAAACTGGTCGTCGCCAAGAAATACGGTCAATTGAGTCAAACCGTCGTCGTAACGCTGTTTGACGCTATTCAAATGCGCCGCGTCGTATAAGGTAGGCATACTCTCGTGAAATTGACTGTTATATTCGGAATCCCAAGGTTCGTCTAAACGAATTTGATCGTACAACGCCTTCTCTTTCTCGCCAAGGTACGGAAGAATCAAAACGCGCCAACTATGCAACGGACGTCCCTGCACGTCGCGCGTAAAAGCCGGAGGAAGAGCGCCATGATCATTCTGATACGCAAGGAGCGCTTCTCCGACGATCGCCATGCGAAACAATTCGATATGTTGATTGAAAGCTCTGTATACAACGTGAAAATCAGGAACCAGCAGGCTACAGCAGACTGCGGTCAGCGATGCGCTAGAGCCATAGCGTCCGTTTTTTTGCTCCGAAGCCCATTGGTTTACGTATTGACGTAACTCGGCGGAATTCATTTGGTTTCTGGAACCCACGTCCCAAAGCTCCATAAACTGCTCAAAACATTTGGCGTCGTTAACCGGCAAGTTCTTCATGATCTCACTTGCTTCGGAAACAAGCGCTGAATTTTCTTCTTCCTCGAAAACTTTCGGATTGCGATAACCTTTAAGAAGAATTTTAAGAATGTCGCTTCCGTCGCGTCTCGAACGCAACGCGTCGACGAGCGTCCCGAACTTAACAATCCTCTCGCCTTGAGAAAATCCGGCGCCGGACAATGTATTTTCCTCGGTAAAATCTCGAACAAACGAAAGATATCGCGCTCGTTCTTCCGCGCTGAACGACCTGTCCGGACTATAGAAAAACGGCGCGCTTAGCGCTTCTCGCATGATCGCGAGCGCAACTAAATGTTCGTTATAACAAGAGCGCGAAGTACAAATAATAGACTTCGAAAATAAAAGTTGCGTCTCGAAATCGTCTAACGCTTCCGATAAATTTCCGGCGCCAATTCGCAAGTTCATTCGCAAGGACAAAATGTGAACAAGTTCGCGAAGCGCTAGAACGTCGGGAAGGAGCAAATCGGACATTGTCCCCGGGTACTCGGGCGCAATATGCCAGCACGCAAACTTAGGCTGTCTCGCCGCGCGCGCTAGTAGATCATATTGATCTGCGTTCTCGTCGATCCACCGCGCGAGAGTTGGACACTCCTCTTCTGACCAGGGACGACTAATCAGTTCTTGATAAATCGCGTTCGCTTCGTCGACCGTTATGCGTCCCTGTCTTCGCCGTCCAGCTTCATAATAAAAGGAAGACTCGTCCAAAGAGGAGAAGTCGACGTATTCGCTGATCGGCTCCTGATCGTTCGCCCCGCGTTGGACTAAAAAAGAAACTGGGGACAGACGACCAAAGAACGTCGGCTTCACCGTCGGATTGACGTCCATTTTAATGCAAATCGGCTCCCACAATTTCTCAAACCACTCTTTTGAAATGCGGTTCGTTAACACGTCTTCCCAAAGAATGCGTTCGTCAATCCAGTTTGCTTTGAGCGCCTTCGGTCCGTACGCCGCTAAGAGCAGTCTCCAACCGTTCTTTTCGACCGGATTGCAGGCTTCTTCCTGAAGTTCCTCATACCAATAATGACAATCAGGCAAAACTTTGCCCATCGCGTCAACATAAGTACTGTCAACGTCAATATTAAAATCGTCAATGCCAATCTGTACAATTTGAGCAGGTTGATCAGGTTGCTCCGTCTTCTTACACGCGGATAAGGGCGCGACTACTGTAGCGACTAAAAAAATCGACAATCCAAGGAAGATTCTTTTTTCTCGACTCGTTTTCGATCTTGCGTCCGCAGGCGTCGAGGGGCTTGAAAGCTCAGGCATTTCAATTTCTTTCAAAATAAAAATAGAGTTTTTACGTCTTCTATTCACATCGAGTAAAGATCGTCAGCCTGAACAATCTCCGCCTCAACGTCCTTCCATGCGAGAACGACAACGCTCGTCGGCGTTTTCAAAAGAATGAACGCCGCCTGCTCCGACCACTATCTCAAATATTGGTCTTCGATCTGCGCCCAACCGAGCCTAAAGACGTACGACTCGACTCGTCGGGAACCCGCTTTGATGCGGATTCTCGAAGCTCGCGTCGTCCTTCAAGCGCCGTACCGTCCATTCCGTCGTAGCAATATCGTTCCGATATTCGCGAAACGCCCGACGCCTGAGGAAACCGCAAGCGTCGAAAAACGCCCGCAACCTGCTCCAACCTATTCCAATGTCGGATACGCCTTCTCGCCTCGGAATTCCTTCTCGCAACCTTCCTTCTCATAAACGCCGTAGAAATTCGACGTCGTGTCGAGCCACAACGCGATTCTACGTCGCTCGGAATCGGTCAATTCAACGCCGTAATGATCCGCGAGCATTGGATACAGTTTCGACTTCCGCGCGCCGAAATTCTCCGGCGGGGTGCGCAACGAGTCCCCGAAATCGGTCGACGCGAACCCGCCGGACGCAAGGTTCCAATACGACGCGTAGTAACCATGCTCCGGTTTGCGCGACATATCCGGCGCGCCTTTCGCTACGGAATCCTCGCTCGCGTGGCATTCGACGCAACGCGCGTCTATAATCGGCTGAACCAATTCGGGGAAGTTCACCGGCTCCGTTCCGACGCCTTCCGGGGTCAACGTCGACGGCTCGCGACGCAACGCGATCGGCGTTCCCGCCGTTTGATTCGGATCCCCGTAAGGAACCGAGGCGGACTCGCGCGATTCATGGCACCCGACGCACGACAGTTTCTCGCCTTCATGGAACGCGACCCCGCTGCGCATCGAACGAATCGCCACCCCGTCTTCGTCGAGCGTCTGGAAATAGAGCTCGCAATTGGCGGGAACGTAGAAATACGCGCTGCCGTCCTCCTCTACCGGCGCGGTTCCCCAGACGCGACGCGTCAATTTCACGGAATCGGTCGCCGTCGCCTCGCGAACCCCGATCTCATAAGGCGGGTAGCCTGACGGGACCGACATGCAATACAATTGCACGACGCGAATCGCCGCGACTTTTCGCTCCGGATCGACCGGCGCGTCGTTGGCGTAGACGTTTTGAATCGCGACGACCGCCTGAGGACGCGGGCCGTCGAAAGGCGGCGGCGTTACGTACGGCGTGTCGACGATCTCCGATTCCTCGACGAGACCCGGAACGACAGGCGGCGTTTCTCGCGCGACGAGCGGAATCGGCGTCGACGAGCCGATTTCAGGATCGCGATATATCAGTTCGCGATTGCCGAAGGAATCGGCGAGGTAGACGCCGTAATCGCCGCGCCGGTACGCCCCGCCTTCTCGCCCGTCGTTTATGCCCATCGAATAATCGGCAACGGCGAGGAAAAGGTCTTCCGCGAGCGGCCAAGGCGTTCCCCAGACCTGCGAGCCGTTCTGACTCTCGGGGAACCCGACGTCAGGGGTCATACGGATAATCGGGCTAATCGGATCGTCGGGGGCGTTCGGATCAATTTCAATGACCGAGCCGAAAGATTGACCGTGGTGAGGTCCCGCGACGGCAACGAGCTTATTGGAGCCGGGAATCGCGCGAATATCCATAACGGAATCAGGTCGGAGGTGCCGCGGGGCGTAGTTGCCGCAGACCGCGCGGGGGTTGCGACCGTCGAGGCTGGTGCGCCACGCTCCGTGGGCAATGCAGCCGAATCGATCGATATAATCCCATCGCGTCCAAAGAATTTGCCCGTCGTTTGAAACGCTCGGCGCCCACTCGTTCGTTTCGTGATAACTCAGCGGTCGGATTTTTGTTCCGTCCGGGTTCATATCGAAGAGGGTGTAATTCGGGCAATCGCGACCGCAGCGCAGGTAACCGCCGCGACGTTCGGTAATGAACGCCATTCGATTATTCGGGAGAAAACACGGGTCGAAGTCGTTCCAGGTTCCGCTCGTGATCTGCTGAAGATTTCCGCCGTCGACGTCGCAGGTAAAGATATGGTAGCATCGTCCTTCCTGCGTGTGCCCGCGCGATAAATCGAGGGTATCGACGTGTTCCGCCGAACCTTGGCATTCGCACCATGCAAAGGCGATTTTCTTCGCGTCGAAGGACAATTCAGGCGCAATAAAGGCGCCGCCTTCGAGCTTCTTCCCCGCCAGCTTCGAGTCGCCGACGACTTTCGAGTTCGCCAGCAGATCGCGCGTTACCGGCGCGTAAAGACTCGACCACAGCGCGCGCGCCGCCTCGTCGGAACCGGAGTCGGCGTTTAAAGTCGCGGCGATGGCGTCGAGGAAAAACGACTCGTCGTTTTCCTCTCCCCAAGGTTTTTCGAGAACGTAAAGACCGCCGCCTGGCATAGCGGAGCGACCGTAAAATTGATCGCAGAGGTGACTGTAATTTGAGCGATTGCGTTTGACGAAGAGGATCTGATCAAAATCGAGTTCGTCGCGACTCAGCATGAGAACGCGCCGCGTAAAGGCAAGGGATAAAAAGAGTTTGAAGCGGTTCGACGTTTCAACGACAGGCGTTTCGTCGATCGCCTTTTCCAACTTCTGAAAGAGCGCGTATTCGGAGGCGATAGGCGCCGGGGCGTTCGCGAGGGAATCGAGGTCGGACTCGTCGGAGTCGCGCAGATTGAGCCAGAGGGCCTTAACGCGCCGCAACGCGACGTCGACAGGATCGCGATCCTCAGCGAGAACGCCGCTCTGAGGCGTGGGAAGTTGGATCCGAATCGCTTCATAATAATCTTTGCGCGCCAACTCGTCGACGAGGCGATTAAACTGATCCGTCAGATCGAGAAAATACGGGTTCTCCTTCAACGCCTCTTGATCGCCGCAGGTCGTTTGCGCGGCGGCGTCCAAGGCGTCGTCGAGGGAAATTTTGCGCGCCTCGGTCGCCTGAGGCAGGGTCGAGAGGAATCGTACGCCGTCCGCGTGAAGCGTGACTTCGGCGGCGGAGGCAAACTCGCGCCCGTTCCGCTCGCGGAGGACGCGAAAGACGAAGTAACGCGCCTTAATCGGCGTCTCGAAATCAACGCGCCCACCTCGTTGAGCGAAGGAGCCCGACGCGATCGCCTTACCGTAGTCGGCGTTCCAAATTCCGTCGTCGGCGAACTCCTTCGCCTCGCCCGCCTTCGCCTCGCCGCCCGCCTTCGGCGCGCCTGCCTCGGTTGCGGCGAAGACTTCGTATTCCCCGACGTCGCCGTTCTCGTTCCCGTCGGAGCGCGGAACATAGGTAAAACCGGTGAGTTCGTAGACCTCGCCTAAATCGACGCGCAATTCAAAGGGACGATTCGGGTCAAAGGCGCGCGAAGCCACCCTGCGCGGGTGCTCGTCGGAGCAGCCTGAGGTATAGCCGCAACGAATCGGAATTGCGGAGCGTTCGAAAGGCGCGGCGGAGAATTGCGAATGCCAGAAGGTCGCCGGGTCGCCGTCGAACGCCTTATACGCCTCGTAGCCTTCGTTCTGCGAATCGGCCGCGACCTGAATCGTAACGATCTTAGCCTCGCCCGCCTTCGCCTCGCCTGCCTCGCCCGCCTTAGCGTAGGGGAAGGCGCCGACGATGATCGCGACGGTCAAGCCTAAAGTCAGCGCGCGCGCGCCTAGCGCCTTACGCCTCGCCTCGCCTCTCCTTACACCGGAAGTGTGAAATTGCCGAAAAAAACTCATGCCTACGTCTCCATGATTCTGAATATGGCGCGCGCTTCGAATAAACCGCCTAAATCGCCGCTTTAGGATAAATATAGCCGCCTCGTTGTGAGAATGCAAGAGTAGGGAGGCGAAGGAGGCAAAGGGACGCCTTCCTAGCGGGCGCGGGAACGCGACGTTGTCGACGGTCAAC
>ONGM01000251.1 GCA_900317365.1 uncultured Planctomycetota bacterium
CAAAGAGCTTCTGGAATCTTTGCATCGTCGTTTCGATCGCGGACGTCGCGTCGTCCCCGGCTTTTAAAACGCGCCACGCGTCGATTTCGTCCGCCTTCTCCAGTTCTTCCGGCTTCGGCTTCCGACCGTTGAACCGCGTTTTGCGCAAGTCGGCGCTCTCCCAAGCGAGGTTCTCGTCGTTCTCTTCGCGAGTAATTCCCCATGACTCTTCGTTTCCGTCGTCGTCGAAGCGCTCGACGAACTCAAACGGCGTTTTGCGAATAATGATCTTTCTTCTAGGCATAATCGAACCTTTCCTTGTATGATTCCCCCGGACTTCCGGGGAGAGTCCGTCGCGGCATGTACCCCCGCGACGTCCACGAGTCTTTTTCTACGCGCCGATCAGCTCATAAGCGCGGTTCCGGCTTTCGAGCGGTTCCTCATCTATCCGCCTTCGGGGGAAGCCCTAGGTTTTTAGGTTTAGCCTCCGGCATTCCTCTCGGATGTACTGATTACTGGTTCACAACGTATGTTGGAATTAGCAAGTAAATTTCATGTGTTTTGTTGTAAAGTCTTTTCGTGACTCATTGACTTTTACAACAAACGTCGTAAAACATCGGGTTGAACGGGCTCAAAAAAATTTGAGTCGAAAGGAGAAACACAATGAAAGATCGATTGAAAGCGCTTCGAAAAGCGCTCGGACTCAAACAACGTGAAGTCGCCGAACGTCTCGGAATAGACGTTGGTGCAATTGGGAATTGGGAGGCGGGCACGCGCCCAATCCCCAAGACGCGAATTTATCAGCTTTGCAAGGAGTACAACGTTCGTCGGGAGTGGCTGGAGCATGGCGAAGGAGAGATGTTTGCGCCGAGCGTGGAAGTCGATGAAGAGCGGGAACGCGAGATTCAGCACGCGTTTTGTCTGAAGGTCTTCAATAGCCTTCCGCCGGAGATTCAGAAGGTTGTCCTTGACGCTCTTCGTGATTTTTCCTCACAGCGCGCGAACCCACAGACGCCGAAGAAAGAACCGGCTGACCTTCCGCCAGAGACGTATTCAACTGTCGCGCAAACGGGGAAAGGCGACGATCTGAACGTGTAGCTCTTACAACTTTTCAACACGTCAAAAGTACAGATTTACACGAGAAAACGCGATAGAAACGCGCGCAGCGGCGGGAAACCTCGCGCGCGGGAATAATGTATAATATAAATAATAAATATATTCTCTCTCGATTCTATATTCTTCTCTAATACTCCGCGCGAGAAGAATTTTTCTGACAAGAGGTCAAATCGAGGGGGTTAGGTACTACTTCAGCCCCGGTTCTAGACTGCGCGCGATACCGTCAGGGGTGGGGGTTTTGTTTGTTTTTCAGTGGAAAATGAAGGCGTAGACTAGGAACGCTAGGACTAAAAAGGCGTCTGCGAAAACGAGTTCGAGTAAACCGCACTTCGTCGCGATCATATACGATAGACACGCAAGGACGATCGGCGTGGAGGTCGCCATTACCATGCCAAAAGGTCGCCTCGCGTAAAACTTGTCAACGTCTTCGCCCCTAAAACGCGAACAAATATATCCCGTAAACAACGGTAAAATCGCTGGAGCTAACGCGCTCAAAAAGCCTCGAAAAAATGCGTTCAACATCGGTTCTTCCTTTCCGCCGTTATCGGCTACCTTAATCTTAATCCATGGAGGTCGTCAAATGCCGCCGAAAAAGTCGAAAACAAAAAAATCCGTCAAAAAGGTCGTCGAACTCGAAGCCTTCGCGCCGCGCGCCGCAGCTTGGCTCGCTATGAACCCCGATCACGACGCCGTTAAATCGCAAATCGCATCAAAATTCAAAATCTCTCAATCAGACGCCGAAACCGTCCTAAAACTCGCGAAAGAACGCCTCGCACTCGCCGCCGACGTCGACCTCCGTCTCGAACTCGGAACAAGACGCGAACAACTCAACGACCTCCTCAATCGCGCCCGCGACGCAGGAGACCTCCGCGTCGAACTCGCCACCCTTCAAGAGCTCTCAAAGCTCTCCAACGTCTACGCCGCGCCCGTCGTCTTCGACTCCGAAGAGTCCGTCGAGTCTCCCGTCGAAGCCCTCGCACGGAAACACCTCGAATCCCTCGACCTCGCGCCCGCCGGCCTCCCACTCGAAGAATTGGCCCGCCGCGTCGCCGGATCCGCGCTGGACAAGGGACGCGACGGGTTACAACTTCGTCTTCGAGCCGAACACACGGGAACACGCGCTCTTTCCGAGCGCGGGGGATTATCGCGTCGTCTTTAATATCGACTTTACGACGGGGAACTCCGCCCCAATCGTCTACGACGTTTCGGTGAAATAGCAACGGGCGCTCCCGTTGGTCGCTAGAAGGTGAATTATGCAGGATAGATTAAGGCGCCGCGTTTCGGCGGCGATCGATCGCGCGTCGAATCGGTATTGTCGTCGTTTCGTCTTGAAGTCGAAGGACGGGTCGACGCTCCTTGAGTTCGCCGGGGTCAAGCGGGACGTTCCGACGTCGGATTTACCGCGCGGGCCGGGAGATTTCCTCGCGGGGGCGCTCGGCTCCGGCGTGACTCAACGTCGTTGCGAACTCGTCGTTTCGCGTGAGACGTGGACGGAGATTTCGCGGCGCGATTTTAAAAATAGTCTCGTCGACGAGCTCGATCTTTTGGGCGGGATTATGACGCGATGGCGTCCGGACGCGTCGATTCCCTTCGACGAAAACACGCCGGACGGCTCGTCGGTTCGTCTTTATTTATACGAGGTGAAATTATGAAAGATATTGCGGTAACGTTTGTGGCGCCGGCCGAGGCGGCGCGCGCGGCGCTTCGTTCTAAATTGTCCAACGAGAACCCGTCGCGCGCGCTCGTTGCGAAGGCGCTCGCCGATTTCGCGCTCGAAGCGTTCGTGGAAGCGGCGGAATTGACGAAAGAGCCAAACGCAAAAGGGGGGAAACGCAAGAATCCAAAACACGAATAAAACACAATGCCAAAAGCGCGAATCAAGAAAAAGGTCATAAAATTCCGGACGCCGAGGACGTGTACGAAGACGCGGGGCGTTCCCTGTTGCGACTATTTTAACTACCCGCTCACGGAGGAATGGGAGGTCGCGCTCGACGATCTTTGCGATCTGTTGATTCAAATGAGGAATGCGCGCGACTTCCTCAAAGAATGGGTTCGCGGCGAAGATCGCTCGCTTGAAACGCAGCAGACTTCGACGCGCGCGATCGCGGCGTATCGTCTCGACCGCGCGCTCGAATATCTTCTTCACGTCGAATGCGAGTTGAACGCCGCTTTTACTATGGAGCAAGAGTACGCGCGCGATAAGTTCGACGAAGCGACGAAGACGCGCTCCGCGAAGGAATATCGGAACGAGCTTTTGAAAGAGGAAGATTATGAGTCAGGAAAAAGGCGACGTCGCTAAAAAAGTCGCTAAAAAAGGAGTCGAGCCTCGCGAAGTGAAGAGTCGAGAGAAACGCGAGGATACGCACAAACGATTCCGACGTTACTTGGAAATATGGGGACGATAAGATGCAGAAGTTTCAAGACGCCGAAGGGCGGGAGTGGGTCGTCGATCTGAACATCTCGACGGCGCGGTCGCTTCGCACGAACGCGCTCAATGTGGACTTCCTCGATTACGCGGGGATATTAGCGGGGGTCAACGACGTATTTTTCGCCGCGGACCTTCTTTTTTTGGTGTGCGAAGGTCAGGCGAAAGAGCGCGGGCTCGACGCGGAAGGGTTCGGTCGGGGTCTGAAAGGTTGCGCGCTCTTTGACGGCGTTTCGGCGTTCGTTGCGGAGTACCTCGATTTTTTCCCCGATCCGTCGACGGCGGCAAAGATGCGGGAGCTCGTCGACAAGACCGCAGAAGCGCGGGAAGAACTGGCGCGGACGATCTGCGAGGCGTCGACGGCGATCCTCAACGAGACACTCGACGACGCGGCGCGGAGACTTGGCGCGCTATCCTCTACTGCGTCGCGCTCGCCGGAGGCAGCGTCGACGACTGGGGAAGCGTTAGCTACGCCGACCTCTACGCCGTCGCCGAACGCAGACGACTAGAAGAATGGGACAAAGCGGCGTTCGTGGCGACGTGCGCGTTCAACGCGAACCCGTTTCTCAAACGTTTTTCGCCGATTAAGAATCCCTACCGGGACGATCGCGCGGATCTTGTAAAAGTTGAACTTCAGGATATTGAGGAGCTCCGGTAGCTTTGCGAACCGGACGCGCGCAATAGATCATAAGTGAGGCGAAAAGCGCAAGGACGACGAGGCTCCCCCAAAAGTACCCGCCGTTCCACTCTTCGCCTCTTTCGTGTCCGCTAAAGGAAAAGAGCAAGATCGCGGCGATCAAAAGCGTCCCGATGAAGGAGACGCAAGCGGCGCCCCAACGTTTAACCCAAACGGACGCGACAAACATACTCATTCCGGCCCCAAGGGATAGAATGGCCGCGAATTCGAGAATAGCGCGAATCAGAATCATTTTTAAGGTCCTTTTATGTCAAACGCAATAACGGCCGGCGAGGCTTACGTAAAAGTTAGCGTCGATTGTAAAGAGCTTGTGCAAGGTCTTCAAGAGGCGTCGTCAAGAATCCGAGAAGCGGCGCGGGAAGTATCGGCGGCCGCGCCGGATTTGTCGCCGACAATTAAGATCGACCCGGCTCCGGCGAAAGCGGCGTTGACGGAACTTCGGGAGTCCGTCCAAAAGACTGCGCAAGAGGGGAAACGCCTCTCCGATTACTTCGTCGTTACGGCGGGGGACGTCGCGCATTTTATCCAAGGAGCGGTCGGCGCTCTGACTGCGGCGCTCGGCGCGACGGGGGACAAGTTCGACAAAATGTCTCAACGGGTCGGAGTCTCTGTCGAAACGCTCTCGGAGTACGCGCACGCGGCGTCGATGTGCGGCGCCGACTTGTCGAACGTGGAAGGGGCGCTTCGATCGATGGCGTCGCTGACGCTCAACGCGAACAACGGGGTCAAGAAATCGTCGGACACGTTCAAACGTCTCGGGGTCGATCTTGCGTACTTTAACACGCTGGACACGGAGCGGCAATTTGAATATCTCGCGGAAAAGATCGCGACGATCCCCGACCCGACGCTTCGCGCGGCGGAAGCGATGAAGGTCTTCGGGACGGACGGGCAAAGATTGCTTCCGCTCTTCAACTCCGGACCGGACGGGTTGCGTCAACTTCGTGAAGAAGCGCGCGAGCTGGGGGCGACGTTCGACGAAGCCTCCGCCAAGATGGGGGCGGATTACGTGGACGCGACGACGCGCATGAGAGAGGCTGTCGTCGGAGTCGGGAACGCGATCGCGAAGGCGCTGGCTCCTTCGGTGATCTCCGGCGCGAATTGTTTCGCTCAACTCGTGGCGCAGGTTTCGCAATTTATCCGCGATCATCCTGTGATAACGCGCGCGATTTTAGGCTTGACCGTCGGCGTCGGTTCTTTCGCGCTCGGCATAACGGCGGCGTCGAAAATAACGGCGGCGTGGACGACGTCGCTCAATCAACTGAAAGCGGCGGCGGACGTAGCGAAGACGGCGGTCGTCGGTCTCAGTCGCGTGGTCGTCGCGCATCCCTACCTCGCGGTCGCGGCGGCGATCGCGGCGGTCGTCGCCGGACTTTACGCGTTGAGTCAAGCGAAGGCGCCGAAGTTTCACGACGAAGCGACGAGCGCCTACGATCAAGGAGAAAATGATCGTCGCGACGACAAAGCCGCCGTTCGCGAACTTGAAGAACTGCGCAAAAAACAAAAGCTGTCGAACGAAGAGATCGTTCGCGCGTCGGAACTCGTCGCTCAACTTCGATCGAGATACGGCGAGGTCGGGTATCAGGTCGACGCGGTAACGGGGAAAATCACGGCGCAAGCGAACGCGCAAGAGGCGCTCAATAAGAAGATGGCGGAAGCGCGCGCGCGCGAACTGCAAGCGGCGATCAAAGAAAGACAAACGAATCTTGACACGGACGCG
>ONGM01000249.1 GCA_900317365.1 uncultured Planctomycetota bacterium
CGAGTTCTCTTCTGAGGCGCTTCGGATTCTGATTCCGGCGAGCGCGACGAAAGGTTGCGAGAAGGAAGGGGAGTCCTTCGCGGCCGCCTTTATGCTCGGACTCACGGAATATTTCGGGAATATCGACCATCTTCGCGCGTCGGTCGTTTCGGAGCCGGACGTTAAGACAGGCTCGCGCCGCCTTTACCTGATCGCGTACGATTCCGTTCCCGGCGGGACGGGGTACCTGAACCAGTTCGTCGCGAATCCGAGCGCGATCCGCGACGTTTTGAGCAAGGCGCTCGAGCGCTTGACGACGTGTTCGTGCCGGAACGACCCGGATAAGGACGGCTGCTTCCGTTGCCTTTTGGCGTACCGTCAAGGCGGGAGTCTTTCCTCCGTTTCGCGTTCGACGGCGATTCTGCAACTAACGGAGATTTTAGCAGGGGGCGAGATCGAAAAGACGGACTGGGGCGATATCGATATCGACAAACTTCACCAGAGCGAGCTTGAACGACTGTTTGTCTCGGCGCTCGGCAATCTCGGCAGTCGTCGTCGTCGGGTCGAGGTCGCGGAGGCGGTCGTGAACGGTCGTCCGGGCTTCCAAATGACGATCACGGAGCGTTCGGAGACAGGCGCCGAAGAGGTGGGGAAGTGCGTTTGGGACGTCGAGCCGCAGGTCGATCTCAATAGCGATACGGACGGAATTAGCGTCGCGTCGCGGGCGGACTTCGTCTTCTATCCACGCGCGTTCTATCCTCGTCCTCAGGAGGGGGAGGTCGATCCGCTTTTGGAGCACAAGCCGATCGCGGTCTTTACGGACGGTTTTTCGTGGCATGAAACGATCGTTGCGGACGATACGCTGAAGAGGAACGCGATCAGTCTGAGCGGGAAATATCGGGTGTGGTCGATATCGTACAACGACGTTCAGGGGACGCTCGAGAACGCGGAGTCGACCGGCACGCAGACGCTCGACGTTACGGAGACGCCGAACGCGGCGTTTTTCCAGAAGTATTTGAACAATACGAAGGCGCCGTCGATCGCGCCGCAGGACGCGGTCGCGGACGCGCGGAATAAGCCGGCGAACTTCCAGCTTCTGCTCGAATACCTTTCGCGCCGAGACGCGGAAACGGTCTTTCAGAAGAACGCGATCGCGTTTTCCTTCGCGACTCTTTCGCCGCAACCGCGCGTCGATCGCGCGGAGTTCGAGCTGTGGCGCGTCGAGTCGAAAAAGGCGTTCGAGCAGTTCCGCATCGGGTCGAACTCCGATTTCCAATTCGGTGAGAAGGGGCTTTTCAACGCCTGGCGTCCGCTCGGCGCCGTCGGATTGGTTACGGTCTATTCCGGGTGGAAACTGAGTCGTACGGAGACTCAGCAGGTCGACGTCGTCGCGGTTCTCGACGACGAGCTGACGTCGCAAAAGAACGCGTTCTATCAGGCGGAATGGCAGGGGTTCTGGCGTCTCGTCAACCTTCTTCAATTTAATCCGAACTTTGCGTTCGCGACGACGCGGGGTCTTTCGCCGTCCCCGACGAAACCGGGAATCTATTGGGAACTTCCGATTCCGGAGAAGACGGACTATACGGAGATCGTTTCGGACGCGAACGTCGAGGCGTGGAAGGACAACGTCTTGGATCTTCTCACGCCGGAGGAGGCGGAGGAGGGGGCGTTTGCGAACGCGTGCGTCGGGAAGGGCGTTCCCGCGCCGGATATGTGTTGGGAAGACATGACGTTGGAGGATCTCGGCAAGAAAGGTCGGGACGTCGCGCTCACGGTCGTTTTCGGCTGGCGCGATCGTAAAATCGCGTATGTTCCCGAGTCCCAGAAAGACGACGCCGCGCTTTTGCAAGAGTCGGGATGGACGGTTCTCACGACCGCCGCCGACCTGGAAACCGCAGGCTTTTAACCTAACTTACGACGTTTGATGACTCATTTGAAGACGAGAGAAAATGAAACGAACCGAAACCATGTCGCCGTCGGCGCCGTATAAAATGAAATCCCTCTCGAGGGTCGTTCTTCGGGAACTGAGCAACCTTCCGACGTCGCCGCGCGCGAAGGCGTCGACCCTTTTCGGTCGATTGACGTCGAGCGGGTTTTCGTCGGAGGACGCGCCGGAGCCGATCGCGGAGATTTCCTACGCGCTCGCAATCGACGACGATTACGCGATTGTTTATGCGCGCGCCGACGATTCGCCGGTCTGCGTCGCGTTGCACGTGGGACGTCGCGACGTCGTCGTTAATTGGGCGCGCCAGCATTACTGCGAATTGAATCCTCAAACCGGGTCGATCCAGGTCTATAATCCGGAGCCGTCGCGTCCTGCGCCTGCCTCGCAAAGCTCGCCGAAGCCTGCGCGCGGGCTATTCGACGCGATTTCCGACGCGGATCTTCTCGCGCTCGGTCTTCCGGAGCGTCAGCTCGCCTTCGCTCGAAGTCTGACGAGCGTCGCGGAACTGACGGGGGCGAGGGAGGATTTTTCGCCGGACGTCTACGAGCCGCTCCTCGATCTTACGGACGGGGAAGCGCTTGACGCCGTGCTGCGCCGTGTGCGCGCGCGCTCGACGCCGAGCCGCGATTTTGCGGACTCGCTCGAGAATAACGACGCGACGCGGCAGTACTTCTTCGCGCCGAGCGGGGAAGAGGATTTGAAGCGCGCGCTCGCGGAACCGCTCGCGCAATGGCGCGTCTTTCTGCATCCGGATCAGCGTCGACTTGCGTACGAAACGAATTTTCGGGGACCCGCGCGAGTCCTCGGCGGCGCGGGAACGGGTAAGACGGTCGTCGCCATGCACCGCGCGAAATACCTCGCCGGGCGCGCGCCGAAAGGCGTTAAGATCCTCTTTACGACCTTTACGAAGAACCTCGCCGAAGATATTAAGGAGAATTTGCGTTCGATCTGCCAGCCGGAGGAACTCGAGAAGATCGACGTCGTTAATATAGACGCGTGGGTCGCCGGGTACTTGAAGAAGCGCCGAATCGCGACGCGCCTCGTTTACGGCGACGAACTCCGCGAGATCTGGAAAGAGGCGATCGACTTCGCGGACGGAACCTTCGACGTCGAGTTCTATCAAGAGGAATACGTGCGAGTCGTCGCGGCGAACGACGCGTTCTCCGAAGCGCTCTATATGACGGCGCCTCGCGTCGGGCGTCGTACCCGCCTCGATCGCAAGAAGCGCCGCGAGGTCTGGAAGGTCTTTGAAGAGTTCCAAACTCGCCTGTCGAGTCGACGCGTTCGCGATTTCCACACCGCCGCATACGAATGCCGACGCTTTCTGGACACGGACCCCGGCGAGCGTTACCAGCATATTATCGTGGACGAGACGCAGGATCTTTCGTCGAGCGCGCTCCGACTTCTTCGCGCGCTCGCCGGTCCGGAGCACGACGACGACCTCTTCCTCGTCGGCGACGCGCACCAGCGAATCTATAAGACGGTCGCGCCGCTGTCGAAATGCGGAATCAATATTCGCGGTCGATCGAGCAAACTGCGCGTCTGCTATCGCACCACGGAAGAAGTTCGCCGCGCCGCGTTCTCCTTGCTCAAAGGGATCCCCTTCGACGATCTCGACGATTCCTTCGACGACGAGAATTACCGAAGCCTCACGCAAGGCGCGAAGCCGGTCGTTAAGAATTTCGCGAATCCGGCCGACGAGAAAGATTACGTTCTCGCCCAAGTGAATCAGGCGTCGCGCGAATTTGAGAACGGAGTCGCCGAGATTTGCGTCGTTGCGCGGACGAAAGAGCTCGTCGATCAGTGGCGCGATTTCTTTAACGAACGCGATTTCGAGACGTATAAGATCGAGACGGGTCAGTCGGAGAATCGCGCGCGGAAAGGCCTGCGCTTCGCGACGATGCACCGCGTTAAAGGTCTGGAATTTCAGTACGTTTTCGTCGTTTCCGCCAACGCCGACGTCGTTCCGCCTTTCAAAGACGACGACCCCGAGGTTACCGAAGAAGATCGAATCGCGGAAAAGAGCCTGCTCTACGTCGCCCTGACTCGAGCGCGGAAGAACGTTTTTATCACCTCCTCCGGACGGGAGTCGGCCTACCTTGCCGTGCTCAACGACGAAAACGACGCCTAGCCTCGCCTTGCCCGAGCGGCGTAAAGAGACGAAAAAAAGGCGCCCGACTGCGCGCGCGGTCGGACGCCTTTCCGTTACCGGGGAAGGGGAAATCCCTCGGCGAGTTGGGGCGGGCGCCTAGTGTTTGCTCGCTTCGACGGCGAGATCGTAGATGAACTGCGGAGTCTCTTCAAATTCGCCGATTCGCCCTTCCGAGCAGACGTAATCGAGCCCTTCGAGGGACGCGGAGTCGTCCCCTTCCTGCTTGGCGAATTTCTGAATGCGTTCGACGAAGGATTTCGCGGAGGATGCGAGATAGATCGCGACGATCACGGTTTTCTTCCCGTCTTTCGTGTTCTTTTCGACGACCGGCTTGACCTTTTTGCCGAAGGTTTGACCCATTTCGCAAAAGACGCTCTGAACGGAGTCGAACCCGAGTTCTCCTGCGGCGTCGAGCGCGTCTTGCGTTAAGGAGTCGACGAGCCCGGCGTAGCCTTCGTCGCCGTGCGCGAGGACGAGAAGTCGTTCGTTTTTCGGGTTCTTCATCGTCGCCTTCGCCTCGGCGACGACGAAATCTTTGAGAAGATCGCCGGCGCTGAGAGTCGGGGTCAGCGCGATCGGGAGCTTCGTCTTGACGATTCGCGCGCCTTCCTCTCGCGCGGCTTCGCGCGCTTGCGGATCGCCGTAGAGTCCGAGAATCGTAACGACGTCAAATTGGACGTGGCTCGTCGGGTAAATAAAGACCGGGGAAACGACGACCGCGTCGCAACCTTGCTTTTCGAGTCGCGAGAAGCCCTCGACGACGTCGTTCTCGAAGTTGAATTCCATATCGCACCCGTCGACGGCGGCGAAGACTTTCTTTTCCGCGTTGATCTTGGCGACTTTATCGACGATCGAGCCGGTTAGGTTCGCCCAATTTGGACCCGGCGCGCCGTGGAAGACGAGGAGTAGCCCGATCTTTTCCCCGCGCGGCGTGAGCTCGCGCTCGACCTGCGCCTTGCGCTCCGGGGACATTTGGGGCGCGCCCGGCTGAGCGTTCGCTTGACCGATGAAGAGCGCCGACGTCAAAAGCGCGACGAGACACGCCGCCGCGCGACTGCGAAACGAATTGAATTTCATCTTTTGCCTCTTACGTTGTTTATCGTAACGTTGGATTTGAAATTAACGTAGCGTTGCGAGAACGTTTCTCGCCCGCCTCGCCTAGCCCGCCTCGCGGCGAAGGGTGGGGCGGCGCGCGAGTCGACCCGCGGTTAGAGTTCGTTCGTTTCTCCGCCTGCGACGGTTGCGGCGGCGCGCCATGCGTCGAGGTCGACCGTGTCGGAGACGTAGTGAACGGAGCCGTCGGCGAAGAGCGCGTTGACCCCGGACGCGTGATAGCTTCGCGCGTCGTAGAAGCCGTAGTTCATGTAGTTGCAGGTCGCCTGTTGCGCGTTCGGGGGTAGGAAAGCGCCGAAGGTGGTGTATACAGGGGAGCCGGAGAGCCACGTTCCGCAACGGTCGGTCGACCATCTCGGGGACGCGATTCCGCGCTGGATCGCCTCGACCTCGGCGGGGGTCTTAACGGTGAAGTCCTTGAACGAGGTCATCATGACGACGACCTGTCGGAGCTGTTTCGCGGCGACGATTTCGTCGTACGACCCGGTGATCGAGGTTCCTTTTCCCGGTCCGATCGTCGATTCCGCCATGAAGAGCGTGTTGGAAGTTCCGTCGACGATCGCGGAGAGTTTATTATTGCAGCCGTAATAGAACATTCCGTTGGATTTGACGGTACCGTCGACGAGCGTCCCGATCTTTGCGGCGTCGGAACCGGTGCAGACGCAGTAGCTCGACGGATAGAGGTTCGCCGGCGTCGCGTTCGTATTCGCGGCGTCCGTATAGATCGAGAAGGACGTCTGAACCTTTTGACCGGCCTGAGGAACGCTCGGGCACGAGAGAAACGGGGCGTTCTCTTCGAGCGCCTGCGTCAGGTGATTGAGAATGGCGAGATTCCCCATTCCGACGGTCTTATAGACCGGTTGCGAGTAGTCGATGAGCGACGCGATATTCGACGCTTCCATAAATGGGAAGAGCCTCGCCTGAACGGAGAAAGCGGTCGCGGACTTCTCCCCCATAGGGGGATAGGCTTCGTTGTAAGTTTGGACGTAGTTATGCAACGCAAGTCCGTATTGTTTCAGGTTGTTGGAGCATTGCATTCTTCGCGCCGCTTCGCGCGCCGCTTGCACGGCGGGGAGCAGTAGTCCAATCAAAATGCCGATGATGGCGATAACGACGAGGAGCTCGACGAGAGTAAACCCTCGCGAACGGCGATATGATTTCATAATAATCCTCTGAGCGGAATCGCGACCCGAAGCTTGAAGAAGTGGAGAGTAACGGTGGGGCGACTAGCAGTTGTGAAACGTGATTAGTTTTGTGCGTCTAACAAGGTTTTTCTAGTGTTTTTTATCTGTTCAGTGAGCTTTTGTTATTGTGTAAATGGAATTTAAAAACGTTTGACGATATTGTTCGCTCTTCTGGCGACGTTTCTATGATATATCGGAAAGCAGAAAAGTCAATGGGAAAAGTTAGAAAAGACTAAGATATTTGTTCGGACATTGATCTCTTTCATCAGTCGACTCTTTTCGCCGGCGTTTTTAAAAAAATTTTTTTGGGCTTCTTGACGTTTGCCAAATCTCGATTAGAATCTTGCGTTTGTTGCGACGATTCGAGAAATATTGGAAAGAATCGGCGTTTGTACAGTTTTCCTAGTCTTGCTTTTTTTACAGGAGCGCGCGCCTTCCCCTAGTTTAACGCATATTGAATTGTTCTTTGACCGTTTGCGCTTCAAACGGTTTTTCAAGTGGCGACGGAGCGATTGCCATTTGTCTTTCAATCTCTTCTAGACGTCCCTTTAACGTCTGCATTCTTTTTGGTAGTCGCTTGTTGAACATTATGGAGGTTCTATTGTGAACTACGATTTGAAATATGAATATTCCGCTCGCGAAGAGGGCTATGTCGTCGTCGGAATCACGCACGCGACGCGCAATCTGGTCGACGTCGAGGTCCCTTCGAGCTACCGAGGAACGCCGGTCGTCGGCATTGGATTCGGCGCGTTTGACTGCGACGAATTCATTAGGAGCGCGTCGTTGCCGACGACGATTCGCATGATCGCCGCCAACGCGTTCGCGTACTGCCTCAACCTTGAGAGAGTCGCGCTTCCGCGATATTTGGAGGAACTCAGCGTCGGCGTTTTTCTCCGCTGCGCGCGCGTTTCAAGCCTGATTCTCCCGAATTCCCTAAGAACGATTCGGCAGTTGGCGCTCTTCGGTTCCGGGGTTCGCAGCCTCGCGATACCTGCGTCGACGACCGCGATTTTTCCTCAGGCGATTCCGCAAGGCGCCGTTTTGCACGGCGCGACCGGCACGTTCGCCGAAACGTTCGCGCGTCGAAACGGATTTCGCTTTCGTACCCTTCGATAACGACTGATAACGACTGATAACGACTGATAACGACGAAGCGATTCGTCGATAGTCCGGATAACAAACGTTCATGAATCGGGATTCCTTATGAGAGCGTTTTCTAACGACGACGTTTTTCGCCCCTCCCGGAGTCGGCGAGGGGCAGAGTTCGCGCGACGTACGTTGAACTTTTTGTCATATCTTTTACAAAATTTACTTTAGTTTGTCTCGAAATCGATATATACATGTTTAGACGATCGCCAAAGCGAGCGCGATCGCGACCGTTTACATAGGAGCAACTGAATTGATTAGGTAACGCCGTCGATTGACCTCTATTTTTCCGCGTTTTTACGTCGAGCTATTTCCTCGGCGCATTGCGACGTCTCTGGCGTCGGTCTTTTTTACGACATGAACCAATGCTCACGAGGAGAATCGCGCGCTTTCACAGGGAACAATCGGCGCCGCCCCCAGTTTCGTTTTATTAGCGAAACGTCCGCCGCATTAGGCGCAAGTTTTCGACGTCGGCGTTTAATCGCGCCTGCGCCGACTCACAAGCTCGTAAAGGTCGTTCTTACGAGCAAAACAAAAGGAGTGTTAAAATGTCGAACATTCGACCAATTATTGCCACGATCGCCACGGTCGCGAAGTACGTTCAGTTGCTTGTCTCCGCCGTCGCCGGTACGGACTGCTTCGTCGTCAAAGGACTGGATCGCAAACTTCTCGGACAACGTAGCGCGGCGCTTGAGATCGACAACGAGTCCGTCGTTGAGATCGCCGCCGGCGCTTTCAAGGGATTGGGACGGCTCACCGGAGTCTCTATGTCCAAGTCGAAGATTCGCGTTATTGGCGAGAGCGCGTTCGAACGGTGCGACTCCGTCGTTGCGATGACCTTTCCCCCGAATCTTGTCAAGATTCCGGCGCGCATGTGCAAACTCTGCACGTCCTTGACGTCGATCGATCTTCCCGACGTTCAATCCATCGGCGCCGAAGCTTTTCTCGGGTGTCGCGGACTGAAAACGGTGCGCATTCCCGCCTCCGTGCGCTACATTGGCGAGAAAGCCTTCATGAATTGCGGTCTGGAACGCGTCGTGATCGAAGGAACGGACGTCGAGATCGCCGCGAACGCGTTCGATGGCAACGCGCCGAATCTTGAAATTGTGCGCCCGCCTGAGTCTCGCGCCGCGTAGTCTTGCCGCGTAGTCTCGTTTGCCGGGGGGGACGCCGAATTGTGTCGAAGCCGTTTCGTCGTCGTCCGCGTCCCGCGTTTCAGCTTGCGCGACGCTACGACGCGTCGGCGGGTCGGCGTCCCCCTTCTCGTGATTTTACGAAACGGCGTCTGTGAAATCGTCTAGGATAGTCGAGCGATCGCAACTCGGCTATCCTTTTTCTTTTGAATTTCGGAGTGAAATCGTTTGCTTATCGTTGTTCTGTGTTTGGCAATAGCGTATGCTCGCGGATTTTTTGGGGAGCTTCCGCCTCTTTTTTGCCGTCTAAATAAGAAAAAGCGCAAAGGGAAGTCGCAACGTCGCCGCCCCCCTCGATAGCGGCTCGCGCCAATTTTGCGTTTTCGCGCGCCTTAGGGATAACGCCGTCGTCGGCTCGGCGCTTTCTCTGCGGGAGATCGCGGACGTTTTAAATCGAATCGGGAAAAATTGGCTTAACGCGTAGTTTAGAGAGCCTCTCAAAAAGATATAATAGGAGGGGAGAAGAGTGAAATCGTTTGGATTCGAAAAATGATAACGATTATCGTCGGCTCTCCCGTCGACGGCGCGGATCGTCGGCGGAACTTCCTCAATAGCCGAAGCGCGCGGCGCGTCGTTTAAAGCTCGTCGTTCGACTTATACGTCGCGTCCTACGTTCGGAGGATTTATCGGAGGATTTAACTATGGAAACGGGAAGAGTAAAGCGCGCGTCGAACAAAAAACGCATATCGAAACCGCAACGCCGAATCTCTGCGAATTATTCGGCGCCGGCGATAGCGATAAGGCGCTCCGTCCCGACGCTTTGTCAGAGGCGTCGGCGCTCGTGCGTTTCGACGGAGGAAAGCGCGCGCGCGTCTCGCCCGTCCAACGCCGTCGACGACGCGTCCAAACGGAAACGACGCGCGGTCAGTCGGGTTTTTCTTACGGATTCCGACGGCGCGTTGGTAAAAATGCCGCGCGGAAACTTGACGCTCAAAGCTCTCCTCGGCAATTCTCCTTCGTTCGATTCCTTTGATCAGAAGAAAGTTCGCAAGACGCGAAGGAAGAACTTGACGCGCGGTCCAAAAGCCGGCGACTCCCTCGAGCTCTCGATTCGCGGGTTAAACCAGGTGTTCCGATACTGTCCGTCCGGTTCGTTTCTTATGGGCAGTCCGGAGACGGAAATCGGTCGACTTATCGACGAGACGCAGCATGAAGTTTCTTTGACGCACGGCTTTTGGATGCAGGAGACGCCGGTAACGCAGGCGCTTTGGTTGAAGATCACGGGGACGAATCCGAGCTATTGTCGCGGATCCGCCGCGCGCCCGGTCGAAGGAGTGAACTGGAACGACTGCGTCGGTTTTCTTTCCAAACTGAACGCCGGAGGGTTCGCGCCGCGAGGTTGGCGCTTTGATTTTCCAACGGAGTCGGAATGGGAGTACGCGTGCCGCGCGGGCGCGGACACTTCGTACGCGTTTGGCGACGAGGCGTCGCACGAGAGCGGAAATTTCCAGCATTACGTTGGCGAGACGACGCCGGTGAAGAGTTACGCGCCGAACGCGTGGGGATTCTACGATATGCACGGCAACGTGTGGGAATGGTGCGCGGATTTGAGTTGTCCTTATCCGACGTCGCCGACGGTGAATCCTCTCGGCGCTTCTGAAAGCGCGTTTCGCGTTTTACGCGGCGGAAGTTGGAATTGTAACGCGTCGCAGAGTCGGTCTTCAAGTCGGAATTACGCCGAGGCGTCGGCGCGATCCTCAGACTTCGGCTTTCGTCTGGTTCTTCGCAAGACGTCCGCTTTCAATAGCTTTGAGAAGGTCGTCGCCGTCGCGCCGAAGCCTGCCGTAGCGGCGACTCCTGCCGTAGCGCCGTCGCCGTTGATTAGCTATCGGCTTAAAAACGATATCGGTGCGCCGATCAACGTTAAGATCGGCAATGAGGAGGTAACGTTTCGCTATTGTCCGTCGGGAAGGACGCTCATTGGGAGCGACGAGTTGGAGCCGAATCGCGGTTACGACGAAATCCTGCACGAGGTTATTCTAACGCGCGGTTTTTGGCTTATGGAGACGCCGGTAACAAACTCGCTTTGGAATGAGATCGAACTCTATAATCCGAACCCATGGTGCGCCTGCGACGACAGACCTGTCGCGAACGTTTCCTGGGAGAAATGCAACGATTTCATTAGAAAGCTTAACGAGAGAGAATTGGCGCCGAAAGGAATGACGTTCAGCTTGCCGACGGAATCGGAGTGGGAATACGCGTGTCGCGCAGGCTCGTGTACTCCGTTTAGCGTCGGCGGCTCGCTGGAGAACGACGACCTGAACGTCGTTTCCTACGAGACGTTTAGCCGGCGCCGAAAAATTCCGAATCCGCCGTCCGTAATGAGCTTTGAACCGAACGCGTGGGGACTCTACGATATGCACGGCTGCGTTTGGGAGTGGTGCGTCGATTGGTACGACGGCTATCCGACGAAGACGGTTTCGGATCCCGTCGGCAGGGCGCTCGGTCGGTATCGCGTGATTCGCGGCGGTAGCTGGAAAGAACCCGCCGTCAATTGCCGATCGTCGAGTCGCGCGTGCGAATCCCCGAAGAAATCGCGCGACGACATTGGGTTTCGACTGGCGCTCAAGTCGTCGGATTAGGTCGACGCCGTCGATTCCTTGCGCTTTTGCGCGGATACGGCGCGTTCGTATGAAAGCTCGAGATATTTTACTGAGTAACGCCAATGATTCTTGAAACGGAACGCCTCAACATACGCGCGACGTCGCGCGAGGAAATGTCGCGATATATAGAGTCGGAAACCGACGAAATTCTCCGAACGGCGTATCGCGAAATGTTGCAAGGTTGCTTAGATCATCCCGACGAATGGGCGTGGTATGCGATCTGGACGATCGATCTGAAGGACGGAACGCACGTCGGAGATTTGTCGTTCAAAGGCTTGAACGCGAACGGCATGGTGGAAATCGGTTACGGCGTTCGAGAAGAACGGCGCGGTTGCGGATTCGCGACGGAGGCTGTCGGCGCGGCGACGGCGTGGGCTTTGCGTCAGCCCGGCGTTCTGCGCGTGGAAGCGGAAACGGAGCCTGACGCCCTCGCCTCGCAACGCGTCCTTCAAAAATGCGGATTCGCGCCTTCCGGCGCTGTCGGCGACGAAGGTCCCCGTTTTGTTCGCATGAGACGTACGAGAGAAAATGAAGTTTGACTTCTCAACAAAGTTTTATCCCGCCCAAGCGTTTCGCGTCGGCGACGTCTTGGAACTTTCGATTCGGGGCGTTACGGTCGCGTTTCGTTACTCTCCTCCCGGAAGGTTCTTGATGGGACAATCCGACGGAGAAAGGTCGGATTACGTTTGCGTTCCTCAACGCGAGGTCAGGCTGACCTGCGGAATTTGGCTTTTAGAGACGCCGGTAACGCAAGGGCTTTGGAAGGCGGTAACAGGCATTAACCCGAGTTATTTTCAAGGGGCCGACGCTCGTCCTATGGAGAGCGTTAGTTGGAACGCTTGCCGCAAGTTTATTCGCGAGCTCAATAAAATCGGAATAGCGCCGCGCGGCTTAACGTTTGACTTTCCGACGGAAGCGGAATGGGAGCGCGCGTGCAGGGCGGGAACGACGACGGCTTACAATTTTGGCGACGTCATAACCGAGAACGACGCGAACTATGCTCGACATATCGAGGAGACGACGCCGGTGAAAAGCTACGAGCCGAACGCATGGGGATTTTACGATATGCACGGGAACGTTTCCGAGTGGGTTTTCGACGCGTCCATAAGTTTTCAGCCGCTGCCTGAACTTGACCCCGTTGCGAAGCGCGGGGACCATCGCGTTGTTCGAGGGGGCGATTGGACGCAAGACGAGCGGCGGTGCGAATCGAGCTTTCGTTCCAACTTCAACGTTTGCTATAGCGACAGCAATATAGGTTTTCGCTTGGCGCTTCGAAATTCGAGACCAAACGCGTCGAGATAGTCGCGACGTTGCGCCGATTGTTTAGGACTTTCATTGGAAAATGACGATAGAAACGGAACGACTCAGGATTCGCATGACGTCGCAAGAGGAAACGTCGCCGTACGTGGACGCGCTCGAGAACGCCGCGCTTCGCGAACGCTATCGCGAAATCATGCGAAATACCGTCGACCGACCCGACGTATGGAAATGGTATGCGATTTGGGCGATCGAGCTAAAAGACGGAACGTTGGTCGGCGGCGTTGCGTTTAAGGGGTTGAACGCGGACGGCATGGTGGAAATCGGTTACGGCGTTTTCGACGGTCGCGAAGGGCGCGGCTACGCGACGGAAGCGGTCGGAGCGTTGACGACGTGGGCGCTGAGTCAGCCTGGCGTTCTGCGCGTGGAAGCGGAAACGGCGCCGGACAACCTCGCCTCGCAACGCGTTCTTGAAAAATGCGGGTTCGTTCCTCTCGGTAAGAACGGCGACGTCGGCCCGCGTTTTGTCTGGAAAGGACGTTAGCCCGACGCGTCGAATCGCGCCCGCCCGCCTTGCCTTGCCTTTTCGTTATGGCGCGCGCGGCGTGTGAGGCGTCGAACGCGCCTTTTGCCTCCTTTTCCTTGCCTAAGGTCGTGAATATGGAATGTTTACAAGTCGCGCAACAGCCTTGCGCAGGGGATCCCCTGGAATTGTGGATTTACGGAGTTCGATGCATTTTCCGTTACTGCCCTGCGGGAAGTTTCACGATGGGTAGCCCGGAGTCGGAAGTCGGTCGGCGGAACGACGAAACACAGCATGAAGTTACGCTTACGAAAGGTTTCTGGATCTTAGAGACTCCGGTTAGGAATTGGTTGTGGGCGACGATTATGGACGACCTGCCGAACGTCGGCGACGATCTTCCCGCCAATTCTCTTCGCTGGCAAGATTGCGCCGACTTCATTGAGAAATTGAATGAAGTCGGAGTCGCGCCCGACGGCTGGCGCTTCGATTTTCCGACGGAAGCCGAGTGGGAATACGCCTGTCGCGCCGGAACGACGTCCGCCTATAATTGCGGCGACAAGATTACCGACGAAGACGCTTATTTCCGGTGGAGCGACTACAAATGGATTCCCGTGAAGAAGTACCCTCCAAACGCGTGGGGACTCTACGATATGCACGGGAACGTTTGGGAATGGTGCAAGGATTGGTACGGCGATTATCCGCCGACTTCGGCGACGGATCCGGTCGGTCCGGCGGTCGGCGAAGAACGCGTTTATCGCGGCGGAGGAAGAACTGGATTGCCTGAGGACTGCCGATCGGCGTGTCGAACTTGTCGCGAGCCTTCCTACCTTTATACCGTTATGGGATTTCGCCCGATACTACGCGAATCGACCGACGCTGAACGCGCGACGCCGTCCGCTCGTCGGAGCAAACTCGCTATGGATCTCGAAAAGGCGCGACGTTTTGTTTCCGCGAAGACCTTTCTCGACGTCGAAGTCGCGATTTCTAACGAGTCGCGACGGCGCCTTCTGACGCCTGAGGTCGGAGCGCCTCTCGAACTGGCGATTAACGGCGTCTCGTGCGTCTTTCGATACTGCCTGCCTGGAACGTTTGCGATGGGTAGCTTCCCGGGAGAAAAAGGTCGCGGCGACGATGAACCCCCATGCATAGTTGCCTTAACGCGCGGCTTTTGGCTTCTGGACACGCCGGTAACGCAGGCGCTTTGGAACGCGGTCGCGCTGGAGAATCCGAGCGAATTTCAAGGCGCCGCCTTGCCTGTCGAGAACGTTAGCTGGGCGGATTGCGCCGCGTTTATTAGCGCTCTTAACGCCGGAAATCCGCCTTTTGACGGACTGAAATTCGATTTTCCGACGGAAGCCGAGTGGGAATACGCCTGTCGCGCCGGAACAACGACGCGTTATTCTTTCGGCGATACGGCGACCTCGCGCGACGCGAATTTTATAAGCTCTAGGAAAAAAATCGCCGAGACGTCTCCCGTGAAGAAGTACCCTCCAAACGCGTGGGGATTCTACGATATGCACGGGAACGTTTGGGAATGGTGTAAGGATTGGTACGGCGATTATCCGCCGACTTCGGCGACGGATCCGGTCGGTCCTCAAATCAGTATGGAACGCGTTCTTCGCGGCGGCGGTTACTCCGAATGTTCCTCCGGACTCCGCGCGGCGAATCGAGGCTCTTGCGAACCCTATTCGAAACCGAATATTGCCGGAGTCGGTTTTCGTCTCGTCCTTCGTGGAAACTGTGAGGTCGGAGACGGCAATTCGCGCCTTTAACATTTTTTTCGCAAGACGTTGATCAACGCAAAAAAGCCGACCGCCAGCGCGATCGGCTTTTTTGTTTATACCAACGCCTTACGGCGCAAGGTCAATATGGAGCTAAGATTTAGCGGATGTTCGCCTTGTAGTTTCCGGCGCGATCCTTTTGTCCTTGATCGCCTTTCTCCAAGACGACGTCGAGCGCCTTCGTGAAGAGCTCTTTGTCCATCTTACGGAGATAATCTTGGTGCGCGAGGTCGAGAATCGCGTTGAGCGCCTTGTTTTGGAGCTTGACGTCGTCGACGTACGCGAGCGCGAATTTCACGGAGTCGAGTTCGCGGACGGAGCCGACGCGCTCGAGAACGAGGTTGCGTTCGTCGTTGCGAGTCGCGAGTTTCATAGCTTCTTTCAGGGCGTTGAGCTTGTCTTTTCCGGACATATCGACGCCGTCTTGGTCGTCAGGCAGCGAGACGACGCGAATGTAAGCGCGGAGCGCGGGAACCTTGAGTTGGTCGGGATAGGACGCGTTCTTAACGACGGCGAGCAGGTCGTTTGCGACGACGGCGTTCGGCCAGTTGCAAAGAGCGCGGACGCCAAGCGTAATCGCGTTCGGATCATTAGAATCGATCGCGGACTTGACGAGTTTGAGAGCGGCTTCGCCGCCGACGCGCCCGAGCAACGGGAAGATTTGCGCGGCGTTGTCGTTGTTGAGCTTAGCGATAACCGGCTGAGCGTCTTCTGCGCAGAGACGTGAAATGATCTGTTCCGCGCGGTCGCGTTCGCCGCGTTGATTCGGCGCGAGCGCGAGGAAGACGTCGACGAAATCGCCAACGTTGTCCTTGGTGGCGATAGCTTCTGCGGCGGAGATGAGCTGGAGTCTCGCCGGGCAATCGTCCTTCTTAGCAATATCGAGAAGAGTCGCGATTTCGCCGTTGAGGTAACGGCCGCCGACGACGTCGGCTAAGGACGCGAGGTTGCCGCCGTCCTTTTCCGCTTTCAGCGCCGCGACGACGGCGGCGTCGAAGTCGGTTCCGGGAACGTTCTTCATAATACGAACGACGAGTCCGCGATCGAAGTTCTTCATGGCGTCGTAAAGAACGCCGAACTCTTTGCCGGTCGCGATTTTTTCAAGAGCGAGAAGCGCGGCTTTTTTGACGTCGCCGTTTTCCGAACCCGCCGCTTTGACGGCGAGATCGAGATATTTCTTATCTTTGCGAACGCGCAGATCGCCGAGCGCGCGCGCTTTCTCGTCGTCGTTGAGCGAATCGAACTTCGCCATATATTCGTCGTACGCCTTCTGATCGACGTAAGGAAGAGCGAGCGGAAGTCCCGACTCGACTCCGACGGCGATATCGACGTTCGGAGCCTTAATGTAGGACGCGAAGGATTCCGGGTTCTTCGATTTCGCTTGCGCGGCTTTCAAGGCGCCGATCGATTTTTCGGAGCCGATTTGACCGAGCGCGCGCGCGGATTCGTCGAAGAGGCTCGGTTGGTCGGACGTGAGGAAGGTCGCGATCGTTTCCACGCAACTGTCGTCGCCGGTCCATCCGAGAAGGTGAAGCAACCAGGATTTCGTCGGGGTCGGGTAGTCGCCTTTGAGGGCTTCGAGCATGACGTCGAGAATCGCTTTGCGTTCGTCGACCTTTTGCAGAGCGTACGTCATCCACTCTTGTTGAGCGGCTTCCATCGCCTTGACCTGACCTTCGTCGGCCATATTTTCGGCGGTCATTTTCGGCGCCAATTCGCCAAATTTCGCTTTTGCGTCTTGGGCAAAGGATTGCGCCGAGGTAAGTACGGCCGCGCACATAATCGCGAGTCCAAGCGCCAATTGTTTCCAAGTAACTGTCATAATGCGATATTTCCTTTAATCGCGCGACTTACAGTCGCGTCGCCATATTTTGAGTTGATTTGTGCAAACTCTTGCGAACGCAAGCGCTTAAACTTCGGGAATAACGTACGGATAACGTTGCGGTCGAGAAACGTGTCGATTCGCTTCGTCGTCGTTGATGAACTTGCAGTTTTCTTGATCCCACTGCAACCGACGCCCGAGTTTGTGACAAATCGCCATGAGCTGGCATAGCGAAGCGGTGCAAGCGCCGTATTGGAAATCTTGGAACGGTCGGAGACGATTGCGAACGCAGAACGCGAAATCGTCGGCGATATTCGTGGCGCCGCCGGAGTAACGACGGACGTCGACCGCTTTGAGCGGGTTGAGCTTCGTTTGATTGTGGCGGAATTCGCCTTCGGTACCGATGAAGGTAACGTCGTGCGGACCGTTCCACGCGTGGTACATCTTGACGCCGTTCTTAAAGACGGCGCAGACGTACTTGCTGCCTTCGTATCCGATCGGTTGGAGTTCGACGGGTTCTTCGGCGTCGAGTCCGAGAATGTACATAGCGCCGCCGAATTTGTGAGCGCCCCAGTCGGCGAGGAATCCGTTTCCGTATTCCGTGTAACGTCGCCATCCGCCGCCGTAGTTTCCGGAGCATCGCTCGCTATTGAAGGGCGCCGCCGGCGCTTGACCTTGCCAACGATCCCAGTCGAAGCCTTCCGGAATCGGTTGCTCCGGCAGATAGCAGTGTCGCGGCGGGTCGCCGAGTCCAATGAAGACCTCTTTGACGTCGCCGATCGCGCCGCTTTGGATGATCGGCGCCATGTATCCGTAGTCTTCCATAACGCGCTGGCTACCGCTCGTGCAGACGCGATTGTACTTGCGCGCCGCCTTGACGATGAGTCGAGACTCTTGCAGTGTGAGCGTGAGCGGCTTTTCGCAGTAGACGTCTTTACCTGCTTGGCATGCTTCGACAGAGATCTTCGTGTGCCAGTGATCCGGGCAAGCGCATACGATCGCGTCGACGTCGTTGCGTTGGAGGACGTCTTCGTAATGCGCGTATTTCGCGGCGGCTTCGTTCTTGTAGTGGTCGTTGACGCGATTTGCGGCTCGATCAAGGTGATCCTTGTAGCAGTCGCAAACGCCGAGAACTTGATAGTTGGGGTTGTTTAAAAAACCGCCGAGAAGTTCGTTGCCGCGGTTGCCTAAACCGATGTGAAACAGATTGATCTTATTGCTCGGAGAGACGCCTCCGTCGAATCCAAAGATGCGTCCGGGCATTAGCAAAGGCGCGGAAAACACGCTTGCCGCAGAGATCGTTAAAAAGTTACGGCGATCAAGTCGTTGACGATTGCTTTTCATCGCTACCATAATACCTTAAAGGAGATTCGTCGCCTAAACGTTAAGAACGCGTCGCGGAGGACTTACCCAAATACGACCGCAACAGACGACGCAGTAATTTTTCGAACGTCGCAACGCGACGCAACAACTTCCACAATTATAGCGTCGTTCCGCGATTGTTGCAATAACCCGAGAAATTTTTCTTAATCTACGTCGACGATCTCTTTTATCGCGCGAACGAGTTCTTTATCGAGAGACAGAGCGCGTCTCTTTGCGAGCGTCGCTATTCGCGCGCGTTGACGGCGCGCCGAGCGAGAAAAAAAGAAGAGCGAATCGCCTCGCTTGACGATTCGCTCTTGCGGATTTAGCGGTAATTAACCGTTTGAATTAACCGACGTTTCCGGTCTGAAGTTCGGCGCGATTATTTCACTCTCTCAGAGGGGTTCTTCGCGGAGCTCTTTTGGAGCAGCCAGTAGAGGAACGGCGCGCAGATGAAGACGGAGCTGTAAGTACCGACGATCACGCCGACGAGCATGGCGAACGCGAACGTGTGGATTCCGGCGCCGCCGAAGACGTAGAGAACGAAGACTGAGAACGCCGTCGTTACCGAGGTCAGGATCGTACGCGTGAAGACGTGGTTCGTCGCCTTGTTGATAATCTCCTTGGTAATCGCTTCCGACTTGCCGCGCACTTCGCGCATACGGTCGAAGAGAACGATCGTGTCGTTCAAGGAGTAACCGATCAAAGTAAGGAACGCGGCGACGGTCGCAAGGCCGATCTTGAATTGCGTGATACCAAGGAACGCGAGCGGACCCGCAAGCCATTGGCTGAGCGCGATAAGACCGAGCGTAAACAGAACGTCGTGCACCAGACCGACAACGGCGGAAAGCCCGAAGACGGCGTGCTTGAATCGGAACCAGAGGTACGCGATAATGCAGATCAAGCTGCCGAAGATGGCGAGCGCGCCTTGCGTGCGCGCGTAGCCCGCGACGGAAGAACCGACCGTGTTCGACGCTTCGAAGACCGATTGATCGGCGACCTTAGCGACCGTTGCGTCGGCGGTTGCTTTGACCGAGTCGACGTCGGCCGTCTTGAAGATCACGTTCCAATTTGCGAACGCTTTGTTGGAGCCTTCTTTATATTCGTCGTTCGTCGCGGTAACTTGCGAACCATCTTGCGAATCTTCTTCTCCGAGGACGTCGTTGAAGTAATTCTCGACGACTTCGCGGCTCAGCGGCGGATTGACGGTAACGGCGACGGTCGTTTCCGGGGTCTCGAGTTCGGAGCCAACCTCCTTAACTTGCTTCGTTTCACCGATTTCGTACGTCATGGAGTAACGTCGGAGCTTATCGGCGAAAGTTTCTTTAAGCAGGTTTTCAACTTCTACGCGGAACTGTTCGGCGTCTTTGTCTTTTGGACACGACGCGCTAATCGTGTAGCACGTGTTCGGCGCGACCTCATTGCCGTCGCGGTCATGCTCGAGCGAAAGTTCGCTGACGGTCAGGTCGGGGAGGTCGGGGAGTTTTCGGATTTCTTCGATGGCGACCGGTTCGGTGAACACGGTTTGAATTTCCACGCCGCCGACGAAGTCGACGTCGAAGACGCCTTTGCCGCGAATAACGAGACCGACGAGACCGGCGATAATGACGACGATGGAGAACCAATACGTCTTCTTAGCGATCGTGAAGAAGTCGATATTCGGACGTTTGAACGCTTTGAGTCCGACAAAAGAGGAAATGCATTTTTCAGGGTGTTTTTCGGAAATCCACCCGGCGCGCTCGCAAGACATGAAGATAACACGGCAGATGTACGTCGCTGTGAACATACTGAAGAGAACGCCGAGGAACAACGTGATCGCGAAGCTCTTGATTTGCTCGGAACCGACGAGATACAGGATCCACGCGGTCAGCATCGTCGTAATATTGGAGTCAAAAATAGCGGAGAACGCGCGTTGATAACCGGTTCGAATCGCCATGCGCAACTTGGCGCCGCCGGAGATTTCTTCACGAATGCGTTCGAAGATCAGAACGTTGGCGTCGACCGCCATACCGACGGTCAAGACGAGACCGGCGAGACCCGGCAACGTGAACGCGGCGCGCATCGAGATCATCGCGGTCATAATGAGCACGAGGTTCATGAGAACGGCGAAGGTCGCGACGAGACCGGCGAAACCGTAGTACATGATCATGAAGAGCAGAACGAGGATTCCGCCCCACATGATCGCGTTCTTACCTTTTTCGATCGTGTCGGCGCCCAAAGACGGTCCGGTGACCATCTTCGTAACCGGTTTTTCGGAGAGCGTCGCGGGAAGAACGCCGGCGTGCATGACGGCGATAAGCGCGCGAACTTCTTCTTGGATACGATTGCGATCGTCGATCGAAAGGTTGGAACCGAACGTGATTTGTCCGCGATCGCGAATTGTGCTTTGGATCGTCGGCGCGTTGAAGAGTCGGTCGTTAAAGACGACGCCGAGTTGACGTCCGGCGCGACCGTCGCGCGCGCAGTATTGTTGCGTCAGGTTCTCCATGTGTCGAGCGCCGTCGACGTTCATCGTGAAGTGGACTTGCGGCTCGCCCATCTCGCCGATTCCTTCTTGAACGAATTCAACGTGAGCGCCGTTGACTTCGTACGGTTCCGCGACTTCCAGAACGAGAAGTTCGTAGCGCGGAATCGCTTTCGGATCTTCGTCGGCGCGCGGCGTGCCCGTATACGGACGCGAGATCGTGTCGTTGCGGATAATGTCTTCCTGAGTCGGGTCGACCGGCAACCACGAAGCCCCTTTAACGATACCTTCGCCGTTCGATTGAGTCGGATCGATAACGAGACGTTCGGCGTCTTTATATTCTTCGCTGAGCGCGAGCTTGATCGCTTGTTTTTCGTCTTGATCGGAGGATGCGTTCGACGCGAGAATGCGGAACTTCAAGTTACCGGTTCCGCTAATAATGCGCTCGAGTCGAGCGACTTCGACGTCGTCCGCTTCCGGAATCGTAATTTTAACTTCCGTGTTGGCGCCGAGTTCCTGGATGGAGATTTCGCGAACGCCGGACGGATTGATACGCTTCATGATCGCGTTTTTGAGCGCGCCCATGTCCTCGTTTGAAACGGAAGCGCGACCGGAATCCTTGTTCGGCGTAACGGAATAGACGAGCACGGAACCGCCGCGCAGGTCGATACCAAGGTTGACGCGATGCTCTTTCAGACCTTTGATCGTTGAAACTAAACCGCCGACGAAGCAGAAGAAGATGAGGAAATATCCCATCTTCATTTCCGGGGAACGGAATTTCTTCGCGCAAACGTTCATGAAGAGTATGGCGAGAACGATGACGAGAAAGACGATTCCGAAGGTAACGGCGCGTTCTTTAAAGGCGGCGGCGTCTTCGGCGGATTTCTCCACTTCCTCGACGGTCGTTTCGGTAGCGACGACGTCGGAAGCGTCTTTCTCAGCGTTGGCGTCGTCGGCGTTTTCAGCGGTTGTAGCGGGAGTATTTTCGGCGTTTTCGGACGCGTTATTTTCAGTAGGCGCGGCTTCGTTTGCGCTCGCGGCGTCAGTCGACGCGTTTTCGGTCGCGACGACTGCGGCCTGTTGGTCGGTCGCTTCGTCTTGCGCGTACGACGTCGTGGAATTTACGCCGAGGACAAACGCCGTGAGCGTAACAAGACCTATAATCCAAGGTCTCAACGAGATTTTTTCATTAGTCATTGGTCAAAATTGTTGATTGAAGTAACTTTCGTTCCCGAGCGACTCTTTGCAACCGATTCGCGCAAATCGAGCGCGCTGCGGAGAACGGCGTCGGGTTAAAAACGTTCGCGTCTCGATTTCTCAAGACGACGTCTATCCGTTTGCGCGACGAGCGCGCGGACAAGAAGTCGTTAGTTGGTCTTCTTGCCTTTGTCTTTTTCTTTTTCCTTTTCTTCCTTCGCTTTGTTAGCCGCTTCTTTGTCGTAGACGTAATAAATGGCGCTTAATGAAAAACGCATTTTAACGTTGTTGGAATCGTCGACGCGAAGGACGATTTCGCCGCCTTGGCGATCGATCGAATGAACGACCCCGATGATCCCGCTCGTTGTGAGAACGCGATCGTTGATCTTAATGGAGTCGAGAAGCTGCTGCGCCTGCTTATTGCGAGATTTCGCGGGCAAGACGAAGAGAAGGTACATCGCGACGAGTACAAAAAAGATCATTGCGACGAAGCTGAAAGGACCCGAACCGGCCGGAACAGGTTGAGCGCTTTCGCCTTCCGCAAAAAACGGCGCGCGCACAAGGTAAAAAGCTAGCGTTGACGCTGCGTTCATGAATGGATCCCCTTAATCGTAGCGATGAATTGATCCGCCGCGCGACGGCGTGCGCCGCGACGACAAGCCTAGTCTATTATCTCACTATCATACACTTTATTTCAAGGAGCGCCAAGGGCGGCGGGCAATAAAACGATTTTTTTCTTTTTTTTAAGGTAATCTGGAATAGAGATCAAAAACTTTCGGGAAAAGAGGGATTTTAGGAATTATAACGCGAGCGACGCGTCTCATTTTGTCGTCGATGAGAATTCGTGCGGAAAATCGTCTTGCGGCGCGTTTCAATTTTCGCTACGGTTTTCAGGCTGTCTCGCTAAAGCGGCCTTGGCGCGCGCCAAGTTCGATCGAGAGTCCTCTGTGGAGAAACGTCGTGTACGCTTACGATTTACTGTCCTTTGATCCCGTATATTCCGACGAAAACGACTTGCATTGTCGTCCTGCGCGCGAGAGCGATCTAGACTCCATGCTTGCGATCGAGGAGTCGTCCTTTGAGTTCCCGTGGTCTCGCGACGATTTTCTCTTCTGTCTGCGCGCGAGTCGGTGCGAGGCGATCGTGATCGAACGAGACGCCGCCGTCGTCGGATACGCGATTTACGAGCGACGTTCGAGCTCGATTCGTCTTCTGAGTCTCGCGGTCGCGGCGGTCGCGCGACGTCATGGCGTGGGCGCCGCGCTCTTCGGCGCGCTCGTCGCGTTGCTCGACGACAAGCGCCGTGAAATCGTGTGCACCGCGAGCGAACGCAACGTTGTCGCTAGGCGCTTCTTGCAACGTTTAGGCTTTCGTTCGCGCTGGGTCGAACGCAAGTTCTATCGCGAAATCGACTGCGCCGCGCACCGCATGGTCTTCTCGCTGGACGAACGATTCGCGTACGTCGATTCTCACGACGTTAAGAAGGCGGGCTAAGCGCAATAGCCGTTCAAACGCGTCGTCAACGTCAGAAATAACGTCGGAAAATATCGAAGCGAGGGTCGCAAGGCTCCCGCTTTTTTTACGCTCTTGCGTCTCCGTTCCTTTTGCCGCCTTCTTTTGTCGTCCTTTCTTGACGTCCGCTTTTGAGCTTCTCTGCGTTTTCTTCTCCGCAACCTTCCTCGGCGCCCTTCTAGTGAGCGTCTTTTGATCGCGCGCGATTGCATTCGGACTTTTTCGCCTTCTTCCCCGCCTTCTTTTCAGCCTTTCATCTTTCATGTCTTCATGCGAGACAAGTTGGTCGAAGCGAGACTGCCGAAGCCTATCGGCGCGCGATGAAGCAATAAAAAAACGTCGTCCGGCGCGAAGACCGAACGACGTTTCGTTGCGAGTAGACGATTTCAGCGAGGCTAGAAGACGGAGCCTGCGCGGAGGTTAGGGGGACCGGAATTGAGTTGCGCGCGCGGTTTCACGACAGGCGGCGCGGCGGGTTTCGCGATCGTCGCGCGCGCCGCGTAGGGACTGTCGTTCGCGCCGCGTTGCGCTGCGACCGGCTGGCTAGGCGAGGCTGAAGGCGAGGCTGAAGGCGAGGCTGAGGCTGAGGCGGCGCTCGCCATGTTCGGGATAGGCTTGCCGACTCCCGAGCCGTCGGCGTCGAGATTCGCGAAACCCAGCCCGTTTGAAGCCGACTTTGAGTCTTGCGCCGCGCGTTTCGGAAGCAATGCGGACGTTTGCGCAATTTTATTATCGGATTTATTATCGGATTCAGGCGCGGCGGCGACGGAACCGAGCCATTTAACTTCCGGTTCGCCGTTGGACGACGATCTCGCAGGGGACGTCGTAAGCGCCTGAGCCTGTCGAATCGAGTTGGCGTTTGAATCGTTGGACGAGGCGACGACGTTTCCGAAGCCTAACGCGTCGTTTGAACGTCCGAGGGTCGACGGCGTCGTCTGCGACGACATAGGCTTAGACGTCGCAGGCTGAGTTTGCGGTTGTATTTCGATTTCCGTTTCCGATTGCGACGCGCCGGAGGTCGCGGGGCTGGCGCTTTGATTGGAGGCGTCTTCAAACTGAGCTGCGGACGTCGACTGAACTTGGGTCATTTGATCCGCTGGGACGTCGTCGACGACGACGGCGTTGAGATCGGATTCCGGAACTTTCGGAGAGTCTTTTTCTTTAGCTTCGTTCGCCTTTATTCGCTGTTGCGCGAGATATTGCGCTTCCAAAGCGTTGGCGCGTTGGACGAGGCGGGAGTCGTCCGGATTCAGTTTTATGGCGACGTTGACGTTTTCGATAGCGTCGGAGAGGTCGCCTGCGCGTTCGGAGATGGTTCCCATTTTATAATACGCGCGGTAATCGCCCGGCGCTTCTTGCGCGACTTCTTGAAGGAGTTTGTACGCTTCCGCGTCTTTGTCTTGCGCTTCTAAAAGATAGGCGATTTCGAGTTTCGGTTCGATCGAGTCCGGATTGCGATCGCGCCACTGCTGGAGAATTTCCTGAGCGCCGACCGCGTCGCCGCGCGCCGTTGAAGACGTGGCGAGTCCGCGATAGCAACAGACGATCGTTTCCGGTTCCGGGTTAAGTCCGAGCGCCGTCCAGTACGCGTCCTCCGCCTGATCGAGGAGCTTGACGTCCCCCGTTTCCGCCGCTTTGCGTTGGTATGCGGAGCCGAGGTTGTAATACGTCTCAGCCGAATCGGGATTTTCATCGAGCGCCGCCTGAAAGAGAACGATGGCGTCGTCGTACCGACCTGACGAAAACTGTTCGACTCCCTGCGCGTTCCGATTTGCGGCGGTTACGCCAGGAGACGCGCAACCCGCCGCGAGCGCAAGCGCAAGCGCCAACCCGCCTGCCGCCGCTCGTCGTAAAGCCGTCTTGCAATTCGCGTGTGATAGTCCCATAGCGATTCGTCCGTGATTCGCGTCGATTTTCGCTCGACGCCGCGCCGTCCCTGCGCGTTCGGTTTATACTGCGTCGTCGCAACTCCACGCAACGACATGCGCGCGAAGTTTACCCTATCTCCAAAAGTCGCGCAAGACGTCTTTTCACCTTTGACGTTAAGCGATATTTTCTTGACGCGGCGTCGCGCGCTCTTTGGTTGCAAAGGGAGTCGATTTGGGATATAATCGGGGCGACTCGACGGAACTTTCGCTCGCTTTCCCGTTCGATAAGGCGCGGCGTTCCCCGCTGAAATACGAAACGCGCCTTCAGAATAAGGACGGCGATAAGATCGGCGGGTAGAATAAGACGGCGGAAGAAAACGTGGCGTCGCGCAAGAATCGCGTCGCGAGGGCGCGCGATCGAAGAGACCGCCGCCGTCTTCGACGCGGAACCGCCGCCGTCGCCCTTGACTAGCCGAAAGCCAAGCCTCGTCTTCGTCCGAAAGTTTCGCTTTATGTTCGTAAGGTTTGGAAAGACCGCCTCGGAGAACGTTATGACGTCGGAAACTCATCGATTAGCGCGACTGTCCGCGCGCGTCGCGTTTGCGTTTTGCGCCGCCTTGTTTTGCTGTATTCCGATTCCCGCTGACGCGAAAGTTACCGTTAAAAGCGCGACGAAACAGTCTGCGGCGCTTGCGCGAACGTCGGAAACGACGCCTGAATCGCGCCCGGTCGCCGACGATCCGACTCCTTCTGAAAACGACGCGTCCGCATGGTTTCAAGACGATACGGCGCCTCGGCTCCGCGACGACGTCCTAGAACGCGCAAAACGTCGGCGCGCCGCGTGGCCCGATTTTCAGCCTCTCAAAATCGCGAAGATTAAAGAACTCGGTATTCGTCGAATTCAAACGAAACGCATCGATTTCTATACCGATCTCGCCGCGTCTCCCGACGTCGATCAGATTCCAGAAGCGCTTGAAGCCGCGATTCCTAAGATTTGCCAGTTCTTTAAGATCGACGAGGCGCGATTCGACGATTTGCATATTGACGCCTTCCTCATGAACGATCCCGCGCCCTTCATCGAATTAGGCGCGCTCGACGCCCCCCCGCAATTTCTGCACGGATACTCCTTTGGGGATCGTATCTATGCGAAACGACACGACAGCCCTTACTACAATCGATTCCTGTTGACGCACGAGTTGGTTCACACGATCATGCACGAGCTATTCGGCGATCTTCGCCCGCAATGGTTTTCCGAAGGCGTCGCCGAATACCTCGGACTCCACCGCTGGAATCCAAAAACGAAGGAGATCGAGATCGCGTACCGCCCGGAATCGGAAGACGAAACGCCCGGATTCGGACGCGTGCGCGCCATTCGAAAGGCGAACGCCGCCGGACTCGCGCCGACGATTCTACAGATGCTACGATACGAACCTGCCGACTTCGCCGATACCACGGCCTACGCGTGGTGCTGGGCGTTCGTCACCTTCCTCCATAATACCCCGAAATATCGCGACCTTGCCGAAGCCCTCCCGTATTGGGCGATCGCCGCACGCCCAAATCAACTCTTTATCGACGCCGTCGGGGACCGTTGGGGAGAACTCGAGTACGATTGGACCGACTTCGTCTCTCACATCGATTACGAATACGATTTTCAAAGAGCCGCGATCGATCGTTCCGCGAGAATCGACGCCGATTACGACCTCGCTCAAGGCGTCGTCGTTACGGTAGACCCCGCAAAAGGCTGGCAGGCGACCGGACTCGAATTGAAAGCGAATCAAACGTATCAGATCGTCGCCGCCGGAAGATTTAAATACTACCTTCCCGACGCCGACAAAGTCATGGAGTTCGAAGCGCCCGGCGCGACCTGCGAATACCTCTTTGGAAAGCCCGCCGGTCGGCTCCTCGCCGCCGTCGCGCCCGACGTCTAAAACGCCTCGTTCGCCGACGTCAACGGCGTCGATGAGTCGCAACGTCCCGAAGGTAACGATATGTTCCGATTCCAAGCCTTCAAAAACCAAGCCTTCCCACGATTCGGAAACGAAACGAATCCGCTCTATCCCTGGGACGAAATCTTCGAGTATTCCTCCTCGAGAATGACCATGACTCCTACCCGAGACGGCGAACTCTATCTGAGAATTAACGCCCTTCCCAAATGTTTGAAAGAGAATTCCGGCTTGATTAAAGCCAAAATTAAATCGGTTGATTAACATTCCGACCGCGTCGCGAGAACCGCGCGTTTTCGCCTCGTCGGTCCGCGCGAATTCAAAGGAGTAATTATGAAAAAATTGACGTTCGCCGCAGTCGCTTTCTTTGCCGCGTTACTCGGCGCGCCCGCCCTATACGCCGACGCGCCTAAGCCTGTCTCGCCCGAAGACGGCGCCACCGTCGACCTCCGACCTGAAGTTCAACGTCGCTATAAGACGCCGGCCGAGCGGAATTGGGACGGCGACTATCGACCCGGGCAACTCAAAGAAAAGAACGATCAAGATTGCTCGCAACCGACCCCCGTCGAGTTCTCGTGGGAACCGGCGACCGCCCCCGGCGCGACTTACACGTTGCAAATCTCCGAATGCCCCGATTTCACCGCCGACGTTACCCGCGAAGTGAAAACCGGCGATAAAACGACCGCGACCGCCACGAACTTCAATATCGGTACGAAATACTACTGGCGCGTGCGCGCGGAAGCGAAAGCCGCCGACAACGCGTACGCCGTCTGCCACTCCGACGTCAGAAGTTTCACGACCGCCAATTACCTCCCGCGTTGGTACGACCTTCCGAATCTGTCGAACGTTCGCGACGCCGGCGGCTGGACGACCGTCGACGGTAAAAAGGTCAAGATGGGTATGGTCTTCCGCGGCGGCGAATTCGATCAACGTTCCAGTTTGACTGACGAAACGAAGAAGTACCTTCTCGAAACGATGGGTATTCGCGTCGACGTCGACCTGCGCGGTCCGAGCGAATGGAAAGACGTCGAGAATTACTATTCGCCGCTCGGTCGCGACGTCGATTGGCAGAATTTCCGCATCGGCGGTTACGACGGTATCTTTAACGATCAGAACAAAAAGCTGTTCCGAGATATGTTCCGTTTGTTCTCGAAGCGCGAATCGTACCCGGTCTATATCCACTGTCTCGCCGGCGCCGACCGCACCGGCACGACGCTCGTCGCCTTGAAATCCGTTCTCGGTTGCAGCGACGCCGACCTCGCCGCCGACTACGAGTTTACGTCCTTCTCGAAATACGGCGAACGCCGCGTCGGTCCCGGTACCGCCTATGATAAGATGTGCAAAAAGCTCGACGAATACGGCTCGGAAAACGATTCCGTCGCCACGAAATTCGTGAACTACCTGAAATCCTGCGGCGTTACCGACGAAGAATTGCAGTCGATCCGCGATATCTTGCTCGAAGACGCCAATTAGTTTTCGACCGGCTTCCTCGTCTTGGACTACGAGAAGCAATTTTCGAACCTCCCCTTGATTTATCGCCGTTTGGCGCTATCATGGTAAATTCAAAGAGTCTTTACGCGTCGCGCGCTCGAGTTGCGCGCCTCGCGAGACTCGCTAAAACTAAATCAGCGTTCAACGCTTTACACCCGAAAGAAGGATATCATGCGACGTCTCCTGATTGCCGGTAACTGGAAGATGAATTTGAAACTCGATTCCGCCAAAGCTTTGGCGCAAGGACTGAAAGAAGCCGCGAAAGGCGTCTCCGAAGTCGATATCGCCGTGTGCCCGCCGAGTCTCTACGTCCAACCGGTTTGCGATATTCTCAAAGGTTCCAATATTGGCGTCGGCGCTCAGAACGCTTACTTCGAAAAAGCAGGCGCGTTCACCGGCGAACTCGAAATGGCGATGCTGACCGACGTCGGTTGCCAATACGTCATTCTCGGTCACAGCGAACGCCGTCACATCCTCGGCGAATCGAGCGAGTTCATCAATCTGAAAGTTCGCGCCGCGCTCGCCGCCGGTCTGATTCCGATCGTCTGCATCGGCGAACTCCTCAAAGAACGCGAAGCCGGCGTGACCAACGACGTCAATCGTCGTCAACTCGACGGCTCCTTCTCCGGCGTCTCCGCTGAAGATATGAAGAAGTGCGTTATCGCTTACGAACCCGTTTGGGCCATCGGAACCGGTAAAGTCGCTACGCCTGATCAAGCGCAAGAAGTCCACGCCGACGTCCGCGCTTGGATCGCCGATCGTTACGGTAAAGACGTCGCCGACGTCGTTCGCATTCAATACGGCGGAAGCGTCAAAGGTTCCAACGCGAAAGAAATCCTTAGCAAGCCTGACGTCGACGGCGCGCTCGTCGGCGGCGCTTCCCTCAAGGTCGACGCCTTCATGGAAATCATCAACAACGTTCGCTAGTCGTTGTTGACTCTGATCTTGTTGATTGCTACGAGACGCGCGCGGCGGTCGTGCGCGCGCGTCTCTTGAGTCCGCTCGCATATCGCCTCAATTTTGACTCGCGAGGAATTTGAGACATGAGTATTCTCGTTACTTGCGCGCAAGCGCTTGTCTTTATTTTAATGGTTCTGATTTCCCTTTTCCTGATACTCATTATTTTGATTCAACGCGGAAAAGGCGGCGGACTTGTCGGCGCGTTTGGCGGTATGGGCGGCGGAAGTATGTTCGGAACGAAAACCACCGACGTCTTCTTGAAAATTACGATTTGGACGACCGTCGTCTGGTTCGTCTTCTGCCTTTTCAGTCGTTATATCATCAATGTGAAATCCGGTCAGTCGATGCTCGACGAAGCCGCCGCGTCCGCGCCTGCGGAGCCGACCGGCGACGCCGCGACGACCGAAGAATCTGCGACGACCGGCGACGCTGCGACCGGCGCCGCGCCGGCGGATTCCGCGCCTGCTGAAAACGCCGCGACGACGACGACTGCGGATACGCCAGCGCCTGCGGACGCGCCCGCCGAAGCTCCCGCCGCTGAATAAGCTGCCGAATCATTGGTTGAGACGAAATCCCACGAGATTTTCGCGCTTTTTGCCGAATTGCGACGAGACGCGAGCGCGGCTTCTCTTTGTTTTGCGCGCCTGAGGTTGGCTCCATGTTGATCAGTATGACCGGGTTTGGTTCCGCTTGCACGCGAGAACAAGGATACGTTATTTCGACGGAAATCAAAGCGGTGAACAATCGCTTTCTGAAGACCTCGATTCGTCTCCCCGACGGGTTTGCGAAACTTGAAACGAAAATCGAAGAGATCTTGCGCGAACGTATTGCGCGCGGTTCCGTCAATTTTACGTTGAAAGTCGACCGCGAAGTTTCCGGCGCCGATTGCGAGTTTAATTTCGTCGCGCTCAAAAATCTTGTCGAAGGTCTCGTGCGGTTTCAACGCGAAAATCCCGATTTGACCGAATCCGTTCCGATCGGTAGTCTCGTCGATTTTGCGCGACTTCCCGGCGTCTTGATCGATAAAACGCGCGAAACGGACGGTGAAATTGCCGACGTTCTCTGGGACGCCGTCGCTTGTAATATTCGAGCGTCCCTCGACAAACTTCAGCGAATGCGCGAAGTTGAAGGAGAAGCGACGCAACGTTACCTCGCCGACGCGCTCGACGAAGCTCGAATGTTCATCGATAAAGTCAAAGAGCTCGCGCCTGGCGTCGCCGAAAACTATCGGCTCCGTTTGACCGAAAAAGTCGCGCGCATTCTCCGCGAAAACGGCGTCGAAGTCGACTCCGTCGACGTCATTCGCGAAGTCGCTGTCTTCACCGACCGCGTCGACGTCTCCGAAGAGATCGCGCGGTTCTATTCGCATTTGGATCAGTTCGATTCCACAATGCGCAACGAACCGATTTGCGGTAAGAAACTCGATTTCATTACGCAAGAGATGTTTCGCGAAGCGAACACGATCGGATCGAAAGCGAACTCGCCCGACGTTCTCGCCGTCGTCGTCCAAATTAAGGCGACTGTCGAACGAATTCGCGAAATGGTGCAGAACGTTGAATAACGTCTTTTAGACCAGGAGTTCGGCGTCATGTCGATGAAAGGGCGCGTTATCGTCGTTTCCGGACCTTCCGGGGTCGGCAAGGGAACCTTGCTGAAAAAGCTCTTTGCCGAGAGCGATTTGCCGCTCGAAATGAGCGTTTCCGCAACGACCCGACCGCCGCGCGCCGGGGAACTGAACGGCGTTCATTACTGGTTTTTAACGCGCGACGATTTTCTAGCGCGACGCGCGCGCGGCGAGTTCCTCGAGTCCTTTGAGGTCTACCCCGGAGGAGCGCTTTACGGAACTCTGCGCGAGACGGTTCTGCACGCCGTCGACAATGGCAAATGGATCGTCTTGGAAATCGACGTGAAAGGCGCCAAAAGTATCCTTGAGCAGATACCCAACGCCGATACAATATTCATAGCTCCGCCGAGCGTTGACGCGCTCCTCGTTCGACTTCAGAAACGCGGTACAGAAACGCCCGAGGATTTGGCGAAACGACTCAAACAAGCGGAACAAGAGATCGCCGAAAGCGGGTTCTATCGCTATCGCGTCGTCAACGACGATCTCGACGTCGCTTATTCCGATCTCCTGAAAATATTTAACTCTCTTCGAGAGTCTTCGGCAATTTAAATTCGCCGTTTTTAATTCAAAGCCTGAATGTTTTGCGCAGGTCGCTCGCGCGCCTGCCTGTGAAGGATCCCTATGATTGAAGAACTCAAAGACGAAGAACTCGTTAATAAGGTTGGCGGTCGCTTTAAGCTCACGACCCTCATCCAGAAGCGCCTCGCCGTTCTGAATCGCGGAAGCCAAGCTTACGTCGACGATCCGACCGGAGAAAGCGACAATCTGCAAATTGTCGTCCGCGAAATTCTGGAAAACAAAATCCAATTGCGCGAAGACGGCGAACTCATCGGCGGCGACGATCCGCTCGATTTCTCCACGCCGATTCAGTAACGCGTAACGCGACTCGCGTTATTCCCACTTGTTCCGCGCGAGAACGCGATACGTCGCGTTCTCGCGTTTTTTTACGCCTTTTTTACTAACTTATTTACTAACTTAGTTGAACGACCCGAACTTGGAATTGCGCCGTTATGACTCCTGATAATCGCGCCGCACGGCTGAAAAATAAAGAAATCCTCATCGGCGTCTGCGGCGGTATCGCCGCATATAAAACCGCCGAACTCGTGAGCGCGCTCGTTAAGTTAGGCGCCCGACCCACCGTCCTCATGACCGAAGCCGCAACGAAACTCGTCGCGCCAAAAACCTTCGAAGCGCTGACGCGACGCGCTGTCGCGCTCTCGATGTGGGACGCCAACTTCGTTCACCCGCATATCGAACTCGCCCGACAAGCGGACGTCTTCTGCGTCGCCCCTGCAACCGCCAATATCATGGCGAAAGCCGCCTACGGACTCGCCGACGATCTCATGAGCTCGACGATTCTCGCCTTCACCGGCAAACTGATTCTAGCGCCGGCGATGAACTCCGCAATGTGGAATAAGCCCGCGACGCAACGGAATCTGCGCCAACTGATCGACGACGGTTGTCTCGTCGTCGGACCGGACGACGGTCGCCTAAGTTGCGGGGAATCCGGAGTCGGAAGAATGGCGGCTCCGGAAGCGATTCTCGACGCGATCTGCGCCGCCTTCGGGGACGCCGCCTAGCCCGCCTTCGGAAATAGAGAAGGGGAATCGAGCCAGCCTGTCGATTCCCCTTCCTTCGTTGTTCTGCCGCCCTTTGCTCGCAACGCGCGGTTTAAGGCTCGCCCGCCTCGCCTTCGGCGGCTTGCTCCGCGACCTCCGTCGCCTCGTGCTCCGCGTTGATGAACGTCAGGCGCCCGTTGTAGCCCTGTATGGGGATAGACGCTTGTTACGACTGAACGCCGTGAGAACGCCGCCTTCTCGCATTGGTTTCCCCGCCTTGAGATTCGAACCAGCCGCCAAACGCGTCGTGAGCGCGCCGTATTCATTAAAAGCTTTCTCCTTGTTTCCGCCCTGCTCTCAATGCAGGAACGCCGACCTCGCGTTCATATTGGTTCTTGCCGGCTTCTAGACGTCTCGTCGCCTCGTCTTAATCCAGTCCAACTCGGCGCAGACGCCGGAAGGACGCAATCGCGACGTTTTCTAGTCGATGGGCGCCGTTCTTTTTTCATTCCCTTAAGGACGCCTTTTTCGTAGCCTTCGACGTCGTCTAAGAGCTGACCCGGCGATTCCGTCCGGAAGAGGACGGCGACCGTTCCCTGCCTTTTCAAAGGAGCGGGGCCGAGGAAGAATCGCTTGAACTTACTCGCAGGGTAGGCGCGGCGCTCGAACAGGTCGTATCCGGAGGAAAGGCACTTTTCCTGATTAGGCGTATTTCAATCGCATTTTTATCAGGGATCGATTGAGGGACGTGAAAAAAACTCTTCGACAGACAACCTTGAAAAGTTCGCTATGAGATTTTGGCGAGGCTATTCCGTAAGCCGCGTCGCGACTGAACGGCGATTGTTAATGATGTATAAAACAAAGTGAAAAATATATTAGTTAAGAAAATGACTTCGAGGCGTAGTGTAGAGAAATGGCGTCAAATCGACCGCGTTTTGAGAAGAATTTCGCTTTGACTTGTGGAGAGAAGGGGAGGTCAATGGGAAAAGGTTTTGAAGGGAAAAACGGACCTTTTGGTAAAAAAGAGGGACATATTCGCAATATTCTTTGGCATACCCCTTGACAATCAGCTCGGGCCTGTTAAAATAGCGAGAACGTTGCAAATTACCGACGACAAAGAGCCTTGAACGCGCCGCTGGCGCTCTTGAGCCAAGCGCGACGAAGACACGTTGCACGATCCGAACGCCGGTTCCTTGGGAACTTGCTCGGAAGATCTTCGTTTCAACGCCCTTTGTAACCGGTCGCTTAGTTCCCCTCTTAGGGTTGAACGTGATAGTCGGCGACTGCGACGCGCCCTTCGAAATTTAGCGCTGATCGCGGGAACTCGGGAAGTTTCGAGTTCGCGACGTCGCACACAATAAAACGAAGGCGTTTGTTTTCAGCTGACGCGATTACGCGTAATCAGTGAAACGACGTCTTGGATATTTGCCAATCAGGACTGGAAAATCGGAGAAGATTATGTCGAATTCCGGAAACGCTGTGATTCGCATCCGAATGGAAGCGTATGACCACGCGGCGCTCGATCAGAGCGCGCTTGAAATTGTTGACACCGCCAAACGTACCGGCTCCGTCGTACGAGGACCCATCCCGATCCCGACGAAAGTCGAACGCTACACCGTTCTTTCCAGCCCGCACGTTGACAAAAAGGCTCGTCAACAGTACGAGATTCGCACTCACAAACGAATCATCGACCTCGTTCAAGCCACCGCTAAGACGATCGAAGAACTGAACAAGCTCACGTTGCCCGCCGGCGTCGATATTCACATCAAAGCCACCGCCGCGAAAAAGTAACGCAACGCTCGCGAATCGTTAGATCGCATTTTATGGACGTATCGACCTTCACAAAACACATCGGGTCGCAATGCGCATGATAGACTGTCTGAAAAGACGGAAGGAAAAATAATATGAGTATCGGTTTACTTGGACAGAAACTCGGTATGACCCAGTTGTACACCGAACAGGGCGAAGTGATCCCTGTTACCGTTATTCAAGCGGGTCCATGCTGCGTCCTTCAAGTGAAAACGCTTGAAAAGGACGGGTATGAAGCGGTTCAACTCGGGTTCAAAGACAAGCCGCGACGCCTCGCGAAAAGGAGTGAGCGCGGACACGTCGCCAATATTGACAGCAAACGACAAAAAGCCGCCGCCGCCGCGCAAGTCGCGACGAGAAAGAAGGCGGAATGCGAACCGAAACGCTTCGTTCGCGAATTCCGCGCGGCTGTCGACGGCGTCGAAGTCGGTCAGAACTTTGACGTCGAACTCTTCGATAAAGTCTTCGCCGTCGACGTTACCGCCACGAGCAAAGGTCGCGGTACCGCAGGCGTCATGAAGCGCCACAACTTCAGCGGTCAACGCATGACGCACGGCGTTAAGAAATGCCACCGACACCTCGGCGGCACGGGCTGCAGCTCTTATCCGAGCCGCGTCCTGAAAGGTAAGAGAATGGCCGGACATTACGGCGCGGCGCGATGCACCGTCCGCAATCAGAAGGTCGTCTTGATCGACAAAGAGAACAACTTGCTGGTCATCCGCGGCGCGGTTCCCGGACCCACCGGCGCGTTCGTCTCGATTCGCCCGACTAATAAGTTGCCGGCTCCTAAGCACAACAAATGGCGTCTTGCATAGTCTTGCGTCTGTCGTTTCGTAGGTTGCTATTAGAATTTTAAAGATAGTGAACAGTAGTTATGATTAATTTACCCGTCTACGATAAGACCGGCGCGAAAGTTGACGAATTTGCGATCGACCTTGACGCGATCGCCCCGAAATTCAGCCAGCAACTTGTTCACGACGCCGTCGTCATGTATCAAAATAATCTTCGTCAAGGCTCCGCCAAGTCGAAGACTCGTTCGGAAGTTTCCGGATCACGCAAAAAGATGTATCGCCAAAAGGGCACCGGTAACGCGCGCGCTGGTCACAAGCGTAGCGGCGTTCGTCGCGGCGGCGGACACATCTTCGCGAAGACCCCGAAAAACTGGACGTATCGCATGCCGAGAAAAGCGCTCCAAATCGCTACCAATATGGCGATGGTCGCTAAAATCAACGGCGAACGCGTCAAGGTTATCGACGCTCTCGCGCTCGAAGCCCCGAAAACGAAAACCGTCGCTACCGCGCTCGGTAAGCTTGAACTGTCCCGCACGGTTCTCGTCGTTGTCGATCAATATGACAAGAACGCCTATCTGAGCGTCCGTAATATTCCGAAAGCGAAGATCCTCCCCGTTACCGATCTCAACGCTTGGGAAATTATGCGACCTTATCAAATCCTGGTTACGAAATCGGCGTTGGAGAAGTTTGTCGAATCTCGCAAAAAGTGATTCGTCGCTCGTCGTGAGATCAAGACAAACCATTTACAATAGGAATAATAAAAATGCCAAGGTGCAAAGACGTTACCGATACGAACCTCGAACTCGAGCCGTATCAAATTATTATTCGCCCGATCGTAACCGAAAAGGGAGTGTTTCACTCCGGCGCGAATAACACCTACACGTTTGAAGTTCACAAGCTCGCCTCCAAGACCATGATCAAAGAAGCGATCGAGAAACTTTACGACGTTAAAGTTGTTTCAGTGAATACGCAAAACCGTAAAGGTAAGAAACGTCGAACCCGAAAAGGTATCGGCGTTACGCGATCCTGGAAAAAGGCTATGGTCACGCTTGACCCTGAACATCGTCTCGATATCTACTAATCGTGCGACGTTGACCCTGAAATAACATCAATTTGTGAGAATAACAAATGGGTATTCGAAAATATCGACCGAATAACGCTGGTCGGAGAAACATGAGCGTTAGCGACTTCGCCGAGCTGACCAAAGGCGCGAAGCCTGAGAAAAGCTTGCTGCGCCCGAAAAAGCGCTGTAGCGGTCGCAATAATCAAGGCGTGATCACCGTGCGCCACCGCGGCGGCGGACACAAACGACACATCCGTCTCATCGACTTCCGTCGCAATAAGGACGGTATGGTCGCCACTGTCGACTCCATCCAATACGATCCGAACCGCACCGCGCGCATCGCCCTCCTCGTCTACGAAGACGGCGTCAAGCGCTATATCGTCGCGCCCGAAGGTCTCACCGTCGGGATGAAAGTCGTAAGCGGCGATTCCGCTGAACCCCGCGTCGGAAACTGCTTGCCGCTCAGCAAGATTCCGCTTGGTTCTACAATTCACAATATCGAGATTCGCCCCGGTCGCGGCGCTTGCATGTGCCGTTCCGCCGGCTCCAAAGCGACCCTCGTCGCTCGTGAAGAAGATTGGGCTCAGCTCAACCTGCCGAGCGGTGAAATCCGTCGCGTTCCGAGCTCCTGCCGCGCCGTCATCGGCGTCGTTGGAAACGGCGATCATATGAATATCGTCCTCGGAAAAGCCGGTCGCACTCGATGGCTCGGACGTCGACCCTACGTCCGCGGCACCGCGATGAACCCGATCGACCACCCCCACGGCGGTGGTGAAGGTCGTACCAAAGGCGGTCGCCATCCCGTTTCTCCTACCGGTAAACCGACCAAAGGCACCTCGACTCGTCGCCATAAGAAGCCTTCGAACAAGGCCATTATTCGTCGTCGTCGCAGTCGCCGTTACGGTCTGTTGAAGCTCTCCTGATCATTGCGAAAGGTCTGCGTTTAGCGACTCGCGAACGTCGACCGAATTTGAAAGACAACGGAAATTTAAATGAGTAGATCAACTAAAAAAGGCCCGTTTGTTGATTATAAGCTCTTCGCAAAGATCGAAAAGCTTGATCAACAGGGTAAAAAAGAACCCGTGAAGACGTGGGCTCGCGCTTGCACGATCGTTCCGGAGTTCGTCGGACACACTTTCCTCGTCCATAATGGCAAAGCGTTTCTGAAAGTATTCGTTACTGAAGAAATGGTCGGTCATAAGCTCGGTGAATTCTCTCTGACGCGAATTTTCCGCGGCCATGGCGGCAAAGGTAAATAATCGATAGGCGGTACGACATGGAAAAGAAAATGAAAGACCAAGAAGCCCAAGCCCAAGAGGTTATCGCAGAGCCTTCTTATCGCGCCGTCTACAAGTACGCTCCCATTAGCGCGCAAAAAGTTCGCGCTTTTGCGAACCTGATCCGCGGTAAGTCAGCCGGAGAAGCTGCAGTCCTCCTCGCGTGCTATCCGAATCGCGGCGCTCGTATGCTCGAAAAAACCCTCAAGAGCGCGATCGGCAACGCCGACGACCTCGGCGCTCCGGAAGCCGTTGAGTTGACTGTCGCCGAAGTTCGCGTTGACGAAGGTCCGATGCGTCGCCGTTGGCGCGCTGGCTCTCGCGGCGCTTCTGTGATTACTAAGCGACGTTCCAGCCATATTAGCGTCGTATTACAATAGAAATAACCGGCGACGAAAGCCGCCAAAGATATAGGATAACGTTTAATGGGACAGAAAGTTAATCCCGTCGCGTATCGCGTTGGCGTTATGGAAGGCTGGAAAAGCCGTTGGTACGCTCCCAAAAAAGAGTTTGCCACGCTACTCGTCGAAGATAAGAAGATCCGCGACTTCATTAAAAAACATAAAACGATCGGCGCTAATAACAAGCCCGAACTGAGCTATCCCGCGATCTCCAAGATCGAAATCGAACGCACTCGCGACGAAGTTCGCGTCTTGGTCTATACCTCGAGACCAGCTCTCATCATCGGTAAGAAAGGCGAGAAAATTGAAGAACTTCAAGCGGAACTTCAAAATCTCACCGGACGCCGTATCAATCTCAAGATTGAAGAAGTGCGCAACCCCGAACTGGTCGCGCAAATCGTCGCCGAAGACATCGGCGATCAACTTGTCAAACGCGCTAGCTTCCGTCGCGTGATCAAACGCGCTATGTCGCAAGCTATGGAAAAAGGCGCGAAAGGCGTGAAAATTCAACTTTCCGGTCGTCTTGGCGGCGCTGAAATGGCGCGTCGCGAGAAGAGCGCGGAAGGATCCATTCCGCTCTCCACTCTGCGCGCTAAGATCGATTACGGCTTCCACGAAGCTAAGATCGCGCAAGGTCACATCGGAATTCAAGTTTGGATTAATCAAGGCGAATATAGCGAGGACGATAACAATGGCCAGAATGCCGAAACGGGTCAAGCACCGAAAAATACAAAGAGGTCGTATAAGAGGTAATGCGACGCGCGGTCAAACGGTCGCGTTTGGCGATTACGGTCTCCAGACCCTCGAAGGCGGATGGATTAGCGCCGCCACCATCGAAGCTGGTCGTATCGCCGCTCAACAATACCTCCGCGCGGAAGGAAAACTCTACATCAGAATTTTCCCGCATAAGTCGATCACCTCGATTCCGCTCGAAACCCGTATGGGTAAAGGTAAAGGCGAGCCTGATTACTGGGCTGCGGTCGTTCATCCTGGAACGATTATGTACGAAGTCGGCGGCGTTCCCGAGGAAACCGCGAAGTTGTGCTTTAACCGTTTGGCTCATAAAATGCCGGTCAAGTGCCGTCTGATTCGCCGTAAGACGATCTAAACGGAAGACGCGTTCGCCCGGCGTTCGCGCCGGGCGTTACGCCGACCGTCTCGGTCGCGCCGAACCAAGGAAAATATACTCATGAAAGCAAAAGATATTCGCGCGATGAGCGCTGAACAACGCGAGAGCCTGCTCAAGGATACGATTAAGAAGCTTCATCAACTCCGCATTCAAGCGAATATGGAGCGCCTTGATTCGCCTAGCGAAGTCGGTAAAGCTAAGAAGCTTGTCGCAAGGGTCAAAACTATTCAGCTCGCAGAAGCGCGCAAAGCCGCGCTCGAAGAAGCGATTAAACAAGGTAAAGAAGTAGCTCAAAATTAGTGAGAGTCATGCTCTCGACGAATGCCGAAAGTGAGTCCGCCTTTGATTCAAACCCGGAAGTCGTCGAGATCTTGAAGCCTAACATAGGCCCTCTCCATACGAGGAAGTCATGCCAAAAATGAAGTTGGTCGGCGTCGTTAAGACCGACAAAATGGACAAGACTCGAAGAGTCGAGATCCCTCGCATTAAGAAATATCCCAAGTACGGCAAATACGTTCGCACTCGCACCGTTTGCTACGTTCACGATGAAAACAACGAAACCGCCGTCGGCGACGTCGTTGAAATCGAAGAGAGTCGTCCCACTTCCAAACTGAAGAGATGGGCTCTTGTTAAGATCGTTAAGAAGGTAGAGAAGGTCGACTAGTCGATTTGCTTTTCCACGCGCGTTTATCCGCGCTCGATCCCCAGATCAAGTGGTCAAAGACGTTAGAATAAGCGAGTAGAACAATGATTCAAATGCAAACGCGTCTGGAATCCGCCGACAACACCGGAGCGAAAGAGCTTCAGTGTATTAAAGTCTTGGGCGGAACTCACCGACGAACCGCCGGTCTCGGCGATATTATCGTCTGCTCCGTGAAGAAGGTCATTCCGGGCAGCCAAATCAAAAAAGGTCAAGTTGTCAAAGCCGTAATCGTTCGCACGAAAAAAGCGACGCGTCGCGCCGACGGAAGCTATATTCGCTTCGATACGAACGCCGCAGTGCTCGTCGATAACGACAAGAACCCGCGCGGCACCCGTATCTTCGGCGCCGTCGCGCGTGAGCTCCGCGATTTAGGCTTCATGAAAATCGTCAGTCTTGCGAAAGAGGTGGTCTGATGCGTATTAAAGTCAACGATACGGTTCGCGTCCGCAGTAAGGATTACAAAGGCGAAGACCACAAAGTACTTTCCGTTAATCTAGAAGCGAATACCGTCACGGTCGAAGGCGTCAACGAAGTTCAGCGTCACGTTCGTCGTTCGCAACGTAATATGCAAGGCGGTCGTCTTTCGAAGCTCATGCCGATTCCGGTTTCGAAAGTCATGCTCGTTTGCCCGACTTGCAAAAAGCCCACGCGCGTCGGATACAAATTCGACGAAGCGACGGGTAAAAAGAATCGCGTCTGCAAAAAGTGCGGCGCCGTTCTTCCGCAAGCTCCGTATAATAAGACTCGTTAATGAACAGGTAATTCGTCATGACGCCAAGACTTTTAGAAAAATATAACACGCAGATCTGCGCCGATCTCCGCGAACGCCTTGGGAAAACCAACGTCCATTCCGTTCCGAAGCTTGAAAAGATCGTGGTCAATATGGGCGTTGGAAGCGCGATTCAAGATAAAAAGTATCTCGAAGAAGCGCTCGACGTTTTAACCCAGATCACCGGTCAAAAACCCGTCGTTACCCAAGCCCGTCGCTCCATCGCCGGTTTCCGACTTCGCGAAGGCATGAATATCGGTTGCAAAGTTACTCTTCGCGGCTACAGAATGTACGAATTCATGGATCGCTTGATCTCCATCGTACTTCCGCGCGTTCGCGACTTCCGCGGTCTCAATCCGAATAGCTTCGATAAGCGCGGAAACTACAACCTCGGACTTTCCGAACAGCTCGTGTTCCCCGAACTCAATCCTGATAAATATACCAAGACCCAAGGTATGAATATCACGTTCGTAACGACGGCGGAAAACGATCACGACGCTCGCGAATTGCTCCGCGACTTCGGAATGCCTTTCAAAACTGGTAACGAACGCTAACGCTGAATTGAAGGTATATTAGAATATGGCTAGTAAAGAGAAAATCAATAAAGCGAATCGAGAGCCGAAATTCAGCACTCGGCGCGAAAATCGTTGCAAGATCTGCGGTCGTCCCCGCGCGGTCTATCGCAAATTTGGTCTGTGCAGAATCTGCTTCCGTAATTTGGCGAACCAAGGTCTTATTCCCGGCGTTCAAAAAGCGAGTTGGTAATATAGGAGACACATTATTATGATGACCGATCCCATTGCCGATATGTTGACTCGTATCCGCAACGCTGTGAGAGTTGAAAAAGAAACGCTCGACGTCCCGTACTCCAAACTTAAGGCCGGCGTCGTCGACGTTCTCAAACGCGAAGGCTACGTCTGGAACTACGAGATCATTGAAGGCACGCCTTGCAATACGATCCGTATCCAACTCAAGTACAGCCTCAGCGGCGAACGCGTTATCCAATCGATCCGACGCGTCAGCAAGCCCGGACGCCGAATCTATAGCTCTTCCAAGGATCTCAAGCCCGTTCTCAACGGTCTCGGCATTACGATCCTGAGCACGAACAAAGGCGTCGTCAGCGACCGCGAAGCTCGCGAGCAAAAGGTCGGCGGCGAAATCCTTTGCGAAATCTGGTAAGTCGAAGATTATTTCGCGAATTTGTTGACGTCAACGCGCTGTTTTTGCAAAAAAACAGCGCGTTCCTATTGACAGAGACGCTATTCGCCGTAAAATGAAAAAACGTCGTTCTATCGGTCGACGCGGCGAGTCCGCGTCAACCGCGCAACGATGACGTCGCGTTTCGTAAGACGCGCCCGTTTTCCCGAACAATGACGACAGTCCCGTTTTGTTGTAACGACAAGCCGGTAATTTGAGGGGCGAGGGGCGGTATACGCGTCGAAGCGCCGATCCCTGTCCTACGCGGCGCAACCTGCGTAGCGAACTTTTGCGCGAGAGATTCACCATTCGATCCTCGCGCTTTCACACGGATAGGCGCGAACGTCTGGAATAATGATTGCTATAAGCTACACGTTTCAGCAATAAGGTAAACGAATATGTCGAGAATTGGTAAAAAACCGGTCGCGATTCCGAGCGGAGTCTCCGTCGAAGTCGCTAATGATCGGGACGTCACCGTCAAAGGTCCGAAGGGCGAACTCTCTCAAAGTTTTCGTCCTGAAGTGAGCGTTAAACTGGACGACGAAGGCAAAAACGTCGTTGTCGAGCAACTCTTTCCGACTCGCGTCGCGAACGCGATGCACGGTCTGACTCGCGCGCTCATTCAAAATATGGTTACCGGCGTTTCGCAAGGTTATGTAAAGAAACTCGAGATCTTTGGAACCGGTTATCTAGCCGCCGTTCAAGGAAACACTCTCCAAGTGCGCGTTGGCTTCGCTAACGAAATCCACAAAGAGATTCCCGCTGGTCTCAAAGTTACGTGCCCCGATCAATTGCACATTACCGTTGCCGGTTGCGATAAGCAACTTGTCGGTCAATTCGCCGCCGAAGTCCGCGCGATCAAAGTTGCCGAACCTTACCTCGGTAAAGGTATCAAATACGAAGGCGAAGTCATTCGTCGTAAGGAAAGTAAAGCCGCCGGTAAGAAATAATTTTCAGCCGGCGTAACGCCGCGACTGCGGTTTCAGTCCGAGTGAAAACTTGCGACGCATTCGCGCGTTCCACGTAAAAGAAATAACCCTGCGGTAATTATAATGAGAAAACAACTCCGTTTGAACAAACAGCGTTTAACTCGCAAATACCGAGTTTCTAACGCGGTTAAAAAAGTCAGCGTTCGTCCTCGACTTTGCGTCTTCCGTAGCTCGCGCCACATTAGCGTGCAAGTTGTCGACGATAACGAAGGGAAAACGCTCGCGAGCGCCAGCACGTACGAAAAAGAATTCCGCGCTACCGGCGCCAACGGCGGAAATATCGAAGCCGCCGCCGTTATCGGTAAGAAGATCGCGGAACGCGCGCTCGCCGCCGGCGTTACCGCCGTCGCGTTCGACCGTAAAGGCTACAAATATCACGGCCGCGTTCAGGCTCTCGCCGACGCCGCTCGTGAAGGCGGTCTTGATATTGGTAAGGGCACGAACGAGTAAGACGCGCATACAACGCTCCTTCACGCGCGCGAACCCAGATTCCTCGCCTGCGTAGAACAATCGAGCGTTAGCGTCTGTTCCTGACAAAATAAAAGAGAAATAAGAATGGCTAGTGATAATAATAGAGAGAAAGGCGAATTGATCGACAAGGTCGTCAAGGTTCGTCGATGCTCGGCGACCGTCAAAGGCGGACGTCGTTTTAGTTTCACCGCTCTCGTTGTCGTCGGCGACGGTAAAGGTCGAGTCGCTTGGGGTTACGGAAAAGCGAACGAAGTTCCTCGCGCCGTAAATAAAGCGGTCCAAGACGGTCAGCGCAAACTCGCCGCCGTCTGCATGGAAGAGTCCACGATCCCGCACGCCGTTGAAGGCTCCTTTGGTTCTTCGCGCGTTAAGTTGATCCCGGCGCGTCCCGGTACCGGCGTTATCGCCGGCGCGGCGGTGCGCGCGGTCTGCGAAGCGGCCGGTATCAACGACATTTTGACGAAATCCTACGGAAGCGCCAATTCCGCCAATCTCGTCAAAGCGACGATCGACGCCCTCAATAATCTTCGTTCGAAAGAACAAGTCGAGAACTTGCGAGGAGTGAAACTCTAATGGATATCAGCACGATTAATAACGGCGTTCTGAAGAACAAACGTAAGGATCGCGTTGGTCGCGGTCCCGGTTCCGGTAATGGTAAGACCGCTGGTCGCGGCGCTAACGGACAAGGTTCCCGCGCCGGTTCTTCTATGAGACCGACCTTCGAAGGCGGTCAGCTTCCGCTCGCTCGTCGTATTCCGAAACGCGGCTTCAACAATAAAGTTTTCGCCGACGTCGTCGAAAGCGTTTCCCTTAAATCCGTTCTTCGTAAGTTTGACGGATCCGTCGAAATCACCCCGGAAGTTCTCGAAGAACGCGGCTTGATCTCGAGCAAGAAGTCCGTCGTCAAGCTCATCGGCTCCGACGAACTCCCGAGCGCTTACAAATTCAAAGTTCATCGCGTCTCCGACGGCGCGAAAGCGGCCGTTGAAAAGGCTGGCGGTTCGATCGAGATTCTGCCCGGCAAGAAACCGGTCGTCAAGAACAAGATGAAGCCCAAGACGAAAAAAGCGAACTAATTCGTCGATTAAGCGCGGTTCCTATTCAAAATAGGGTTCGACGTTCATAAGCGTTCTGAACTCATAGACGCACTAAAGTCGTTCGGTTTGGCTATTTCAACCGAGCGACTTTTTTTAAATTGTGGCGCTAGGATCCCGAGGCGGCTTTCGCAGACCTTTTTTGCTCATATTTTCGTGAGAAATCGCGTTCTCGATTGGGAGTCGTCCTTGCGCAAATTCGTTCGCTCCGTACAATGAAACAAATCGTCAGTCGTTTTCGCTCGTTGAGTAATGATCGTCGCGACTGCCTTTGAGAATAGCCTTTCAATCCTTGAAAACGCACCGCGTTCAAACGTCGCGCAAGTCGCGGGCGGTTGCGTTTTGCGATAGGGGATTGGTCGACATAACAAGCTTTATTTCGGATCGGGCGGGCGAATTCCCCTTGATTCGAAGCGAGAATAGTTTGCGCCGTGAGGTCTGCGATCGTGCGGACGTGCGTTTGACGTCTGCGGCGTAGCGCTCTCGAAACGAACGTTTCGTACAAAGGTCGATAATTCGATGTTCCAAAAACTTTCATCCATGTTCTCAATCGCTGAATTGAGAAAAAAGATATTGCTGACGATCGGTTTGCTGGCGATTTATCGTCTCGGATGGAATATCTTCCTCCCGATGATCGACCCCGCGATGAGCAACGCGATCAACTCCAGCAGCGCCGATTTAGGCGGGCTTTTGAATCAGGTCGCGATCTTCTCCGGTTCTCAGCTCGATCAAATGACGATTTTCGGGCTAGGCATTATGCCGTACATCTCGGCGTCGATTATTTTCCAGCTTCTCGCGACGGTTTACGAACCCCTCGAAAAGTTGCAGAAGGAAGGCGAAACCGGTCGCAAAAAGATCAACGAATACACGCGATATGCGACGATCTTGATTTGCATTATTCAGTCGATGGCGTATCTTTCCATGCTCAACGCCCAAGCGAGTCAGCAGATGACGGCGTACGGGTCGCAACAATACTTCCTCACGAACTGCATCGGGGAAGACGGGCGGCTCACGTTTGCGTGGTATTGGCTCGCTATTCTCATTATGACCACGGGAACGGCGTTCTTGATGTGGTTAGGAGAACAGATCGACGAATACGGTATCGGAAACGGTATCAGCTTGTTGATTATGGCGGGCATTTTGGCGCGCGCGCCGGGAGCCATTAACGAACTCTGGACGGCTGCGGCCTCCGACGGCGGATTCCGACTCGGATCCCAGTTTGGACCGGAGCATATCTTCGGGTTAATACTCCTCTTTATCATCGTTGTCGTCGCCGTCGTCTACGTTACGAAAGGCCAACGCCGTATCCCGACCCAAAGCGCCAAGCACGTCCAAGGTCGTCAGGTCTACGGCGGCAACCGTCAGTATCTCCCGCTTCGCGTCAATCAGGCGGGCGTTATGCCGATCATCTTCGCGAGCAGCTTGTTGCTCTTCCCGCAATTCCTCTTCGCTTACGCCGTTCAAAACGTCGGCGCGTCGAATGGCTGGTTCGCGAGCTTCGTTCGCAGCGGTCACGAAATATTCTCCGGAAGCCGCTCCTTCACGTACGTCCTCCTCGACGTTGCGCTCATCTACTTCTTCTGCTACTTCTGGACCGCCGTTACCTTCAATCCGAAGGATATGGCCGACAACCTCAAGCGAAGCGGCACCTTCATTCAAGGCTATCGACCTGGCAGCAGCACGTCGAATTACCTTGAAAAAGTCATGCTTCGCATTACCTACGTCGGCGCCACGTTCCTCGCGATTATCGCGATCGTTCCGACGCTCATCACGAACTTCATGCACGTCAATTACACTCTGTCGAGCTTCTTCGGCGGCACGAGCCTGCTGATCGCCGTCAGCGTGGTTCTCGACTTGGTCGATAAGATCGACGCGCACCTGATCATGCGCAACTACAAGGGAATCCTTGAAGAATAGCGCATAGGACGCGCGCGACGTATCGACGCGTTTCCTTAAATTTCCGTCAGGCGTTCGCGCGCACCTTGATTCGCGCGAACGCCTTTTTCTTTGATAAATCGATCTGTCTTCAACGTCCGGGCTCTGGCTCGACGTTGAGGCGGCAGCGCAATAGGAACTTTGTCATGAGACTTGTTTTTGTTGGACCTCCGGGAGCCGGGAAAGGCACCCAAGCGGAGAATATCGTTCGAGACTACGGACTTTTCCATCTTTCGACTGGCGACGCTTTGCGCGCGGCCGTTAAGGCGAAGACTCCGATCGGACTGGAAGCGGAAAAATATATGAACGCCGGCGCGCTCGTTCCCGACGAAGTCGTCATCGGCGTCGTCGTTGAAAGACTCGACGAAGCGAAGTCCGGGTGTCTGCTCGACGGTTTCCCGCGCACGATCGCGCAAGCGGAAGCTCTGGACAAAATCTTGGCGGAAAAGAATTCTCCCCTCGACGTCGTGATTGAACTCGCCGTTCCCGACGACGAACTCTTCACACGACTCGCTTCGCGCGGACGCGCCGACGACAATCCTGACGTTATTAAGCAACGTCTCGTCGCGTACCACACGCAGACCGAGCCGCTCGTCGACTACTATACGAAGTCGGGCATTCTCAAGAAGATCGACGCGGTCGGTACGATCGAAGAAGTCTACGCGAAAATTAAAAAGGTCTTAGACGAATACAAATAATCTTGGACCGATCGTCTGAACGACCGCGTCGCGCGCGAGTCGCTTGCGTATTGCGCGCTTCGCGGTTTTATTTTGAAGGTTCGTATTATGGTTTCTTTAAAGTCGGAAAAAGACATTTGGAGAATGCGAAAAGCCGGACTCCTCACTTGGAGCGCGCACGAGCTGATTCGCAAGATTATTCGCGCCGGAATGACGACGCGCGAACTCGATACGGAAGTTGAAAATCTCTTCAAACGCAACCTTGCCGTCGGCATGTTCAAAGGCGTTCCCGGACGCGTGCCGTATCCGAACGTTACGTGCATTTCGATTAACGAGCAAGTCGTCCACGGCATTCCCGGCGATCGCGTGATTCAAGACGGCGACCTGGTCAGCGTCGACCTCGGGTGCAAGATCGACGGTTGGTGCGGCGATTCGGCGTACTCCAGTCTTGTCGGAAACGTTTCTCCGGAAGCGACGAAATTGGTCAAAGTCACGCGCGAGACGCTCTATCTTGCCATAGAAAAGTTAAAGACGGCGCGATACTGGAGCGAAGTGGCGCGGGAAATGCAGAAGCACGTTCGAGAGAACGGGTTTTCCGTCGTGGAGTCCTTTGTCGGACACGGAATCGGTCGCAATATGCACGAAGCGCCGCAGGTCCCGAACTTTGTCTACGAAGAGTTTCTGCGCAGCGAGGATTTCCAAATCAAGCCGGGTTTGGTGATCGCGATCGAGCCGATGGTGAATTTAGGCGGCAAACGCGTGAAGCAGTTGAGCGACTACTGGACGATCGTTACGTCGGACGGGAAACTGAGCGCGCATGAAGAGCACACGGTCGCAATGCTCAGCACGGGTCCGCTCGTCTTAACGGGACCGCCGGAAACGGAAGAAGAGCGCGAAATGGTCGACGTCTTCTTCGATCGATACGAGCACAATAAGTAACCGATCTTGAACCGATCTTGAGTAAAATAGGCGCATTTTCGACTTTTTTCTAGAAAGGTTTGGAAAAGCCCTTGATAAAGCGGCGCGATGTGGTATATTTGTACAATTGACTAGTAGCGCGTTTGCGCGGGCGTCCGTTGCGCGCGCTCTTAACATGATAGGAATAGCCATGAAAGTTCAAGCTAGTGTTAAGCGAATTTGCGAGAATTGCAAAATCGTGAAACGTAAGGGCCGAGTCTACGTTATTTGCGTCAATCCTCGACACAAGCAACGCCAAGGCTAAGCGTATTGTCGGCGCGTTGAGGCAGACGGAAGACGACGAATCGGGTAATGTTTTAAACGTCTTCCTCAAGCGTCTAGGTTTGAACGCTCTGCGTTCAGAGTAAAAGTATTTTAGGAGAAAAAGATGCCTCGTTTATTGGGCGTTGATATTCCGAATAATCGTCCCACCGCGATTTCGCTGACGTATCTCTACGGCGTCGGTCCGCAAACCGCGAGCGAACTTTGCCGTAAGGCGGGCGTCGACCCGACCGGACGCGCGAAGGATCTGAAAGAGGACGAGATCGCTCGATTGGCCGCTCTGCTCGACAACGATTACGTCGTTGAAGGTCAGCTGCGCCGCCAAGTTAACCAAAATATTGCCCGTCTTCGCGAAATCGGATGCTATCGTGGAATCCGCCATCGTAAAGGTCTCCCCGTCCGCGGTCAGCGCACGAAAACCAACGCGCGCACTCGCAAGGGTCCCAAAAAGACCGTCGCCGGTAAAAAGGGCGTTAAGGATCGTTAATCGACGTAACGCGCGCTTTCCCGTCGTCTCGCTCGCGCTATAAGACGCCGACGCGACGGAAACGCTCAAACGTTGAGATTCAGGTAGAATACAAGGGATTTGGTCGACGCGTAATCGTACGCAAGATCAACTTACTGGAGATATTACAGTGGCTAAGGTTTCTAAGAAACGTAAGATTAAGAGAAACGTTGCGTCCGGGATCGTTCATATCTACGTTACGTTTAACAATACGAACGTGACGATCACGGATCTCAAAGGCGACACGCTGTGCTGGGCGACCGGCGGAACCAGCGGGTTTAAAGGCAGCCGTAAGAGCACCCCGTTTGCCGGGCAAATGGCGGCGCAACAAGCGGCCGATAAAGCGAAGAAATTCGGTATGAAAGAAGTTGAAGTCCGAGTCAAGGGCCCGGGTTCCGGTCGCGATATGGCGATTACGGCGCTCGCGCAAGCGGGACTTACCGTCAAGTCGATCGAAGACGTTACGCCGTTGCCGCACAACGGATGCCGTCCTCGCAAACGTCGTCGAGTCTAACGCGTTTTCGGTCTCGATTACTCTTTCCATTACCGTACAGATATTAAATTGGAGCGATCTAAATGGCTCGAACATTAGGACCCGTCTGCAAGCGATGCCGTCGCGAAGGAATGCAGCTCTTCCTGAAAGGAACGCGTTGCAATTCGGAACATTGCCCATTCTCTCGTAGTCGCGGCGACTCGAAAGATTCCCGTCGAGAAGGCGGAAAAAAGCCTCTTCCTCCGGGAATGCACGGCTTTAAGGGCCGAAAGTTGACGGAATACGCCGTTCAACTTCGTGAAAAACAAAAGGTCAAGACGTTCTATGGCGTTCTTGAATCTCAATTCCGCAGGTACTATCAAGCGGCGGAACGTTCGAAGGGCAACACGGGACAAGTTCTTATGTGCTTCCTCGAACGACGACTTGACAACGTCGTCTATCGACTTGGATTTGCCGTTTCTCGCGCGCAAGCGCGTCAACTTATCGCGCACGGTCACATTTGCGTCAACGGTCGTCGACTCGACGTCCCGAGCTATCTGACGCGACCGGGCGACGTCGTGGCGCTGAAAGTCTACAAGCGCACGGGCGACGTCAAGAAGAATCGACCGGGTTCGAAGGGAATCGTCGATTTCGCGCTTCAGAATCCCGTTGAGAACGCGATTCCGGATTACCTTTCTCGCGAACAAAACGAAGTTCCGACCGGGGTAGTCGTCCGCTATCCGGTTTACGACGACAACGCTTTGGCCGGCAAAGTTAATCCTCAGCTCATCGTCGAACTTTGCTCGAAGTAACGGCGCGTCGAATTCGGATTTCCCGATTTGCGTTGCGCGTTGCGCGTTGCGTCGAATCGGCGAAAGAACGATTGGGATATACCGTGTCTTTGCCTGGGCGGCAAGCCGCTGTGTAAACGCTTAATTCATTTTGGAGCGAACTTAAATGAAAATCCGATGGAGAGGAATGGAGCTTCCTAGCAAGGTCGAACGCGACGACCGGACTCTTACGCCAACGTTCGGAAGTTTTTCCGCAGAGCCGTTTGAACGCGGTTTTGGCACGACGATTGGCAATAGTCTGCGTAGGGTCTTGCTTTCGAGTTTGGAAGGTAGCGCCGTAACGAGAATCAAGCTTCGCGGAGCGGCGAACGAATTCGCGTCTTTGCCGGGTATGATGGAAGACGTTACCGACGTCGTCTTGAACGTCAAATCGCTGATCGTTCGTTCGCACGCCGTCGAACCGCGCGTTCTCCACATCGAAAAGGTCGGTCCTTGCGTCGTAACGGCCGCCGATATTGCCCCGGACAGCCAAGTTGAAATCATCAATCCCGAACTCGTTATTGCGAATCTGACGGGCAACGAGACCTTCGATCTGGAAATGATCGTTCAGAACGGTCGCGGATACGTTCCGGCGTCCGAACAAACGTCTCGCGCCGGTGAAGACGTCGGCTTTATTGCCCTCGACGCTTCTTACAGCCCCGTCGTCAAAGTAAAGTACTGGGTTGAAGAGACCCGCGTCGGGCAAAAAACGAACTACGAACGTTTGGTCATTGAGATCACGACGGACGGTTCGGTCGATCCGGAAATGGCGCTTGTTGAAGCGTCAAAGATTCTCCGTAAGCAGTTGAATCCTTTCATTCAGTACGAGTCGACCGAGGGGCCCGTCTTCGTTCGCGCGAAGTCCTCCGGCGACGGCGTCGATCCGGAACTCGAACGAAAATTGTCGATGTCGCTCGAAGATCTCAAACTCTCCGTTCGCGCGATGAATTGCCTCCTCACGCAGAAGATTACCACTGTGCGAGATCTTGTCGTTTGCAATCCCGACAGCTTGCTTGAACTTCGCAATTTCGGCGACACCTCCTTACAGGAAGTGAAGACGAAGCTGGAAGAACACGGGCTATACCTCGGTATGAGACTGCCGACCGCGTCCGGCGCGCAAGGCGCCAGGTTCAACTGAAATACGTTTAAATAAAAAGATAGTACAATGCGACATAGAAGAATTGGTAAAAAATTTGGGCGCAACCCGAGTCATCAGCGCGCGCTCCTGAGAAATCTCGCGATCGCTCTCATCTTGACCGAACGCGATAAAGAAGATTTCCTCGAAGAAGAAAAGGCTCCAAAAACTCCCGGTCGTATCGTTACGACCCTTCCGAAAGCCAAAGAACTTCGACCCTTCATTGAAAAGCTCATTACGAAAGCCGTAAAAGCGCAAGATTCGATGAAGAAAGCCGAAGCTCTCGCCTGCAAAGCGGAAAAACGTTCCGCCGAGTGGAAGGAATGGCGTGACGGCGACGGTTGGCGCGAATGGGTCGCCGCGAGCGCTCCCGCTCTCGCAGCGCGTCGCGCCGTCTACGCTAAGCTGAACAATCGCGAAGCGGTTGCCCTCCTCTTCAATAAGATTGCTCCGCGCTACGTCGGTCGTCCCGGCGGATATACCCGCATTCTCAAGCTCGCTACCCCGCGCCTCGGCGACGCCGGTAAGCAGGCTCTGATCGAATTCGTCGCTCAAGACGATTTCCGCAATAAGAAAGAAGTCTCCTCGATCCCGGTCGAGGTTACCGAATAATTCAAAGCGTTTCCCGCTTCGCTGGGAGCTTTCAAATGAAAAACGGCGTCGTGAAAGCGACGCCGTTTTTTTATGGCGTTGATGAGAAAAGTCGCCTGCCTAGCGACGATTTCACCGTTCTCTCCGGGGACGATTTCGAGAACAGAACGAGCGCGGCGTCTCGCCCGACGCTCTCTTATCGGGCGATCGTATCCGCGACGTTAAAAGGGGCGCAACCTCAGAGGACGCAAGGCGTTCAGGATTTGCGAAGCGTCGCTATTTGCGCGTAATTCCAACGCGTTTCGGACTTACGAGCGCGGGCGTCGGTACTTTTTCAAAAAATCGGCGCGGAGGGCTTCGTAGCGTTCCTTTTTGCGATCTTGCGCGAAATGTTTTTCGCGGGACTGAACGGAATTGAGGGCGAGGCTATAATCGAGGACTTCGTCGCCGAACTGTTCGCTTGTGAGGTCGAAGACGCAATCGCCGACGACGTTATAACAGTGACAATTCCCGTCAGGTCGCGCGATACCGTAGACTTCGCCGCCGAAGACGTCCTGAACGAGGAACGCCGTAATGGAGCATTGACCGAGGGTGCGATTGTTTTCGGACCATTTGTCCGCCATACGCGGCGCGCAGGTCTCGCGACTCCAAATTCCGGTTAAGGCGTCGTACATATCGCGCGGATTCTGAATTTCAGGGTATTCGTCGCTCATCGGACGAACGTTCGCGTCTTTCCAGCCGTAAAATCTATAGGACTTCATTTCTCTATTTTCCGTTGAATGAAGGCGAGGCGGGCGTCTCCTCGCCGATTTTGCGATATTGTACATGATCCGAGCGGAATCGTCAACGGATCGCGCCGAGGGCTAGGCGAGGCGAGGCTAC
>ONGM01000247.1 GCA_900317365.1 uncultured Planctomycetota bacterium
ATGCTTCTCGCCGATCAAAATCTGATTGCTCGTACCGTCCTTCCAGTAAGACATTTTGTCGCGCGGGGCCCAACTGCGCGGATCGCCTTCCTTCGTCAGACGCGCTTGACGGAACGGGCTAAAGTTCTTACCGTTGACCGCGTAATCGTTTTTCGCGACCCATTGGAAGTTCGTGCAATCGGGAGAATTATACGCCGTGTAGATCGCCGGCGCATAGTCGGCGAAAGGACCGTAGGACACGATCGATTGGCATCCGTCGATCGTCGTGCCCGTGTCGAGCGTGCCCGTATCGAGCGGAGCGCCGGCGGGTCCGCCGCGTCGAGTCGGGCAAAGAAGGAAATTCACCGACGAAAACGCGATGCGCATTTCGTTCGTCATAGCGCTGCTGCGCCAGAATTGATCGCCGTCCCCGGAGCCGCTTCGGCAAAGGTCTTGTCCGAATCCGGACGTTGCGTCTTTAGCGCCGCGCCAGTTTTTCAGCGTATCGTAAAGTTGAGTCTGTTCCGTATACGGGAAAAGAAGTGGGAAAATTCCCGCGTGCCCCATCGAGATTTGGAGCGGCGGAAGCTTGCCCGTCGACGATTCAAAGTTATGAACGCCAAGACCAAGTTGCTTCAGGTTGTTCGTGCATTGCATACGACGAGCCGCCTCGCGCGCCGCTTGAACCGCAGGAAGAAGCAAGCCGATAAGGATTCCAATAATGGCGATTACGACAAGCAATTCGACGAGAGTGAACCCGCGCTTAAAAGAAAATTTAGCCATGTCTACCTCAAAATATTAAAAGTGTCAATGCGACGAAGAGCGGCTCTGCGCCCTCCGTCGCGCCCAGTTGTTAGTCAAGGTATTATAGCCGTCGTCGCGGCGAGGCTTTGCCCAAATAGAACTCCGAAATCCTCGACGGAGCGTTTCACCGCGCAACGATCCTGCGTTAATTATAACAGAAAAAATCGCGCGCGGTAAACGGCGGCGTCGTTTTAGAAAATTTTTCGCAAAAAGGAAGCTATTTTTTCAAATCGACGTCGATCGTCGCGCCCTCCTCAAACTCGATTCGACTCTTCGTTCCCTGCTCCGTAATCGTTTCAAGAGCAAGTTTTCCGCCGTCGAGTCGTTCGACCGTCAAGTCGAATCGCACGCCGAAAGCGCCGATACGACGCAACGCCATTTTCGTCCATTCCTTGGGAAGGCGCGGCGTCGCTTGGAAACTTGAAAATCCGGTCGGGCGAATTCCAAACAAACCTTCCGTAAAGACGCGACAGTAGAGCGCGCTTTCCGCTGAAAGATGGCGCTGATTGCCTTCCGGCCACGCTTCAATCGGGTACGGAACGTGTTCGCCGAGAAGGCGCGCGGCGGAATAGGCTCGAAGGCGCTTCATGCCCTCGTCCGTCGCGCCGACCGCGAAGACCCCGCGCAACGCGTAGAGCGTCGAACGATCCCAGAACGTCTTGCTACCTTCTTCGGAGAGAAGACCGTTTTCCGTCCACAGGCGATCGGAGAATAATGCGGCGATCGTACCTTCCGCGCGATCGGAAATGCCAACGACGAGCGGCATGCAGATCCACGAGCGCAATTTCTCGCAACCTTCGTAATATCGATAGGCTTCGTACCCGCGCACCGTCGCGCCGAAATGCTTCTCGATATTCTCGCGCAAGGTCGCCGCATCCGAGGCGTAGCGCGCGAGTTGTTCCGGGTCGACTCCGAGTTCGCCGCCGAGGCGTTGGGCGCTCAACAAGGCGTCGTAATAGAGCGTCGACGTGCAGAGGTTCGCGTCTCCGGCGGGGAAACGTCCCTCGAGTTCGTCGCAACGCGAGGCGACGACGCCGGCGTCGTTCAACTTCCGTTTGCAATATTCTAAGCACCATTCGATCAGAGGCCAGAGTTGGCGCGCCTCGTCCCTATCGGCGCGCGCCAACGCGTATCGCGCGGCGCCGTGCGCTATCATCGCCGCGTCCCCGCGATCGCCCGCGCCGTTCCATATGTCGGTTCCTTCCGCGATAATCGACGACGGAATCGGCTTAAATTCGTCGTTCATAAAACGCGCGAAATGAAGGTATGAGTTCAGCGCGCTCTCGACGCCCGTCTTGTACCCGACGAAAGGAAAGAACGGGTTGGCGTACTCCGCCTGATCGTTCGCCCAGATCGCGGCGTAGTAGGACTCGCCGCCGGGTCCGTGCATGAGCCCGCCTTTCGTGCGATAGATACTCTCGCACGCGCGAATCTTCGCGAAGGCGAACGCGCGATCGAGAATCGGCTCGGGAGTCTCAAGGACGAGCGAGTTCCACATTTCGTCGACGAATGCGCGTCGCGCGGCTTCTTCCGCGTCGAAGTCAGGCGTGAGTTCCTCCTCGCCTTTCCCGTCGGAGTAGCCTTGGACGGCGAAATCGACGCGCAGTTCTTCGTCCGGCGCGAGGCGTTTCGACGCGGCGCCGTAGAGGCTTTCGACGAGGGTATAGCTGCCGTTCACGCCTTTATCGGCGAGGGTGTTCGTAACCCGGCGGTAATCGTCGACGACAACGTCGAACGGGGCGTCGGAAACGTTCTTTAACGTAACGCGCTCGCAAACGAAAGGCTTCGACGTCGACGGGAAGATCTTGCGTTCGAATTGCAACGCGCCTTCCTTCCCGGCGGCGTCGAAACGGCTCGTTACCGTGAGAAAGCCGTCGAGTTGGATCTTTTCGACCTTTTCGTTCGCCAACTTCGCGCCGTCGACGGAAACGAGGGTCGCCAGATCGACGTCGAACCGCAAGGTGAGGCTCGCGTGCGTATTATTGGGGATCGTGCGCAACATTGGCCACACGACGGAGCGACTCAGCGAAAAGGCGCCCGTCTCCCCGACGCCGTAGCGCAAAACGGTCGAGACCTGTTCCCCGCTCGCCTCGATATGATCGTTGTGCGGAAGGTCGCGAGCGGAAAAATCGGTCCAAGCGATCGAGCCGTCCTTCTGAATCTCCCACCGCGCGTCGTTCGCCGCAACGCAAAGCGGCAGTGTCAAGGCGACGATCAACGCCGCCGACGTTTTCAGTATCAAATTCATCATCGTCTTCCTTTCGCCGCTTTTTCTTTGCGAAAACATTTAAACTCGAAGTCGCGCAATCCTACGCGCAACTCGCGCGACTCCGATTATAACGGCGCGGAACGTCAAGCGCCAGCGTTCGAGCGAGCATGTGTGGGGAAGGTGTGAGAAATTGACGCGTCCAACCTCAACATACCGTAATGTATGAAGCAAAATTTCCACGCCTGCTTTCACACAAATTCACAATCGGTATAATATATTATACTGTTTCAACCAATACTGGAGGAAAGTACAGTGGAAAATACTATGATTCAAACGGTCGCGGTCAATCTGAAAAGGTTCCGCGCCGAACAAGGTCTGACTCAGCCGGAACTGGCGAAAAAGTCCGGCGTTTCCATTTCGAGCGTTAAAACGCTGGAAACTTGCAAAGCGACCAACCCTAGCGCCAAAACCTTGGGCGCCTTGGCGCGCGCGCTCAATCGTACGATCGGCGACCTGCTCACGGAGCCGTTGCGTCTTGAACGTATTCGATTTCGTGCGAAGGCTTCCTTCGCGCAATATCGCCGAATTAACGTCGTCAATTTGTGCGCTCGGTGGCTCGACGATTATTGTTACCTTGAAGACGTCTTGGGGGTCGCCAGCTTTTTTAAGCCTTTGCCGCCGTTCAACGTAGCGAACGACGACCTCGGAGAATACGCAAACGAAGTGAGAAAAGCGCTGGAAATTCAGCCGGACGCGCCGATCTACGACGTCGCGGACGTTTTACGGAAGCGGAGCGTCAAATTGTGGTATTGTCCGCAAAGACCCGCCGACGCCGTTTACGGTCTGGCAATTCAAGAATCGCCGCAAGCAACCGGCGTCGTCGTTTTTAACGACGGTAAAATCTCAACCGAACGCGTGATTTTCACAACTGTTCACGAATTTGCCCACTTATTGCTTCACGAAGACTCGTTTAAATCGGAGATTACCCAGGAAAGCAAAACGGAAGAACGCCAGGCGGACGCGTTCGCAAGTTATTTCTTAATGCCCAAAAAGCTTTTTCTTCAACAGTGGGAAGCAAGCGTTGGCGGACGGTTTGTCGAACGCGTATTGAGAGTTAAACGATTCTTTCGCGTGAGTTATCTCACCGTTTTGCACAGACTCGTCGAAGAAAAACTTGTCGACCCAAACGTCTATGTGAAATTTCCTATCGCGTATCGAGAAACAACGGGGGAATCGTTGCGCAATCATCGAGAACCCAACGCTCTTTCCCCATTCGACGTCCCAACGGATCGATTTCAGCGACTAGCGTGCGAAGCGGCGTTGGCGGGAAAAATCACCGTCGACCGCGCCGCAGAAATGCTGAGCGTTCCAACGCTTCAAGCGTATGAGTTAATCAATCAAGCGGGAGGAATCGTTTGAAAAGGTATTCCCCGGCTCTTTTACTCGACGCTTGCGTTGTTTCGGACATACTCAATGTCGACGTTGAAATAATCTCTTTAATCACTCAAGTCCTTGGCGCCGTTTATGTCCCCAGCGTCATTGTCGACGAACTGCGTCGTAAATTTGAGCTGGACGAAATTATTAAGCTTGGCTTTGAGATACTTGAAGTTTCTGACGAAGCCCAATACGCCGCAACCGTCGTCAAGAATCAAAAAAAGTACCGCGCTTTGACCCAAAACGATTGCGCCTGTTTGATAATGGCTTCCCAAACGAACTGTTCGTGCGTTACCAATGATTTCGCTTTACAAAAAGCGTGTAAAGATTTTAATGTCGCAGTTCTTTGGGAACTGGAAGTCGTACTCATGTTGTATGAAAGAGATGGGATTTCTTATGAACGCGCCGAACGTTACTTAGACAAACTTAAGCGAATATCGTTTTACATAACGCCCCAAGTTTCCGAGCGCTTTACAACAGAACTGAACCAAATCAAAAAGAAGAAAGAAACGTAACCGTTAAAAAGAAAGAATCCCTATTTATAAAAGCGTCATAGAACGTCGTTCATGTTAGCGCTCCGCAGTCGTCCCCCTCGTCGGCGCGTTAACGTCGACGGTTTCGCCCTGTTCATTCAACGCTTACGCGCGATATAAACTCGCGCGTAAGCGTCCAAAAAAACTAATTCCGACTGAGCAGATTATCTTTCAAATCGTTCGGAGCTTGCGCTTTAAGGACGTAGCGCTGTTTCTTACCCGTCGGGGTGTACGGGAGAGAGTCGACGAAGCGATAGTATCGCGGGGTCGTGAAGCCGGATAAGGCGGGGCTGTCGGCGCAGAACTGGAGGAGTTCGCGCACGGTGAGGGTATCGTCGCTGCGGAGAACGTAGGCGACGAGCGCCTGACCGCGCGCCATTTCGGAGACGGGCACGACGATGCAATCGGAGACCTTCGGGTTCTTGCAAATCGCCTCTTCGATCGGCTGAGGATAGATATTTTCGCCGGCGGAGATCATCATGTCGTCTTTGCGTCCGACGATCGTAATGAACTCGTCTTCGTCCCAATACGCGAGGTCGCCGGTGTAAAGGTAGCCGTTGTGGAATTTCTTCGCGGACTCTTCCGGCTTATTGTAGTATCTTCCCGGCGTCTTCGTAGAACAGCGAATAATCACTTCGCCTAACGTCTTGCGATCCTTCGGCACGAGCTTATTGGGGTCGCCCCATCCGTCTTCGACCGGTTCCACGATAAGCACGTCGTCGTCGTAGGCGGCGCGACCTGCCGTGCCCGCCTTTTCCGGTAGCGACGTCGAATCGAGGAAGGTGTTCAGGAAGGATTCCGTCGTGCCGTAACTATTGATAAACGCCACGTTAAGGAAGATGCTCTGAAGGTAGCGACAGGTCGCTTTTTCGAGGTCGCTTCCCATCATAACGAGTAATCGAACGGACTTAACGTCGACGAGCGCTTTCTCCTGCTTTCGCGCGATCATAATCGCGGCGGAGGGTACCCCGAGGAGAATCGTCACGCGACGCTTGTGAATATTCTTAAGGCACACGGTCGCGTTGAATCGTTTTAAGGTAACGACTTCGCCGCCGAGGTACAGCGTGGGGGTCATTCCGCCGTGGAATCCGCCGCGATGGAACCACGGGGTCGTATTGATCGTTACGTCGTCGGAAAAGATCGGGTAGCGCATGGCGACTTCATGGCACCCCATGACTTCGTTGATTCGTGTGATCGGCACGCCTTTTGCGCGTCCGGTAGTACCCGAGGTGTAAAGTCGCACGATTTCGTCGAAGCATGAGACGTTCTCGGGCTTTTTCGGCGCTTCTGCGGACGCGTCCTTACAGAAATCTTCGTAACGAACGCTGTCGACGAGTTTCGTCTCGGGCGTTCCGGCGATCAGGAGCAGTTCGGGCGGAACGACGTTTTCTTCCTTAGCGCGGGTCAAAGACTTCGCGATCAGCTCTTCGAGTTCGTAGTCGTAGAAGAGGATCTTCGGCTTGCTGTCTTCGAAGGCGTAGAGAACTTCGTTGGGTGAGTAGTTGTAATTGATTGGACAGAAAATCGAGCCGAGCTTCTCCGAGGCGAGGTACGCGACGACGAATTCAATCGTATTGAAGAGCGCGACGGCGAAGACGTCCCCTTGTCGCAGTCCGGCGGCGTATAGCGCGTTGGCAAATCGATTCGCTTCGTCGTTGAGTTCGGCGTAGGTCAATTTGCGGTCGACCGTCGGGTCGCTAATCGCGATTTTTTTCCCGAAGCGTCGTGCGTTGCGCTCAAAAACGCGAATGAAATCGAATTCGCGCATGAATTGTTCCTGAATAGCGGTCGGAGCGGAAAGATTGTCCTGCGCTTGGTCGTTCATATAAATCTCCTCGAACTTTGTGCGCAAAATCCTAACGCGCGCTCAACGAAAATGAACGCGCGTGAAAAAGTTAAGAAACAGCGGTGGGCTCGCTATCAATAATCGAAGGTTACGCGTCTTTCTTCTGCGCGTCTTTATCGACGAGCGCAAAGAAGAGTCGCGCCTTGACGCATAATTTGCCGTCCACATACCCGGCGCAATTCGTAAAGTAGAACGGTTCCTTAACGCGCTCGACTTTACATTCCGACTCAAACGTCTCGCCCGGCACGACCGATCGCTTCAGTCGAACGCTGTCGAGTCCGACGAGAAACGGCGTCTTATTCTCCGGCACGCCGTCGGCGAGAAGAAACGCCGTCGTTTGCGCTAAGATTTCGCAGAGTATAACGCCCGGCACGACCGGCGCGCCGGGAAAATGCCCCTGAACGAACCATTCGTCGCCGGTTATATGCAGTTTTCCGCGCGCCACGCCGTTTTCAACGGACGCCGAATCGAGCAAAAGCATCGGTTTACGGTGCGGAAGAAACTTTTCGATATCGTCGACTTGCATTACGCATGCGCCCTTTATCTACGCTCGCGACTCACCGCGCGCGAGCTACGCGGTATATAACCCGAAACGTATTCTTAATCGACTTCTTAGTCGACGCGACGTATCGCGACGCACGCGTTGTGCCCGCCGAAACCAAACGAATTGGAAATCGCAAGGTCGAATTCCGACTCACGCTTCACGAGCGGCGTGTAATCCAAATCGCATTCGGGATCCGGCTCCGTCAAATTGATCGTCGGCGGCGCGACGGAATCGCGCAACGCAAGCGCGCACGCGATCGCTTCGACCGCGCCCGCCGCGCCGAGCATGTGCCCCGTCATCGATTTCGTCGAACTGATCGTTAGCTTGCGCGCCTCCGATTCGCCAAACGCAATTTTAAGCGCTTTCGTTTCCGCGAGGTCGTTAAGCTTCGTACCCGTGCCGTGCGCGTTCACGTAGACGCGCTCGCCGGGCTTCCATCCCGCCTCTTCCAACGCGAGCGAGACCGCTTTCGCCGCGCCGGTTCCGTCCGGTTTTGGCGCCGTCATGTGATACGCGTCGCACGTCGTGCCGTACCCGACGATCTCGCCGTAAATCTTCGCGCCGCGCGCTTTCGCGCGTTCGTACTCTTCGAGCACGAGAACGCCCGCGCCTTCCGCCGGAACGAACCCGCCGCGACGCGCGTCGAACGGCAACGACGCCGCGTTCGGATCTTCCGACGTCGCGAGCGCCTTCATCGCGCAGAAACCGGCGAGTCCGACCTCGACGATCGGAGCCTCCGCGCCCCCGGCGATCACAACGTCCGCGTAACCGTGCCTAATCGCCCTCGTCGCTTCGCCGATCGCGTGAGAACCCGACGCGCACGCCGTTACCGCCGGGATCGCCTGACCGCAGAACCCGTAACGAATCGCGATCATTCCCGCCGGCATATTCGCAATCATCATCGGAACAAAGAACGGCGAAACGCGACGCGCGCCTTTCTCGACGAGCTTACGGCAATTCTCTTCCGTCGTGTGGAATCCGCCGATTCCCGTGCCCATATAGACCGCCGCGCGGTACGGATCGACCGTGCCGACGACTCCGGAATCCTCGACCGCTTCCGCCGCCGCCGCGATCGCAAATTGTCCGCAACGATCCGTGTGCGACGCGTCTTTGTACTCTTGCCATCGCGTCGGGTCGAAGTCCTTAACTTCGCCGGCGAGACTCGATTTAATCGAACTGGAATCGAAAAGGGTGATCGGTCCAATTCCATTCTCGCCGCGAAACAAGCCGCTCCAAAAAGCGTCGACTCCAATTCCGACGGGTGAAACGGCGCCAATGCCGGTAATAACGACGCGTCGCGTCATAATTCGACTCCTTATAATCCTCGCGATGATTCTCTTTGGCGGTTCGCTAACGAGCGCGTTCTATCAGCTCTTCAACGCCGCGTTAATCGCTTCGACCAGGTCGTTCACGGTCGAAATCTTCTTTGTCATTTCAATTTCAACGCCGAGTCGCTCTTCAAGTTCCATGAGCAACTCTGCGGCGTCGAGAGAATCGACGCCGAGCGTCAACAGTTCCAAGTCGGGAGTGATTTCCGACGCGTCGATTCCCAAATGAGTAGCTAGTCCTCGAGAGACGAGTTGAAACGTGTCCATTTATAGTTTCTCCATCGTTTCGCCGGCATATGTTCGCGCGCGGCGCACGCGACGTTTCTCTTCGCGCGACGGCGCTCGAAGAACGTTTAAAAAAATCGCCGTTAGTTATCAGTGATAACCAACGGCGTATAGTATACGAAATGAGGCGCGCGCGTCAAGAATAATCAAGGTAATTTTGAAAAAAAACGCGTTTTCCGCCAAGTTTTTCAGGTTTGCGATCCGTCCCCGCGCAACTTTTTCGGCGTGAGTTTTTGTTTCGTCGAAAAGTTCGTGAGAAATTGCTCGCGTTCTTCGCGCGTTAGATTACCGAGCTCTTTGAATCCGGCGTCCCACGGAAGGTCAAACTCGCGATCGATCGCGGCGCGCACGTAACGCAACATGAGTTCGTTGTACGGAAGCTCGTTATTGCCGAACATGAGCGCGGCGCCGTATATCAGCGAGCGCGCGACGTACATCTTAACGAGCGCCACCTTGTGATCGAACCCCGTTTCCGCGCAGTACTTGAGAATCAACTCCTTCGACACGTCGCTGATCTTCGCCTTCACTTCGAGATAGTCGGAATCGAAGGTTTGATCCTTGATCATAAGAATCGAGCGATAACGCGGATTCTCGACCATAAACTTCACGTATTCGACGGCGAGTTCGACGAGTTGTTCGCGAATCGACGCGTCTTTGAGCCGCGCGAGCGTCGCGTCTTGGCGCGCGAGCCATACGTCCGTAATATGGTCGATAATCGCTTCGAAGAACTCGCGCTTATTTTTGAAATGCTTGTACGGCGCGGCGCACGACGCCCCGCAAGCGGTCGCGACCCGCCGCACCGAAAAGCGTTCGAATCCGACTTCTTCAACCTCGTCGATCGCCGCGAGAACAAGACGCTCGCGCAACGGCGCCTTCTCGGACTTCGCTCGCGAGTTCGACGATTTTTCTGAATTAGTCTTTTTCATAAAACGACGACCTTCAGACTCGTGTGTCTATCTTACGTTCGTTCACGCGGCGTCAACGCTCGAATTCGAAAGCTCGTCGGAGCCTGCGACGTTCGGAAGGAACTCGTCGATCGAAAGGTTCAATTGATCGCAAATATGGTGCGCGATCGTCTCCGGACTCGTGCCTTTCGGAATACGCACAAAATCCTTACCCGCGTTCCGGACGACGTATGAAAACTCGATCGAATGCTTATGACTGCACCACGGAATGTAGACGAGGAACAGCTTCACGTCTTCGTCGTTAATATAACGATTAAATCGATCGAGGGAATCGCCGTGATCCGTTTCGAACCAAATCAGTTCAACGTGCAACTTATTTTCAAGTCGCTGACGCAAATGATTCTGCGGCGTGCCGCCGACGAAAACGACCTTGCCGTAGTCGTAGCGCTTCCGAACCGCGAGAATTTCTGGATTGAAGTCGTCGACGTCTTCGTCGTCCTTCGACGCTTTCGCCCAGTTAAACTCTTCTTCTTCCTTCGCCTTATACAGGTCGATTTCCTGAACGACGCGAGCAAATTCGTCGGTCGTTTCCACGTATTCCGGCACGTCGTCGACGATCGAATAGAGAATGTCGCGAAGACGAATCGAACTGAACGGCTCGGAGAAATCGCGGCACAGCGCCGTCGTGGACTCGACGATATTCGCCCACTTCTGCGCGGCAAACTCGCTCTCCGGTCGTTTCTCAATCTGCCCCGCCTCGTACTTAATCCTGCTGAGAAGATCGTTGACCTTACGCACGCGCTTCATCGAATGGCTGACTTCGATCTTGCGCTGTTCGAGGTTTTCGCGCTCGGAGTCGAGAATATCGAGCGAAACGTACTCTTCGCGCTTCATGTTGTAGAGATATTCTCGCGGGAAATACTGCTTGCGGAAATCGCTTAAGAAATTAAACGCGGCGCGTTGGACGGAATCCTCGACGATCGGAACGTTGTATTTGGAGAGCGTCGATTTGAGCAGGCATTGCGCGGTCGCCGCAAGTTGCAAAAGCGGTTGAACCTGCTTCACGGCGACGCTTTCCGGGTCGCTCATACACTCGCCGACAAATCGATAGACGCGCTCGACGTGGTCGTAACATTTCGCGACGAAATCGTACTGTTCCGGCGTGAAGTCGTAAAGCTCGACGGCGCGGCGTTGCCAGAAGAAAATATTGTATGGTCGCGCGAGGTCTTCGAGTTCGCGATCGCGCGCGGCGACTTCGGGTCCGCCGGGCAATTCGCCGCGCTCGATCGACCAGCGGCATTGTTCCGCCATGATCTTAGCCATTTCGGCGATCGATTCAAAAGTCGGTTCGTCAGACCGACCGTGTTCCAATTCCTCGTTCTCAACGCGCGCGGATCCGGCGTCGAAATTGATCAGTTCGATCGCGCGTTCCGCCGAGATCGGACGCATCGACTCGTGCGAACGATGATAGAAGCAACTCGTGGAATTCTCGCCGTCTTGCGGAATAAACTTAATCGCGCCGTCGAGAAGCGCGGCGAATTCGTCGCGTCGATTCAAATAGAAGTCGTCGATTCCAGGAAATTTCTCCGCGAGAATCTGCACGGCGGACCAAGCGGAGCATTTTCCGTCCCGTTCCAGAACGAGACGTTCCAGCTCCGCGTTCCATTCGGCAGCGGAGCGTTCGAAGAGTTCGTACTCCTGCGCCGGCTGCGTTTCGCACAGTTCGTCGACGGACGGACGCGCGACCGACGCTTGCCGCGTTCCGACCGACTCCGCCGCTTGGGGTTGTTCCGCAACTTCCGAGTCGGAGAGTTGCGCGTCGAGCACGGCGCTCCATTCTTCCCAAGGCTGAAAATGCACTTTGGCGACGTCGACTCCTTCTTTCGACAGAACGCCGCGAACGTCAAACGCCATTTCTAGATTTGCGGCGATTTCTTCGCTCAATTCGCCGTCGAAAACCAGCGCGCGACGCGTCTTACCAGCAAGCAGTCGAAGAAGATGCACCGGCTCCGACTCCCCGAGAGAAAACACGACCGCGTCCGCGCGCGACGAATCGCGAGTCATCGCCGCTTCCATAAGCAACGCGCTCGCTTGCATATCTTCGTCGTCCGCCGGAACAACTTCAAATCCCGCTTGGAGAAAATATGGCGCCGCGAGAAAACGATCCGTCGATAGCGTCGCGACTCGGCGCGTTACAATAACGTCTTGGTCGGAAAGCGCGCGTTCAATCCCGGCGCGTAAAGAGTCCAAAATGTCCAACGAAAAGGGACGATCCAACATTTTCCCTGAAAACACAAAGAGCGCTTTTTCTTGACTATTCATAACATACTCCTAACGCTACGCTCGGCGAACGCTTACATAACGTTCGCGCCGTAACGCGTTAAAAACAAACAAAAAACAAACTCCGCAGGCGAATCGCCGTTGGAAAAGGCAAACGCAAGACGTGAAACTCAAATCAAAAGCAAGCGCGGTCGCGCGTCGCAACGCGCGAACGCCGCTCGATCGGAGCGCTTGCGCAGTCGGTTAAGATAGAAACGTTATCGCGGAACTTCGATCGACGAGAGAATACGTTCGACGAGGCTTTCCGCGACGCGTCGACTCTCTTCGCGACGATAGTTTTTCGGCGTCAAGCGATGCGCGAGCGCGGCGCCGGCGAGCGTCTTCACGTCGTCCGGCACGACGTAATCGCGTCCGGAAACCAACGCGTAAGCGCGCGCAACGCGCGAAAACGCAATCGCCGCGCGAGGACTCGCTCCCACGAGAATCTCGTTTGAACGGCGCGTCGCGTCGACGACGTCGAGCATATACGACGCGATCTCCGGATCGAGTCGAACCTGCTTCGCATATTCCTGCAAGTCGAGAGACTCTTGCAACGCCAAGACCGGCTTAACGCCGTCGAGCGCGGTTCCAACTCCGTGCGTCTCGAGAATCTTCAATTCGCTTTCGCGATCCGGATACCCGATCGAGAGTCGAAGAAGAAATCGATCAAGTTGACTCTCGGGTAGAGGATAAACGCCTTCATATTCGCCGGGGTTCTGCGTCGCAACGACGAAAAACGGCTTCGGCAACGGGTACGTCTGACCGCCGACGGAAACCTGACGCTCGCTCATCGCTTCCAGAGTCGCGCTCTGAGATCGCGGCGGCGTGCGATTGATCTCGTCCGCTAATACGACGTTGGCAAAAATAGGCCCCGGTATAAATTGAAATTCTTGCGTCTTCTGTTGGTAAATTTCTCCGCCGACAACGTCGGACGGTAAAAGATCAGACGTAAACTGTATTCTTGAAAAACTCGCGTCTATACTACGCGCTAGCGCTTGCCCGAGGAGCGTCTTTCCGACCCCCGGCGCGTCTTCAAGCAGAACGTGCCCGTCCGCCAAAAACGCCGTTAAAACTCTCTTTACAATCTCGTCCTTACCTATAAAAACGCTCGTTATATTCGTCTTCAAACGATCGAGCGTTGAGCTGATCCTCTCCATGTCAAGCATGTCGACTTCAACCTCGCTTCTATCTAACACACACTGTATTCAACACAAAAATAAAAACAAAGACGAGCGCGAGTCTCGCCGCTTCCTATTATAACACATCCCCCAGAGCATTCTAGGTTAATTTTGTAAAAAAACAAAAATGACGACCGGAAAACCTTATTTCCTATTCTTATATATGATATTCGACAACAAAATCAAAGGAAAAATAAAAATAAATAATATTTCAGCGAAAAGAGAAAATCCGCGAGCAAGAAACGCCGTCCCCACCGACGACGGAGATCAAAAGAAAGCACGACTAGCCGCGCGTCCGAAATTATACTCCCTACTCAAACTATTCAAAACTTCAAATTCGTCTTCAAATAGAGGGTCGGCTCCGGGCGACGCCCCTCGCGCCAGCGTTCCCCAACGAGACTCTCGACTTCGTACTTGCGCAAAAAACTCGCTCCCGTCTCGAACGCGTACCCGAACTTCGTTTCCGTTTTGCGTTCCGCGCCGACTCCAATCCGGAAATCGCGTTCGCGCGCCGTCGCGGCGTCCCCTAAAATACGACCCTCGCGGCGCCAAGGCTCAAATACGCCCGAGTACCCGCCGAGCCCAAGGCCAAGATACGCCCACAATTCGTTCTCCGGCGATTCCGCGTCGCGCCACGCGCGCTTCGACACGCGCGGAGACGGAAAACAAAGCGTCGCCGTCAGATCCTCGCGGATCGTCCAAACGGCGCCGCCGATCGGCGCAAGTTTCCACTCGTTCGCGTCGGAATAATAGACGCCGAAAAGCCATTTCCAACGCTCCGAACTCTCCAATACGCACATACCGACCCCGCCGTAACGCGTCGACTGACGCGCGCTCGCCTTACCGTCCCCGCGCCAGTCGACCGACGCCGCAAAACGAAACGTCAGCGAAGACGAAAGCGGCGCCATGTACCCGAGCGTCGCCCCCGCCTTATAGAGCGTCGCGGTCTCGTTCGCGATACGATTCAAACGCGGCGCGTCCACCTCGCGCCATTCGAAACTCGGCGTCAAAAGGAAAAATTGACCTGGAATAAACGACGGCGCGCCGATCGACGTCGACGCCGACGTCGCAAGACTGCCAAGCCCGTCCGTCGTCGGAACATAGTCGAAAGAAATCTCGCCGCCCTGATACGCCCGCGCCGCGATCGAACGCAACCCCGAGCCGGACTCCGCCTCGATCTCCGCCTCGATCTCCGCCTCGTCGCCGAACGCCGACGCCCCGAAAGTCGCGACGACGACGCAAAACGCCAGCGCGACGCGTCCCGACGCTCGACGCGTCATACTTGCAACCCCTCGGTTTCGTCCGCCTCGCCCGCCTCGGGTTCGTCCGCCTCGCCCGCCTCGGCGGACTCGGCGGCGGCGAGTTTCGACGCACCCGTCGGCGCGAAAAGCGCGTAGCCGCCAATTAAAATCGCGCCGCTCACAAGACACGCGTCCGCAATATTAAAGTTCGGCCACGCATAATCGCCGATCATGACGAGTATCCAGTCGCGAACGGCGTAAACCGGCTGACCGATCATGTCCGGAGTGCAACTCCACGCGTCGGCGTCAAACTGCGTCCATTTCATCCCGTGAAGACCGACCCGATCCCAGAGATTGCCAAGAATACCGCCCGTTATCAGCCCGAGCGCCGTCGCCAAATACCGGCTTCGCGACGCGTCGGAGATTATCCACCACACGATTCCGAGAAGCGCCACCGCCGAAAGCGCCACGAAAAGCGGGATCTGCCCCTGCCCTATTCCAAAGAGCGCCCCGCGATTGAGCGACGTTTGAAATCCGAAAACCTTCGGAATCTGCCACCAGACGCCGCGCTCGCCGGGCAATCCGAGTTTGCCAAAGACCCAACTCTTCGTCGCAAGATCGGCGGAAAAGCAGATCGCGGACAAAATCAGGAACAGAAGAATTCTTGGGGAACGCTTAGCGGTCGACGTCATAACGCGAATCTCGAGGCTCGTGGTAAGTTGCGCGCGTTTCGCAACGACAACGATCGACGCGGCGAGACGGCCCGCGTAGAATAACGAATTATCTCCCAAAGGTCAAACTCAGTTTAAGAAGGAAGACAGAGCGCCTATATTATGCAATCTATCTAAACAACGCGGCTCTCCCGAGTTAGAAATCAAACGAATCGGCAAAAAACAACGATCCGTCCGCGTTTGGGGCTTTAAAAATCGATGGGAACGAGTACAATAACCGGGGTCGCGCGGAAAGGGAGACGTTCGCGCGTATTCGGCAATTAAGGCGCGCCGACGCGTGAAATCGAGGATTCACGCTTTACGACAAGCGACGCGCCGATCGAGAACACAAACGCTTTTCTACGTTAAGGAGTCATGAATATGCGCGCGTTTCAACGATGCGTCAATCCCAATTGCCAAGCGACGTTCGACGTTGCGGAAGTTTTACGTCGTTGCCCTCGCTGCGGCGCTCTGCTAGACGTCGACTACGAATGGGACAAACTGCCGGTTCCTAAAAGTCTCGCTCATTTCGAACGCTATTGGGCGGAACGCTCCAACCCGCTCAATTTCAGCGGCGTCTGGCGATTCCGCGAACTGCTCCCGTTCGCGCCGGAAGAACTCTGCGTTACCGTCGGCGAAGGTCAGACGATTCTGCGCCAGTCGGAAGAAGTCGGGAAATACGTCGGTATGACGACCGGCGAGCTTCATCTGCAATACGAAGGTCTGAACCCGTCCGGATCCTTTAAAGACAACGGCATGGCGGCGGGTACGACGCACGGACGCATGGTCGGCGCGACGAGCGCGGCGTGCGCGTCGACCGGCAATACGAGCGCGTCCCTCGCGCTCTATTGCTCCGCGACGCGACTCATGAAGTCGATCGTCTTCGTCGGCTCCGGCAAAATTGCGTACGGAAAACTTTCGCAAGCGCTCGACTACGGCGCGCGAACCGTTCAAATACAAGGCGACTTCGACGACGCCATGGCGCGCGTGCAAGAAGTCGCGCAACGAAGCGGCGTCTACCTTCTCAACAGTCTCAATCCGTTCCGACTCGAAGGCCAAAAAACGATCATGTTCCGCGTCTTGGAAGCGCTCCGATGGGAGATTCCCGACTGGATCGTCGTTCCCGGCGGCAATCTTGGCAACTCGAGCGCGTTCGGCAAGGCGTTTATCGAACTCACGAAACTCGGACTCATTAAGCGCGCGCCGCGACTCGCCGTCATTAACGCCGCCGGCGCCGACTCGCTCTATCGACTCTACAACGACGAAGGACTCCGCTGGAACGGCGGAAACGTCGATCAGACGAAAATCGACGCCTTCTACGCGCAAATGGATCGGGAAAATCGACGCGCGCACACGATCGCGAGCGCCATTGAAATCAATCGCCCGGTCAATCTGACGAAGTGCCTGCGCGCGCTCGATTTCTGCGACGGCGTCGTGCGCAAGGTCTCGGAGCAGGAAATCGTCGACGCGAAAGCGCAAATCGGCGCCAACGGTTTCGGTTGCGAACCGGCGTCCGCCGCGAGCGTCGCCGGCGCCAAACGTCTCGTCGATGAAGGCGTTATCGGCAAGGACGAACGCGTCGTCTGCATTCTGACCGGGCACCAGCTCAAAGACCCGAACGCGACCGTCGCGTACCACGGCGTCGATCGCGAACTTTACGAAAAGTATCTCGGAAGTCGCGGCGTCGAGCAGACTCCGTTCGCCAATCGTCCCGTCGGCGTCGAGAACGATATCGAAAAAATCCTGGCGCTCATGAAATAACGTCATGAGATAAAATCCGACATGAAATCGCGTCGCGCAACGTTGCGCGACGCGAACGCGAAAGATACAATGACCATGGAAAAGAGCGAGTCGAAGGTCGGCGCGAATCTCGCGCGGCGCGCGATCGGCGCTTTGCTCGTCGCTCTATGCGCGTCGATAAGCGTCGGCGCGCTCTTGGTCGCGTTGCGGCGCGCGCACGAACGTCAAACGCCGTCGAACGAGCGCGTCGTCTTTCGAGTGCGGAGTCGCTCGATGGAACCGACGAAACTCGGTCCGCAGTTCCGGTGGACTTGCCCCGAATGCGCCGCCGCGTTCCCGACCTCGATCGACGTCGCTTCGGCGGAACTCGACGCGAAAGACTCGCCGGAAGTCGCTAAATTCCTCGCAAACGCGCGCTACGCGACGTGCCCGGCGTGCGGTTACGATCTCGTACCCGCGTCTTCCGCGCAATTCCGCGACGGCGAGCTCGTCGAATTTGAACCTCGGAACGCCGACGCGGCGATTCAACGCTGGGAACTCGGACTCTTTCGCGACGCCGAAGGGCGACTCACGCTCAAACGAATCGTCGGAACGCCGGGCGAACGCGTCGCGATTCGCGGCGGAGACGTTTACGTCGACGGAAGACGCGCGCCGCGAGATTTCGCGACGGTTCTGCGCGCGGCGGCGACGATCGAGCCGATTCAAATCGCGCGCGACGGAAATCGCGCCGCTATTTCCAAGGTTGAAAGGATTCGCGACGAACGCGGCGACGTCGCGGAACGCAAGACGCCGATTACGAACGAATCCGCGATTCCATCTTGGAACGGGGTCAACGTCGCGCCGGTCGAGTTCGTTCGCGACTTCATACTGACGTTCGTTCAGCCTGCCGACGAACCGGTTGGCGTCGCGGCGCGGCGCGGAAACGACGCGTTGTTCTTCGAGTACGATCCCGCCGACGGACGCGTCGCGGCGAAGCGTCTCGAACTCGACGGGAATTTCGACGCGCTCGCGCTCGAAGACTTCGCGACCGCCGAAACGCTCATGTCGCGCGCAACGACGCCTTCGCGCGAAGGTCAAGGCGAAGGTCAAGGCGAAGGTCAAGGCGAGGCGCGCGTCGCGTGTTTTCTCGTCGACGGAACGTTCGCGCTTTTCGTCGACGGCGCACTCGTCGCGCAGATTCCGACGCGGGACCGGTTCGACGCTCCGCGCGGCGGAATCGCGACGCCGTTCGTCGTCTTCGGCGCGGAAGCCCACGACTTCGCTCTGTTGCGCGACGCGCACTACTCCGCCGTCGCCGGCGGCGAAACGCTCGTGCCGGAAAACCGCTTTTTCGTCTTAGGGGACAATTCCCCGGCGTCGCGCGACAGTCGATTCGCCGACGTCGGGTCCGTTGTTGTTTTGGATTCGTTACGCTTAATCGACGCGTCGACGCGCGACGCCGAAGCGGACGGAGTCGACGCGACCAAATAACGGTCGCATAAATTATCGCAGGAGGTTGATATGGGCACGCGCATTCCGCTCGATCCGCGAATCATTCGCTACAAAGAAAAGCAAGAGAAATTGGCAATGAGTCTTGCGGAAATCGGACTTTCCGTCCGGACGACGAACTGTCTAGACGAACAGGGGATTTGCACCGTCGGTCAGCTTCTTGCGCGCGAACGGGAAGAGCTGCTGAGTATTCCGAACTTTGGCGAGAAGACGCTCAACGAAGTCTTTGCGGCGCTTGAAAAGCTCGGATTCGTTCGTAAGGAACGCCGCAAGGGCGCCGACGGATACGCGCCGGAAGAAGCCGCGCGTTTGGCGGAACTCGAAAAGAACGCCGCGAATCGCGACGCGTAAATTTAGAGAGGTTTGCGAACAATGACGGAAAAGAAAGACCCGACGACGAACTCCGCGCGACGGTTTGTCTTTATCGCGCAATGGCGATTTTCCGAAATGCTCGCATTAGCGCTCATATGCGCGCTCGGCGCGCTCATTCTCGTAATTCACCTAGCGACTTGGGGCGCCCAGACGCGGCGCGAAGCCAAATTCTGCGTTCCGGTGCCATGCGTCGTCGATTCCGTCGCCGCGCGCCCGGAAACCGATAAGACCGGGGTCGAGACGCTCTATCGTCCGGAAGTTACCATTAGCTACGAATTCGAAGGCGAGTCGTACACCGGCGTCGCGTACGATCGCACGACGCTCACCGACGATCAAGGGTTCTCGTACACGCTCGCCGAGGCGGAGAAGGCGCTCGCGCCGTTTCCGCCCGGGTGCGAGAATCTATGCTGGATTCGCCAGGACGCGCCGACGCAGGTAATTTTAGTTAAGACCCCGTCTTTTTGGGGCTGGGTCTTCCTATTTATTCCGACGCTCATTATCATCTCGGGAGCGAGTCTTCTGATTTCGCGTCTCTATGATCGAGCGTTCTCTGAGGAGGAGAAGGCGAACTCGAAACGTCGCAAGACGCAATATCCGACGTTGCCGCAACGGATCGATCGTCCGTTGGCGCGCGGCGCGGTCAAAAATCTTTCGCCGGACGCGCGAACGCGCTTTGCGTCCGTCGTCGGCGCCGTCGGCGCGATACTTTGGAACGTCGCGGCGTGGACGATCGCCGTTTACGTCGCGAAAGTCGCCGAAACAACCGGGGACAAGATAGCGGCGGCGATCTTTATCTTGATCTTTTGCGGAACCGGACTGCTCTTTGCCTGTCGACTATGGACCCGACGCCGAATTGAGCGCGCCGTCGGAACAATGGCGATCACGGTCAACGCGTTCCCGATCCAGCCGGGTCGCCGCGTCAACGTCGAACTTACGCTCAAGGGTCCCGCGCGCGCCAAGCGATTTGACGTCGCGTTGCAATGCGTCGAGGTCGCGCGATTCGCGCAAGGTACGAACACCGTCGCGCACCATAAAGAGATTTACGACTCCACGCTCATGACGCGCTTCGACGTCGACGTCTCTTCCAAAGCGGAAACGACGGAACGCTTCTCTTTCGTCGTGCCGATCGGCGCGATGCATTCGTTTCAGTCGGAACACAACGAGATTATCTGGAAACTCGTCGCCCGCATGGAACTCGGCGACGGCGGCGTCTTCGCGCGAGATTACGAGCTCGTCGTCATGCCCTTCGCGCCGAAAGATTGATCCGCAATTGAAACGCAACGGCTCCGCGTTCCGACGAAGAAGCCGTAAAGAATCCTTCCGTCCGACCTTGCTTTCCTTTGAAGCGCGACTGAAGCGCGACAAAAAAACGCCTGCGAAAACCCAGCTCAAGGTTCTCGCAGGCGTTCTACATTTTCAGACGTTCACGCGAACGCCGAACGGCTAATCGAGCGCGTTATTTCGCGATAAACTCCAACGCCATCGGTAGCGAGACGCGCCAGTATCCCCATTCGTGCCCGCCGTTGCGAACGCGAAGTTCGCACGGCACGCCGAGCTTGCGCGCTTCCGCAAAGAACGCAAGATTCCCTTGAAGCAGGAAATCGTCGTCCCCGCAGTCGAGAAGGAATCGAATCGATTTCTTCTGATCGTCGGTCAGCTTCGAAAGCAAAGCGATCGGATTATTGCCTTCAACGTATTCCCGAACCGCCTGGTCGTTCGAACCGTCGCCTCGCACGTCGCGCGGCGCGAACAACGCGGCGCTCATCGGAACGGCGGCGGAGAAGTAATCCGGATGACGCAACGCGTACAACGCCGTTCCGTAGCCGCCCATCGACAGCCCGGCGACCGCGCGAGACGCTTTGTCGTCCTTAATGCGGAACCGCGCCTGGACGTGCGGAATCAGCTCGTTAAAGAAATACGTCTCGTATTTGCTCGAATCGTCGAAGGAATCCCGATACCAGGTCTTCAGCGCGTCCGGCATGACGACGATACGTTTCTGATCGGGATGAGCCGCGAACCATTCGTCGCAAATCTTTTTCATATCGCCATGATCCGACGCGCTCCACGCCGATTGGTCGTCCCCATATCCGTGCAGTAGATACAGAACCGGGTAATAAGTCGACGTCGTGCGGTATTCGTTCGGAATATAGACGCGATATTTCATTTCGCGTTTGAGCGCTTCGCTGTAGAGCGAGAGCTCAAGCACGTCGCTTCCCGAGGCGCCTTCCTTCGGTTGCAGGGACTTTTCAACTTCGCGGAGTTTCGCAAGCGCGTCCGGATTTTCCGGAAGAGGAGCGTCTTGCGCCGCCGGAAGAAGAACGTCGAAGAGAACGTTCAGCTCGCCTTGATAGTCGTTGCAGTCAGAGTTGATCGCCACGACCATATTCTGATCCGGCATGACAACGCAGAATTGCGAATACATACCGTCGCCGCGATACACGTTGTGACGGCAACGCCAGAATTGGTAACCGTAGCCTTGCGCCCAATCGCTGTTCGGATTGTCCCCGTTGGAAACGTGCTTCGACGTCGCCGCGTCAATCCATTCTTCCGGAAGAAGTCGCTCGCCGTTCCAAACGCCCTTCTGCAAATAAAGCTGACCGAACTTCGCAATGTCTTCCGTCTTCAAAAAGAGACCGGTCCCCCCTTTGGAAATCCCCTGCGGAGACTGTTCCCAATACGGCGCTTCGATTTTCAGCGGATCGAAAAGGCGCGGCTGGAGATATTCGCAGACGGTTTGCCCGACCGCCTTCTGAACGATCGCGGAACACATGTACGTGCCCGTCGTATTATACATGAAATGCGTTCCCGGCTCGTATTCGATTTTGCGCGCGAGGAACGATTCCGCCCACGTCGGTTTCTCGTCGGAGAGAATCGGCGCGAGTCCGTACGTCGCGGTCGCTAGATTCGACGGCCAAGGATCCGAAGAATGTCCGCACGACATCGTCAGAAGATTCTCGATCGTTACGTCTTTAAGACGCGGATCCGGATTCTCCGGGAGTTCGTCGGGAAAGAAGTCGACGATCTTTTGATCGACGGAAAGCTTCCCTTCGGCGACCGCGAATCCGACGGCGGTCGAGCAGAAGCTCTTGCTCAACGAATAGAGCGCGTGCGGCTTATCGGGTCCGAACGGCGCCCGCCACGCTTCACCGACAACCTTGCCGTCGCGTAAAATCATAACCCCGTCGACTCGATTAAATTTCTCGTCGAGTTGGCGAATCGTTTCCGCGACCGCCTCGGAGGAAATCCCGACCGATTCCGGCGTCGCGCGCGGCAACGCGCCATTCTCGTCGAGATTCTGCGCGAACGTCACGCCCGCGCAACTTGCGATCGCTACGACGACCGCCGTTAAAAATGTCAATGTTCGTTTCATACCCTAACATTCCTAGTCGTTCGTAATCATCGGCGCCGCAAATACGCGACGCTTCGTAAAGATCATACTCGAAAGACGTCCGATGATCAAGCGAAATCAAGAAAACGTCGGCGAATTCCCCCTTCGATTCGCTCAAGCGACTCCTCGGAAAACTCGTCGACGTAACAACGCTCGGACGACAAAGATAAGGGTCATAATAAAGAATTGAAGAACTCGACGTTTCGCTCCGCCGCGCGTTCCGGGGCGAAACGTTCGGCGCATTTCCGTTGCGATTCAAGTTGCGCTTGCGCGTACGCAGGATCGTCCCATATCTTGACGACTTGCTCGACCCAAGGCTCGACTTCTTCCGCCGTCGGTATAATCGGGACGTTTTGGACAAATCGCGGGGGAATATGAAGAACCAGCGGCGAGTTCCCTTCTTCGTCGACGCATTCTTTCGTCGCGCCTCGATCGGAACAGAGAACAGGCGCGCCTGCCAACGCGCTTTCCAACGCCGTCAATCCGAAGGATTCGTTCCACAGCGAAGGGAGCAAGGTCATTTTCGAACTCGCGTAAACGAGATCGAGATTCGGCGCCCGCTCCACTTTATAGAGATTGCGCAACTTAGCGACGTCGGGCGCGTTGCGAAATTGTTCGCAGGTCGCGCGACTTTCCACCGCCAGTAGGCGAACGTCAGGTCGCCGTTGATTCAGCTCCCGCGCCAGCCCTAAAAAGAAAAAGGCGCCCTTCTCGACCGCCGGGTTCACGAGGGTCGCGTACTGGCGTTCGACAGGAGACTTCGGCGGCAGAGGACGCCGCCCGATCGGTGGAACGACGTCGCAACGAACGCCGAGCCGGTCAAAATAAAAGCGACGCGCAAACTGCGACGGTACGACGACGCGGTCGAATCGCTCGAAAAGTTCGCGATTTTCGTAGCTAAAATTATGGAGCATAAAGACCCGCCGCGCGCCGCGTTCCTTAGCCAACGTCGCGGCGAGCGACGCCGCCCAATACCCGCCGTACGTCGCGTAAACGTCGACGGGACGTTGCGATAATTCCGTCGAAAGGAGGGATAGAAAAACGTCGCCCGAAGGTTTCGAAAGGAAATAACGCGGAACCGCTTCTGAAAACGCGCCTGCCGTGAGCAAAAGCGTCGCCTCGATTCCCTCGTCGTCGAACTGGAAAACGCGAAATTTCGTCGAGACGCCCTGAACGACGCAACGGCCCGACGATACCTTCGGATTTGCGCAGACCGACTGAATCGTCTTAACGAACTCGCGCTCGTCCGCCGTCGTCGAATCGAGAAACGACCCGCAGAGCGCTCGAACTTTCCATCCGGCGCGCGCGAGCGCGTGAAGCGTCGCGCGCGTCGCCCTCGCCGCGCCGCTTGTCCAGTCCAAATAGCTATGGTACGACGAAAATAGAATGCTCGGCGACATAACGTTTCTTTCAGGGGCGGAGGATTATGAAAGTTCGCAAGAGCGTATATTGCCGTTTAGTCATCTAAGAGTCTAAGCCAATCGTCGCGCGTTGACTTGAGAACCGGCGAATCCAGGGTCTTATCACTGACGACGTTACCGCTACGATTCCAATTGCAGTCGCGCCCTTTTTGATAATAAAACACTCTTGCGTCGCATTCATCTACCAAGAGGCGTACATAGTCTTTGCTCGAACTAACGTAATCGCGACCTTTACAGGGAGTCGTTTGCTCAATTCGATAATCACCATGCTCAATCGAACTGACTCGCGCAGAATTGGCGTAGAAAAAAGCGTAAAAGCATTCTTTACTACCAAAAGTAAAAAATCTGATTTGGTTGACGCAGAATACCGGCTCTGTAGGTTGAGTCCAGTCGTCGTCCGGTTCTAAATTATTTTCTAACATTTCTTGCAAATAATTATAACGTCGCAACTCAATTGCAAAGCCGCCTTTTTCTGAAACAAAGAATACGTTTACTTGGTTCGGATCATTAAATAGGGTGGTATCGAACTCTATGAGAATCGTATCAAACACGGCGTTTTCATCAAGTTCAGACCAAATGGACTTGGGTATTCCTCGAGTTTCTTTTATCGCGTCGTCAACGTTGGCGACTTTCGGCAAAATGTTGACTGCATGCCGAGCAGCGTTTAAAAGAACGCGTTCTTCGTCCAACAAACCCGACGGCAAATGAAAGGGTTTAATCGACAAGAGCGACGTCTTCTGACAAGGACCCGTAGATTCTGAGCGTTCGTCGGCTAACGCGCTGGTCGTGATCAGTGCGACGAATGCGACCGTTGATACAAGAACACGACTTAATGATTGAATATGCATATCTATATCCTATTAAGCTCGGCGTTCGCCAAGAGACGAACGTCGGGCCATACGCTTACAAAATTGAAATATGGACGCCACACTTTTAACGACGAAAGTCTGTGGTAACTAAAAAACAAGTTCTTTCGAATAGGGAACGTCCTTATCAAGTTTGACAACACGAACGGAGCCTTCGTGAAAGGAAACGACGCTGTTTACGATAAACTCAGGCGAAAAGGAAGAGTCCACAATTATCTTCTTCTCTAGCGAATCGCTTGTTGTTTCTGCGACGCCGCGAGTCGCTCTCGTTGTCGGCGCAATAGGATAACGGCAATTAGCCGCTAATTCAATCTGACCTGACTCATTGAAGCGGACGACTAATCCTTCAGTCGACCCGTATTTGACGACGCGCGCTTCTTTGTAGACGCCCTTCTCCCCTGAGGACAGATCAATAAGATATTGCACGAAACCGTTGGAACAGTAAACGACCGCTTCTTCTTCAACGTCGGATATTTTATTAACGCTAAGAGCTACGACATACGAATCAATTTCCTCAATTACGGGATTATCGTTAAAAAAGGGGTCTAACGCCGCTGTAACTCGCCCAAATATAGCTCTCGCATAGCTCATATCATCGTTCTTAGGAGTTCCGTCGCCTTGAGCGTCAACGCTATCCGGTTTGTCAAAGGAAAACGACGCATTCATGTTTCTTTGGTCGTTCAAGACGGCGGTAACGCGACCGTTCCGAAGCGCGGACGACACGTCGATTATATTCCGTTTTTCGATCAGAATATTTGCCATATCGACAACGGCTTGGATTTTTTCCGCTCCAACGAAGTTGAAGGATTCAGGTGAATATGCAATCCTAGTGGAGTTGACAAAACCTATCTCATCCCCATAGGACTGGGCGCCAGACAAACTAAGCGCCGCCGCAAACGCGGCGATAAGCAAAAGTAAGGCTTTTATACGCGTCATTACGCTACCTCATAAATTCTGAATTAAACCGAACGCGAAGCAAGTTTTATTTCGACGTTACGCTCGTTATTCCCATAATCGTCGGCAATAAACCGCGAAAGTTTTTATGAAATTCCTGTGGGGGCTCAGGCGTTTCGTCTCGAATAAGTTCGCCCACAGTATTCCACTTTGCCTGTCGTTTGCACGGAATTCCGCCAAACGTATCGTATAATGCCTTGTCTGCAAGCGCCTCTTCTTCTGAAAGATCAACGCCAAGTTGAGCAATTGGAATTCGATAACTGAGTTCATTTAACATTCCGTTCGAATGAAATGTTAAATACAGAGATTCTTTCGCATCAAAGTTCTCAATTTTCACGCTGGACACGCTCAAACGAACCGGCGAATCGGGATCAGTTTCATATTTGTCGTACGGACCGTTATACGGAAGCGATAACGATATTTCTATTTGGCGCTTCGTTGTTTTCAAGCGCATCGATTTAGGACGTCGGTGATAAACGTTTTTGATATCAAGATCACCGTCCTTAAAGTTCAATGATTGAACCAGCTCCTTATTCTCCGACGATTCTTCGCCGTCCATTGAAAAACCTCGTTCAAAGATTCTCGATAAACATAGAGGTTCGTTCATGAACGTTACAACGCGTTGAACGTTTTCCAAGACGGCGCTCTCTTCTTCTGAGACGCCGCTACTCGGGATAGCGATCTGGGCAACTTGGAAAACCGGCTTTGGGATCGTTTCACTCGAATCGTCGCTCTCCGCTTGCGACGACGCCGCGTTTTCCTCGGCGATAGTCATTTCATAATGAACGAACGTCTTCGGTTCTCTCTGAACAACAACGGCAAGACTGCCTCCGTTGGAGGACTTGCCAATACTCCTCTCCTTCGTCGGTTGATACGCTATTGTTTCTACAGTAAGGCTCGCGACACGCCCAATACCGTTGGCGTCTCGATAAAACGACGCCGTAATCTTCCCCAAACATATATCGGAAGATTTACCTCTTAACGACGCGTTTAGCGTAAAAGAATCGGGATCCGCTCCGGAACCTTTGTTTAAACTAACGCCTGTAAACCGAACAAAGTCCGTCCGTAAGCCGGGCTCGCTTTCGTCGTCCTCACTTTCGTGGTCGTTTTGACACGAATCGGCAAAAGCCGTTCCAAAACGCGAAGAAGCCGATTTTGTCTCGACAAATGAATTGCTTTCCGCAGGATTCTTATTGAGGGCGACCATCGCTTCTTCAAGGCTTTGCGCCTCAAGAAATGCGTTAACCGCGTCAACGGCGGCTCGCTGACGCGCATCAAAGTTCGTTAAATCAATCTCGATCGGCTCGCAACCAAGGAAACCGAGCTTTTTCGATTCCGAAGCCATAACGTTGTTGGTTCGAAAATCCGCGTAGTACCCCAGTAGGGATAATGAAACCAATAGAATCCGGACGACTAAAACCTTCCCAAAAGGTTTCATTGAACTGCAACCCGTTCGACTGCGTAACGTCGCGCTTTCACAACGGCATAAATCAACCGTCTGACGCTCTCTAACCATATCAGTTGCACCTACGTTTACTACATACGCCAAGCGGCTCGACTCTTGGTGTAAAATTCTTGCTATTCCTACCATGTTACGCTAACGCCAATTGAGAAAAGACCTCGAACACCATGATTTCCATATTCCGAAACCATTAAGTCTTCACCCAAGTCCGCCGGTGTATGCGCTTCAAAGATTGTTTCTCCCGTCGATTCGTCTCTTTCTATTCGAACAATTGTCGTTATGTTAGCTCCTGCAACTCCACTTCGGCGACAGAGGGCGCCGCCCGATCGGTGGAACGACGTCGCTAAGGACGCCAAGCCTATCCTGATAAAAGCGACGCGCAAACTGCGACGGCACGACGACGCGATCGAATCGAAAAGCGCTTCAAACCTTCCAAGCGGCGCGCACAAGCGCGCGAACCGTTGCGCTCGTCGCTTGTCTAGTCCCAATAAGCGTATGAAGAACGTCCGACGGTAGTGGTTCTAAGCTTCAAAACAGGGAGTCAAGTATGCAAACGACAGTCTCGCCGTTTGCTCTAACCTGCGCCGGCGGAATCAATCGTCCCAAGTTACGCTCACATGTTTCCGCGTTATTTCCGGTATGTCGTCGTCATTCTTGGGATTATGGTCTTCTCCGTAAAAGTAAGACCGCGGGACAGGAGTATCGAAACTCATTTCACGCATGAGTTCCCGATCGCTCCAAGAGCATCGGCGTCTAGTATAATAAATTTCTTCATGTTCGCGCTGTGTCATTTCTTTAAGATCTTGCGAGGTAATATTTGTTCTTTTCATGACAAGCGGCGTATTTTCGACTTTTGACAAATTATAACAAATTTCGCTCAAATGCCACCAGGTTCTCGAAGACTTTTCAGGGCGCTCGAAATCGATTGGTTTTGTCGGATCAATAAGTTCGTAGTCGTCCCGAATATACGCGTTAAACGTTTCTTTGCTTCCAAACGTCACTATACTGACGTCCATAAGTTCCCAATATGTCGCCGTTGGTTCAATATAGATCGTCTTGCGATTATTGATTAATTCTTGCAAATCACGTTTACAAAGATAGTTTAACGTAAGATTGACGGATCCTTTCGACGATATTAGATCAACGCCGAATAGATTTTGTCCCGAAATAACGTCTTGTATTCTCTTAAACGAGATGGAATCAAAAGGAACGGACTCGCCAATCTCCGACCACAACGTATGCGGTATTCCAGCTGTTTGTTCAAGAGCTTCGTCAAAAGAGGCAGACTCCGACAAGATTTTCACGATTCTCAGAACGCCGTTTAGCCACGCGCGTTCTTCGTCCAAAAGCCCTTCCGAAGGAAGTTTAAACGGTTGAATCGTCAAGAGACCCGTTTTAGGGGAATCCGACTTCAATTCGCCCGGAGCGTCTGCAAATGCCCCCGCCGATAAAGCGATGAGGACAACGATAGACGCCAGCGCAACGCGTATCGAGGCGCTGAAAATACTATATATTTTATTTCTATTCATTGTTTTATCTCAAGTCGCGCGTCCGTATAAAACACGTTATACAAAACGCGCGACGTCTTGTTTTTCCAAGGTGAAGAAAGAAGCGCTTTTAATTGCAAGAATCAAATTCAGCGTACGGAATCGGCTTCTCGAGCGAAACGAAGCGAACCTCTTGTCCATTAAAAACAGCGACTTGCCCGACGATCGTCTCCGGAGCAAAAGTATGATCGACGATAACTTTCTTAGCGTCGGCGCTCGTTTCCGCAGAGCCGAGACACACTCTTCCGCTCGGCGCGACAGGATAGACGCAAGCAGCGGCGCGTTCCAAACGCCCTCTTTGGAAACGAACGACTAAACCTTCGGTAGCGCCGTATTTAACAACGCGCGCTTCCTTATAAAGAAAACGTTCGGCGTTTGTTTCATCTCGCGCGATCAGATACTGAACGTAACCGTTCGTGCAATACACGACGACTTCTTTCTCATTTAAGGACAGATTATTGAGTTCGACGCCTTCAATCGTAGACCTAACAACGAGATCATTGCCTTGAAAATCCGAGAAAAGAGTTTCGCCGAACAACGCGGTTGGATACTGTCCATGAGAAGCGTAATACTCGTCGAGAGCTTTGCGCTTTTCGTCAGGCTCCGTCTTCCCAAGCAACGACATTACGTCCATAAACTCAGAACCAAGGAGCAAACTTTTACCTCGACCTGCCTGCAGGGCGGAATACGCGTCGAACAGATTCTTTTCTTCACCGAGAATGTTCGCCATTTCAACAACGGCGCGAACCTTTTCTCCGCCATCATAGTCAAACTTTTCAGGAGCGAGTCTACCGTCTACAATAGTGACGTCGACAAGTCCAGACTTGTCCTCTGCAGACTGTGCTGGAGACGGCGCGAACGCAACCGTCAGAACAAATATCATCGGGATTAGTCGAATTTTACACATATGTTTATACTCGTCGTTGAATAACAAATCGATAGGGATGCAAAACGGTCAAAGATGG